>DASVFK010000278.1:0-23725 GCA_036380095.1 Candidatus Angelobacter sp. | reverse complement strand
GATCAATCTTTATCCGGCTATTCCGGGGCCCAGTGACATAGCGGCAACCGGCCGGGGCACAGCGGGCGCCGCAGGACGGAATTGGAATCCCGCAGGCCACGCCGCCATAGACGCCGTGAAAGCAGGCAACGATATGCTCCTGCTCCCCAGCGATCTTGACGGCGCTTATCGCGGCCTGCTGGCTGCGGTCCGCAGCGGCGAGCTCACCCAGGCGCGCATTGATCAGTCTGTCCGGCGGATTCTGGAAGCGAAAGCGTCCGTAGGTCTCGATCGCGCACGGCTGGTGGATCTGGACCAGGTGTCTTATCTCGTGAGCAAGCAGCAGGACATGGAGTTCGCCCAGCAGGTGGCCGACGACGCGCTGACCGTGGTCCGCGATAACGGCCAGGTGTTCCCCATCGCCAAGCTGCCGCCTCCGCCAGACGTGAAAGAGTTTGAGTTCGGGCGCGCGCCCGTGCAACCGGGCGTGAACGTGGTGGCCATCGTAATGAGTGACAACGCTCACGGCGGCCCCGGACGCGGCTTTGTCTCGGCGCTGAAAGCCCGCCGCGCCGATGCCACCGTCTTCTATGTGGATAGCTCGCTGGCTACGCCGCTGGCCGCGCCCATCGTGCAGGCGGTGAAAGACGCGGGGAAGGTCGTGGTCGCTGTGTATCTCTCGCCGGTCGCGGGCAAGCAGGTGATGGTGGATGGAAAACTGGTAAACACCGTCGGCCTGGAGCCGGCCAGCGAGAACCTGCTGCGCCAGATTCTTGATGCCGCCGCGCCCAAGACCGCGGTATTCGCCATGGGCAATCCCTATGTAGCCCAGCAGTTCCCCGACGTGAAGAACTACGTGTGCACCTTTTCCGGCGCGTACAGCTCCGAGCAGAGCGCGGTCAAATTTCTCTTTGGCGAACTCAAGCCGCGCGGGAAATTGCCGGTATCGCTGCCGGGGATTGCAGCACGCGGCGCAGGGAAGTGATCAAATCAGCACTCCTGCCCCGCTGCTCGGCCCAGCGTAGTCTCCACCAGCAAGGGGCGAAGATGTTTTTCCACGGCGGCGATCAGGGGCTCCGGTCCCATGATTTTGTCCACGGAGGCGTTCACGATTGCCAGTACTCGCGCCGGCAACTGCAAGCAGCCGGACGACAAAATAATGGGGACGTCTCCCCGGAGCTTGCGTATACGGATGGCAGTTTCTCCGCCGTTCAAGCCGGGCATCAGGTAGTCCAGAACTATGGCGTCCACGGGGTGCGTGCGCAGGATTTCCAGAGCTTCTTCGCCGGATTCGGCAGTCAAGACGGAATAACCTTCGCTTTCGAAGATGAGGCGGCGAACCTGCAGAATGCTCGGTTCATCGTCCACCACGAGTATGGTTCTTGCAGGCAGATTGCGGCCTGCGAATGCGTTAACGGTCGAAGCGTTTTTGGATCCTGGAGATAGCGCCATGGGGGAGCCGCCTTCCTCGGACTTTTTGCTGCGGAACGAAGCGTTGGTAAATGCAGGTATGTTGCACCTCGTGTGCCAAAAGAGCGCTCGATGCGACGCGCCGGGAGAAGCGCGTGCGTTAGCAATAACTTAGGAAGAGTCGTAAGTGACTGTGATGATTAGGATTGAAAGTGCAAATCGCGAAACGTGTAATATTTGCCGACTGGATGTGTGCAGCTTGGGAGCGAAAATTGGTATGAATATGACCGCAATCTGCCCGTTGTGGTTGTTGCAAATCTTTGCCCTTCGGTGTCGCGGTCGTCGTTGGGGCAGCGGAAAAGCGAGCGCGGCAGCGCCAACGTCCAGCGGACAATCCGCCCGGCCTATAATGCCCGTCCCCGTGGCAAAGCCCGCAGTGCATTCAATGTCCTGCCTGCAGTGCGATTGTTCATAAAGCAGAGGGTTGTACTTTGTGCGGGCTGGCCATTGCATAGATAATTTGAATACAAGCGGGATATAGTAGACAGTGTCTATTACTGGAAGTTAGATTGTATAATCAGTATCTACCCGGCCGGGCAAGAGAACGGAGGATTCATGGCCAGCCTCATGAAATACGGTTTGCTCGCGGCAACTTTGATCGCGATCTCCGCGACCTTTGGTTGTGGAGGAAGCTCAAACGGCGGCGGCAGCTTTGGCAGCGCCAACATCAGGGTCCTGGTTCTCAATCCAACCGCAGGCAACGTGAGCGTGTCGGTCGACGGCAGAATGGTGAACAGCAACCTCGCGTATCTAGGGGATACAGGTTATGTGCCCATCAAAGCAGGCGGAGGCCAGCTTACGATCGTCACCCCCAATCCCACCGCCGTGGCGGGCGTTGATACCGTAGTCAATTTGGCCGCGGACTCGCATACCACCTTTCTGCTGGATGGTTGGGCCCATTTTGAGCAGTCCTCATTTATGCTCACGGATGACAACACGCCCGCGCCCAATTCCGCCGCCAAGCTCCGCATCCTGAATGCCTCTCTTGGATCCATCAAAGATTTCTATCTGCTGCCTGCCGGTTCCATGCCCGGCGGCACTCCGCTCGCCTCCGGCATGGCTTTCAACAACGCTACCAACTACCAGGTGCTGGCGCCGGGCTCGTATGAGGTATTTGCTACCCTTGTCTTCACGCCCACGCAGATTTTCTTCGATAGCGGCCCCATTACTTTGGCAGCAGGTCAAAACCGCACCCTTGTTCTGTTGAGTAACTGCCAGCCGAATGTTTGCAGTATGGACAACATGATTTCGATTACTTTGGCAGATTTGAATTGAAGGCGCCGAGCCGACCAGCCAAACTGCAAGAGATCATTTTTCCCGGTATGCCATGCTCTTCACCAGCCTCATCGCCTCTTCTTTCGCGGTGATCGTGCCTTCCAGTTGCGCGTCTTCCACAGCGGTGAGCCATTCTTTGAACTGCGGGCCGGGCATGTAGCCCGCGGCGATCAGGTCGTGGCCGGTGATGAGCGGCTCCGGGCGGATCTGTTCCACAGGCATTTCTTCGAATTTGTGTTTGGCGAAATCGTAAAGCGCGAGGTCGCGATGGCTGCTCAGGCAGTCCATTCGATGCAGCTCCAGGTGCTCCGGAAATTCCGCTAGGCGGAAGAAGCGCTTGAGCGTGGATTCCTTCATGCGCATCACGTCCCCAAAGCGCATGTGGTTGGCCACCAGCGCGCACACCTGGGCGGTTTCGTCGTTGGAGAGATGGAAGCGCCGGCAGATCTCCTCCGCCATCTTGGTTCCCACCTCCGCATGCTGGTCAAAGCGGATGCGGTCCGGCGCCACGCGAAACGTGGGCGGTTTGCCCACGTCGTGCAGCAGCACGCCCAGCGCCAGGGTCTTCGAGCAGCCCGCGGGAAGCTGTTCCAGCAGGAGCAGCGTGTGCACCCACACGTCGCCTTCAGGATGAAACTCCGGCGGCTGCGCTACGCCCTGCATCCTCTTGATCTCCGGCAGCACCTGCTCGAGCAGGCCGGTTTCATCCAGCAGTTCAAAGGCGCGGCGGGCGCGGCCTTCGGTGAGCATCTTGAGAATCTCGTCGCGGATGCGCTCGTGGCTCACTTGATGGATCTGCGGCGCCAGCTCCCGGACCGCCGCGAAAGTCCGGGGATCGATCTGGTAGGCGAAGCGCGCGGCAAAACGCACGGCCCGCAGCATGCGCAGTTTGTCTTCGCCAAAACGATGGTGCGGCTCGCCGATGGCGCGCACCACGCCGCGCTCCAGGTCTTGCCGTCCGCCCACATAATCGAGCACCTCGAGTTTGAGCGGATCGAGCAGCAAGCCGTTGATGGTGAAGTCGCGGCGCTGCACGTCGAGCTGCGCGCTGGAAGAAAACTGTACTTGATCAGGATGGCGGCCGTCAGAGTACGCGCCGTCACTGCGAAAAGTGGCGACTTCAATCGCATAGTTCGCGCGGGTGGCGTCAGGTCCGTCGCGCAGCACTGGAACCAGCACCACGCCGAACTGCGCGCCCACGGCGTAGGTACGGGGAAACAGGCGCATGACTTCCGCCGGCGTGGCGGAAGTGGCCACGTCGTAGTCGGCCGGTTCGCGGCCCAAGACCAGGTCGCGCACGCAGCCGCCGGCCAGATAGGCGGAGAAGCCGTGGTTGCGCAGCTCGCGCACGATCCGCGTGGCTTCCTGCGCTTTGTCCGAAGTCAGGTTCATGGCTCGTGTTGCCGCAACGGCGCTCTAAGCCAATAATATAAATATATGGCGGAAGCATGCATTCTGGGGATTGAGACCTCTTGCGACGAAACCGCGGCCGCCGTGGTGCGCGCGGGCGAACAGGTGCTCTCCAACGTGGTGTCATCGCAGATCGCCACGCACCAGCCTTATGGAGGCGTGGTGCCGGAGCTGGCGTCGCGCGAGCATTTGCGTGCAATTGTGCCGGTGGTGCGCCAGGCGCTGGCGGAAGCCGGGAAGACATACGAGTCGGTGGACGCCATCGCGGTAACGCAGGGCCCCGGCCTTGCGGGAGCCCTGCTGGTCGGGATCAGTTACGCCAAGGCGCTGGCCTTCGCGCTGGAGAAACCGCTGATCACCGTGAACCACCTGGAAGGCCACATCCATGCCGTTCTGCTCGAGGAACGGCAGAAAGGCGCGCTTGAGCTGCACTTCCCCATTCTGGCGCTGGTGGTTTCCGGCGGCCACACGCATCTGTTTCTCGCCGAAGAGCGGGAGCGTGGCTGGGTGTATGAGAACATCGGGCGCACGCGCGACGACGCGGCGGGCGAAGCTTATGACAAAGTCGCCAAGCTGCTGGGATTGGGCTATCCCGGGGGGCCGATCATTGATGCTCTGGCGAAGAAAGGCGATCCGCGCGCCGTCAAGTTCGGGCCCGCGCAGATCAAGCACCTGAATCGTGGTACGCCCCGCGACCAGCAGACGCAATTCGACTTCTCTTTCAGTGGAATAAAAACCGCGGTCTTGCGCTACGTGGAACTGGAAGGGATGCGTAACGCGATTGCGGGGCGGCGGCAGGCGCTTGCGGCCGTCGCCAAGCCCACGCCGGCGGACGTGCTGCCGCTGTGCGACCGCAAGACGCTCGACCTGGTCGCGAGCTTTCAACACGCGGTGGTCCGCGATCTTGTCTCAAAGACGCTTATCGCCGCCGCGGAGCGCGGAGCCCGCATGCTGTTCGTTACCGGGGGCGTGGCCGCCAACAGCGAGTTGCGGCAGGTTTTCGAGCAAGAAGCCGCGGAGGCGGGTGTGCCGGTTTACTTCCCGTCGCGGCGGCTGTCAACCGACAACGCGGCCATGATTGCAGCGGCGGCTTATCCCAAGTTCCTGGCTGGCGAATTTGCGGCGGCGGAGTTTTCGGCGGAAGCAGCCCTGCCCCTGAGATGACCTCAGGCGGGTGCGCTTCGGGGCAGAACGCTTTCCAGCGCGCGGCTGAGCTGGCTGGCGATGTCAATGTCTTTGAAGATCACGGAGCGCACATGTTCGCCGAATTGGGGAACGGAAGCTCCTTTGCGCGCCAGCACCACAATGGGGATGGCACAGGTTTCCGGGCTGGCTTGCAACGCATGAATCAGCGCTGAACCATCCATCTTCGGCATCTGGAGATCGGTCACGATGATGTCCGGACGCACCGATCCCATCATCTCCAGCGCCTCCGAGCCGTTCGTCGCGGACTCGACTTGGAAGCCCCGGGTTTCCAGAAACCGGCATACTGTATGGCGGATGAGCATGGAATCATCCACCACCAAAGCAGTCTTAGACATGGCTGTACCTGAGCAGTCTGTAGACATTAACAGTCTCTTATCAGCTTTCCAAGCAGGAAACGGCTGTGGCTCGGTACCAAAGTCACACCTCCGCCGGGGAGGGCGGATCGCGGGATCAGAGCTCTTCCGGCTTGATGTTTTCCTCGATGGCCATGTCTTTAAACTCGCTGGCCTCGAAGACATCGCCGCATTCCTGGCATTCAACGAATTCCGCGTCGTCGTCGCGGGCCACAACGCGGACACGGGGATGCCTGCACATTTTCTCCATCATGGTCTTGTCGGTGGGTCGCTTCGCGATAGGTAAATTCTGGCTCGGATTCATATTCGAAACCGGAGAGGTTCACGAATTCCCGGTATTGTAAGCCGGTCTGGCTGGTTGTCAAGTGCCTCCCTGTCGGCGGGAGCACGCTGGTGATCGATCCGGGAAAATGGATGAGTTGTACGTAGCGTAGGTTGCTGCGGCTTGCTACGGCATGGGATAAATGCCCACCGAGCGCGCATCCATGATGTTGACCTGGGTCACGGACGAAACATTGTTCTTATCCATCCCCATTCGCGCGGAAGACACTGCCAGCTCAAAGGTGGTCCGGCCGGTCAAGGCCACATCAATGTACAGCAGCTTGTCGGATCCCTCGGCAACCTTCACCGCAACATAAGCGTGGCCGGGAACCACAATGATCATCGGCTCCATCGCCAGGTTCTCAAACAGCGAGGCATACATCACCGCCGCGTCAATACAGTTGGCGCTGTTCTGCGCCAGGCTGGCGTGCGGCATTCTCACCCGTTCGCTCACGCTCTGATGGCTGCCCAGCGTAAGCGAGCTTTTCACGTAGGAAAGGCCCGCGCGTTTCACCGCAGTGAAGATCGCTTTGGCCTGGATGTAGGTTTCCTGTTCCTGCTGGGCCAGGGTCTTCCAGCTCTCGTAGCCAGGCAGTCGGTTGTCCGGCGTGTACTGCTTGGCTTCCGCCAGTATCTTTTCCACCAATCCGTCATGCGGCGTTACCCAGGAGGCGATGAAAGCAGCGTACTTGAAGTTGGTTCCCCAATAGAGGTCTTCTGCCGAGCGCAAGCGGACCGGGAGCGTGGTTTCAAAAGCAGGATGGCCCGCTACTTCACTCACAGTTACACGTGCCGTGGCGGCGATGATCTCGCGGTTCTGATAAAAGCGCGGCAGAAAGGAAGGCGCGAACAGCAGTGTTTGCGCTGCGCCCGGCGCAACTTCCGCCATTTGGATTTCCTGGTCGCTCCAGCCTGGAATGTTTACGCTCACGCGCTGCCGCAATGCGGCCTGCGTCGGGTTGTTGATCGTGATTGCCACCACCCCAAAGGTTCGCTGGCTCAGTCCCTGCAGGGAGGCGTAGTTGGCAAAAACCGGATAAATCTCACCATCAATGCCGGCCTGGACTTTGTACGTTGCTTCCGTCTGCCGCACGGGCGCTGGCGCCCGGACGTCACCGCGATCAGCGGACGGGTCGTCCCCTTTGGCGGAAGTGGCGATGGCTGAAGCCAGAACTAAACCGGCGATCCCCAGGGGACGAAGTAAGCCCATGCACTTTGCAGGATAACCATTGAAAATTCGGAGGCAATCCATCTAACGCCTTATTTCTGGCGCCGAGGGGTTAAGTGCTCGAAAATGAAGTCCTTAACCAGGGGTCATGAAGCCCTAAATTGGGCCTCCTTCCAAATACTGTAGGACCCCTTTGGGCAAACTTCCAAATTAAGTATAAAGTCCTAATCCTTTGCCTGTAAGCGATTGACAAAATAGGGATTTAACTCTGGAACTCAGCTTGCCTGATGAACCGTCAAGCACGACGTGGGGAGTATGAGCTTTTCCGTTCAGAATGGGATGCTTCCATTCACACTGACCGCACCAGGGTCAGGTCCCCCCGCCGTCAACTTTAGCTACCAAATGGAGAGAAGAGGATGAATACAAAACTGCGCTACCTCGCAGTTCTTGTCGCAGCTTCCTTGGCATTGGTGTTTTGCATCCCGTCCTTCGGTCAAGTGCTCAAAGGCTCCTGCTCGGGCCTGGTCACGGATCCCCAGGGCGCGGTGGTCACCGGTGCTCAGGTAAAAGCCAAGAATATGGAGACCGGAGTTGTTTTTCCAACAACGACGGACAGTTCGGGCAATTTCCGCCTCAACCTGCTGCCAGTCGGCAAATACACCGTGGAAATCTCAGCCAAGGGCTTCAAGACCGTCGTGCAGAACGGCGTGGACATCAACGCCGGCCTGGATCGTGGCCTGGGGACCGTCAAGATGACGCTGGGTGAGCAATCCACCACTGTGGAAGTCAGCGCGGAAGCTCCCCTGGTTGAAACCACCCAGTCGCAGATTTCCAGCACCTTCTCCGGGACCGCGTTGAATACCTTCGCCGGCATCCAGGAAAACGAAGGTATGGACCGACTTGCTTTGTTCGTGCCCGGCGTGGCTGCCACCCGCAGCGACAATTTTTCCAACACCAACGGCGGCGGCTTCTCCAGCAACGGCCTGCGCGGCCGCAATAACGATCAGGAAATCGACGGCCAGAACAACAACGACAATAGCGTCGGCGGCCCCGGTCTCTTCGTGAGCGACACCAATTTCGTGCAGCAGTACGTGATCATCACCAACAACTTTGGTCCGGAATACGGCCGCAATGCCGGCTCCGTGGTCAATATCATCACCAAGTCCGGCGGCAATGCCTGGCACGGATCGGTGTTTGGCACCGAGTTCAGCAACTTCCTGAACGCCATGAGCAACACGCAAAAGCACGCGAATAAGGTCGGCACCGGCTCTGGCTTGCCTGGGACCGCCACGTGCACCGCGACGAACCCTCAATGCAACCCGCTCACAGGTCCTCCGCGCAGCAACGAAGAGTTCAGCGGCGGCACCCTCGGCGGACCGATCGTCAAGAACAAGTGGTTCGTTTTCGGCGGCTTTGACACCGACATATTCTCCGGAAGCAGCACCTTCATCGTGAACACCACCACGCCAACTCCAGCTGGCTTGGCCACCTTGGGAGGTTGTTTCCCCACGGGCATCCAGGCGCAGCAAGTGGCTGCTCTTGCCAAATTCGGGCCCTACGGCCAGGCCGCCGGGAACCCAGCTCCTACCGCCATCAGCCTTATCAACTTCACAGCTGCTCAGACCGGTACGGCATGTAACGGCGTTCAAGTCGCTGGCGTGCAGCGCACTCTCTCCACGCCCGTACGTGCGTACAACTTCCCCATCCGCGTGGATGGCCAGATCGGCTCAGATAACGTGATGGCCCGTTATCTTTATAACAAGCAGACAACGTTCAACAGCGCTGACAACAGCGGCGCCGGCTACTTCATCAATATTCCCGCGTTGAGCCAGATGATCCTGCTGGGCGACACCCATAACTTCTCCTCTCACATGGTCAATGAAGCCCGCGTGGGCTTTGGCCGTTTGGGTGTGAGCTTCGGTGGCAACAGCCTCGGAAATCCATTCGAGCCTCCTGCTACCCAGGTTTTGAACGCTCTCGCTAACGTTTCTATTAGCGGTTCCATCGGCTATGGCCCGGCAACCAACCTGCCTCAGTCGCGCATGGTCAACACCTGGCAGGCACAGGACAACTGGAACTTGGTCAGAGGCAAGCACTCTCTCAAGGGCGGTATCAACTGGAGCTATCAGCGCTCGCCCAACACCTTCCTGCCCAACGTGAACGGCCAGTTCGCCTATGACAACCTGGCCGGCTACATCAATGGCGTCATTGACTTGAATCCCACACCCTCGCTGAGGAGACCCGGCTTGAACAGCGTTACCATCGCTGCCGGCAACCCGGTGCTGGATTTCCGCGAGTATGACACCTTCCTGTATGGCGGCGATGACTGGAAGATCAAGCAGAACCTGACTCTGAACCTGGGATTGACCTGGACCTACTACGGCAATCCCGCGCAGCTGTTCACCGACATCACCACCAAGCGGGAATCCAACCCGGCGACGGCTCTGTGGCTGCAAACTTTGCCGGTATCTGCCAGGATCGTTCCGCAAAACGATGCGCCCAAGAACAGCTTCGGTCCGGCCGTCGGCTTTGCTTACGTCCCGCAGTGGGGCGGCATGTTCACCGGTCATGGGAAGACGACCATCCGCGGCGGATTCAGAATGCTCTATGACCCGCCGTTCTATAACATTTTCCTGAACACCTCAACCTCGGCGCCGTTTGGATTCCTCCAGACGCTGAGCCGTACCAGCACTCCGTCTCTGCCCGCGTCGATAGCCTTGCCGGCTGCCCCGGTTGGCCCTGCGGTTCGTTCGGCCTTGGGTGCATTCATCGCCAGCAACACCTTCGATCCGCGCACCCAGAGCGAAACCGTTCTAGGCACACCAACTCAGGCTCTTGGCCCTGACAAGGTCTACACCTGGAGCTTCGGCTTCGAGCGTGAAGTTTCCAGGAACGCTGCTCTTGAAGTCCGTTACGTCGGCAACATGGGCAGGAACCTCTACCAGACGGTTGACGGCAATCCCTTTGCCGGCACGGCTGCTAGCCACGGGTTGCTGCAGGACTTCCCCAACCTGGTTCCCAACGCATCCGGCATCACGCCTTGCGCCGCAACCACGCAGGTCGGTCCCGGCGCCGGTTCCGATGTGGGACGCGTCAGCTGCGGTTTGGGTGTTGTACGCGCCCGCACCAACGGTTCGTTCTCTGATTATCAGGGAGTGCAGACCGAGTTCCGCGCCAACAACCTGTTCAAGCAGCTCACCATCCGGGCGGGCTATACCTTCAGCAAGAACCTGGATAACGTCAGCGAAATCTTCGCCACCGGCACTGCGGGCAACACCTTGTTCGCCTCGCAGAACCCGTTCCAGACGGGAGATGCAGAACGCTCCATCTCCGGCCTGAACATCCCCACCATCGCTACAGTGGCTTTCACCGAGAGCCTGCCCTTCTTTAGAGAGCAGCACGGGCTGATCGGCCACATTCTTGGTGGCTGGAACTTCTCCGGCGCTTACATCTGGGCCTCCGGGCAACCGTTCACTCCGCGCCAGGGCGGCGTGTTCACCAACGTCAACTCTAAAGTTGCCGCAACAGGAAACTACTTTGATACCAACTTTGCCACTGCCTTCGTCGGCGACCCTGCACGGCCGTTCTTCGGCAACAGGGCTGCTGATCCCGGCTCGGTTGGCATCTTCTGCGGCGACCTGGTTTCATTACTCGGCGCTGCCTCAGTGCCCTGCGCTTCCATCGGCGGGAATGCTCAGCTGCTGAGCTTTAACGCCTTGAACGCTCCTCAGGGAACCGATCCGCGTGGTTTCCTGCGTGGTGGAGCTACCACGGTACTGAATCTTGTACCCATCACAACCAACGACGCTCGTTACATCATCAACATGCACACCGCTCAGTCGGTCTTCGGTACGCCGTTCGGATCCGTTCCGCGTAATACGGAGGTCGATGCTCCATCCAACCGTTTGGACGCAGCCATCTTCAAGATGATCAAGCTGGGTGAGCGTTCCAACTTTGAAATGCGCCTGAGCGCACTCAATGCTCTGAACCACTTCAACTACGGCAGCATCGATCCCAACATGGAAGATGCCGGCTTGGGTACGGCCGCGAGCCTGTTCGGTCTCGGCTTCAACAACCCGTCTCAGACCGCCGCCGGTGGCCGTGTAGTTGCCATCAGCGGACGCCTGACCTTCTAACCTAGGATCGATCTTGTTGATCTGGCCCGCCGGCCTCAAAAACCGGCGGGTTTTCTTATGCGCGAAGCATCGAAAAGGCTGGATTAATCTCCAGATCAGGAAATCTGCTTTAAATCGGAAAGAGCGACTCGAATCTTCAAAACTCTTAACGTCTTAGCCCATGATCATTTCCAAATACTGTATTTTCAAAGTTGCCTTCATTCCAAATTAAGTATGAATGCTTAGCCCACCTTTTTCGATAAAGTTGAAAACTAATAACCTAAGTGGTGGAACTCTGGTTGCAAGCTTGACATTCCCAAGTGCGGGATCTGGGCTCTCCGCTGTATAGGGATCTTTTTGTAACTAGTTAGGCCGAGTCAAAAAGGGACACCCCCCTCCCGCCTTCCCATTCTTTTGACCAATTTGGAGAGAAGAGAATGAATACAAGGCTGCGGTATGCACTAGCCACGTTCTTAAGCTCCCTCATGTTCTTGTTGGTCGCCGGACCTCTCGTTGGCCAGGCGCCGACCGGAACACTCAGGGGTACAACGGTAGATAAATCGGGCGCGCGGGTTGTGGGCGCGCGAATCGTCTTGACCGACAATGCGACCGGCGCTGAATTCACCACTCAGTCCGGTCCCGCCGGGGAGTTCACTATCGGGAACCTGAATCCCGGTACCTACACCGCAACCATCACGATGACCGGGTTCCGCAAGGCCATTTACAAGGAAATCAAGATTATCGTCAGCGATACCTACACGCTGACCGCCAAGCTTGAGGTCGGTGTAGCGACCGAGAGTGTCGAAGTAACAGCCGGTATGGAGGTTGTCCAGACCGAGAATGCCACAGTTGCAACGTCGATCACGGGGCGTTCCATCACTGAACTGCCCTTCAGTTCGCGCAGCACTCTTGACTTGGCCACCCTGATGCCGGGCGCAGCCACAACGGGACGCGCACGCCAGACCTCTTTTGACGGTCTGCCCAAGGGCTCCATCAACATCACCTATGATGGAATCAATGCCCAGGACAACCTTCTCAAGTCGAATGACGGGTTCTTTACCATCACCCGGCCCAGCATTGACGCTGTTGAAGAGTTCAGTATTTCCACCGCCGCCAACTCTGCCCAGGATGCTTCCCAGGGCGCGGTGCAGATCAAGATGGAAACCAAGCGTGGCGGGAATGACTTTCACGGCGGCGTGTGGGAGTACTTCCGCAACGACTACCTCAATTCCAACTACTATTTCAACAATATCGCGGGAAGTCCTCGCCAGGTACAGCGGCTAAACCAGTTTGGCGGCAAGGTCGGCGGACCCATATTGAAAGACAAACTGTTCTTCTTCGCCGATATTGACAATTACCGCAGCCCGCAGTCCCGCTCGTTCACCAGAACAATCCTGAGCCAGGATGCGGCCAACGGGTTGTTCACTTACGCTACAACTGCTGCGCAGACCCCGTCGGCGGCGCAAGCTGCTTACACGACATGCGTGGCCTCCAGCCCGCGCAATGGCGGCCTACCAGCGTGTACGGTCAACCTGGCGGCATTTGCCGCAGCCAAAGCCATAGGCTTTACGCCAGACCCGGCAACGGCCCAGATGATCGCCAACATAGAGGCGGCACGTACCATGGCCGGCGTTTCCACCAATGTCATTGCCAATCCTTGGCTTGACAATGCGACCTTCAATCAACCGGGAGATGGCACTCGCAGGTTCCCGGACGTGCGCCTGGATTGGAACGTCACCAAGAACGACCAGATCAGCGCCATTTACCACTACTCGCATTTCAACTCCTCGCCGGACTTCCTGAACAATGCCAATCCCTTCCTGCCTTCCGGACCGCTCAGCAAGCAGTTCGGCAGCCAGATTTCCAATCGCAACCAGTGGACAGCCGCCTGGCGCAGGAACATCGGCGCCACCATGAGCAATGAGGTGCGCTTCGGCGTGCAGACGGCCCTGGTGGCTTTCTTCCCCGATGAAGCCTCGAATTACTATCCGTCGGCAGCCACCAACTTGGGCACTGTCAATGTTCGCCCGGTACTGAATGCCGGCCTTTTCCCGGCTGGGGCCGCGGCGGCCAATATCCAGCCTTTCCTGGCCTACAATACCCAAGGCCGGAATACACCCGTGGGAACTCTTTTGGACAACTATAGCTGGTCCAAAGGAAAGCACAACATGAGCTTTGGCGGAGACTTTTCTGAAATCCGTTTTCACCAGTTCCTGAATGGTGGCCGCAAGGTTCAGACCGCCAACCTTGGTATTGTGTCCGGTGACCCTTTGTTGGCTGGCACTATCTTTGCAACCGCCCAGTTCCCGGGAATCAGTACAAGCTCGCTGACGGCAGTTGAGCAGCTCTACGCCGTAATCACGGGACGCATGTCCAGCTACGCAGGCACCATCTCGGTTGACCCTGCTTCGCAGCAATTCGTTGCCGGAGGCGCCAACCTGACCGCCGGCAAACAGCATCAGTTCGGGTTCTATGGGTCCGATTCCTGGCGCTTCAGGCCGAACCTCACGGTCACTTATGGTCTGCGCTGGGACTACCAGGGCTCTCCCTATGACACCTTGAACGACTCCTTCTCACTCGTAAACGGCTATGCTGATGTGTTCGGCGTATCCGGACTCAATAACTTGTTCAAGCCGGGAACCATGACGGGCTCAATCCCGCAGTTCCAGTTGAACAATGGCCGCAGTTGGTACAACACTGACATGTCCAACTTTGCCCCAAGCCTGGGACTGGCGTGGCAGCCTGAAATCAAGATGCTCGGTCTTGACAAAATCTTCCCTGGCGGCGGCAAGACGGTGCTGCGTGCGGGCTACTCGATTTCCTACACGCGTGAAGGCTTCAACAACTTCAACAGCATCGCTTTCTCGAACCCCGGGATTGATGGGCAGATCAGCGCGAACCCGGTCAGCACGAGCACCACTTGCGCCTCGGCCTCTGGCACCTTTGGCTTTGGCTGCACTCTCAGCAATGTGCTCGGTGGGCAAATGCAGAGCCTCATCACCAAGCCTGGTAGTTTCCCGGCAACGGGCGCCTTCCCTCTCACGGCTTTTGCCGGCCAGAGCGTGAATGCCTTTGACCCGAACCTGCGCACGCCCAGGGTCCAGTCCTGGACGGCCGGCATTCAACGGGAATTCGGACGCGATACGGTCCTGGAGGTCCGTTATGTCGCCAACCACGCCACCGGCCTCTGGCGTCAAGACAACCTCAACGAAGTCAACATCTTTGAGAACGGCTTCCTGAACGAGTTCAACCTGGCTAAGGCCAATCTCACAGCCAACCTGGCGGGTGGATGCGGAAGTACCTTTGCTCCTGTGGCGCCGTGCAGCGGCAATGCGCTGCCTATCATGAGCGCCGCGTTCGCCGGCCTGACCGCGGGTCAGGGCTTTTCCAACGGGACATTCATCCAGAACCTGAATGACGGTGTGCCCGGCGCATTTGCCAACACCCTGGCATTGAACAGTCTCTACGTTTGCAACTGGGCGGGCAGAAGCGCTCTTCCCGGCACCCCCTGTACTAACGGGCCTGTAAGCGGTGCGTTTCCCGTGAACCTCTTCCTGGCTAACCCCCATGCCACCAGTGGCGCCTTCCGTACCTATAACGGCTCACAGTCTACTTACAACTCTTTGCAGGTAGAGGTGCGCCGGAGGATGGCAAAAGGGCTCCAACTCAGCGGGAATTACACCTGGTCCAAGTCCCTCACCAACTACTACGCTGACAGCTCAGTCAGCTTTGTCAGCTTCACCTCGCTGCGCGATCAGGGGCACGACAAAGGCATCTCGCCCTGGAACCTTGCTCATGTGTTCAAGGCGGATGGTATCTATGAACTGCCCTTCGGTCCAGGCCGCAAGTGGTCTACCGGCAACGGTATCCTCGACCGCGTCATCGGGGGCTGGCAGGTCGGCTCCATCCATCGCCTGCAGTCGGGCCGTGTCTTCCAGCTCACCAGTGGAAAGGGCGGCACCGTCAACCAGAATGATCCCGGAGTTATCTTGAAGGGGATCACTCCCAAACAACTCCAGGACATGCTGGGCGTCCGCGTCGTGGGCAACCAGGTCGTTTATTTCCCGGATAGCCTCCTCTCCGGTGGAATCAACGGTTCGGTCAACACCAACTTCATTCAGCCGTGCAACACGCCTGGTCAGTTGTGCCAGAGAGTGTTCCTCACCGGCCCGGGCTTCTATCGCGCGGATATAAGCCTGGCCAAGAAGACGAACATTACCGAACGAGTCAACTTCGAAATGCGGGCGGAAGCGTTGAATGCCTTCAACAACGTCAACTTCTTCTTCCCCGGCGATGAGACAACTTCGGTTCCTACCGTCAACGTTTCGTCAGGCGGTTTTGCCAGGATCACGAATGCATTCCGTGATGCCAACACGACCGATGACAACGGTGGGCGCATCCTACAGCTGGTAGTGCGGGTCAACTTCTAACCGGACTATCATTTCGAGAAACCTGGGGGTGGCGAAAGCCACCCCCGGCGTCTTTCGCGCGTCGCTTCATTCGGTTGACAACTTCCCGGCCTGGGAGTAACTTGCGTTTCGAAAAGCCTCCTCCTGGGATGGAACACATATGAGACGACTCTGGTTTCTTGTTGTTGCGGTGCTGGCGGTTGCAGGCTATGCCCAGGGGCCATGGGCCAAGAAAGATTGGAAACAATGGTCGAACGAGGATTGCAAACGGATCCTGGAAGAATCCCCGTGGGCGAGCCGGTGGAGTCGATCAGATATCAAGATGGCGAACGTAGCCACCCGCACCAGTGGAACGCAGGGCGTGGGTTCTGAAGCCGAGACCGGGGTCTTTTACGTGGTGCAGTTGCGTTCCGCGCTGCCGATTCGTCAGGCCGTGGTCCGCCAGGCATTGATTGCCAACAAGTTCGATCGCTTGGACGCAAAGCAGCAGGAAAGCATGCTCAAGCAAACAGAAGATTTTCTGGACCGGAAATACGATGACGTCATTGTGGTCCACGTGATTTACGGGTCCAATGTTCAGGAATACAACCGTGACTTGGCGGCCTTCTGGCAAACGCACTACCCCGAGGGTGCTGTCCCCCAAGAGGCATTGCTGCACGGGCCCAAAGGACAGAAGATCACGCCAACCCGCCTGCTTTCGCCCCGGGGCGGCGCACAGGAGTTCGAGTTGATTTTTCCGCGCCTGGTGGAGGGCGAGCCCCTGCTCGGACCCCACGACAAAACCCTGGGCGTGGAATTTGCCTCTCCGGCCGTGGGAAGTGTGAGCGCAGCCCGTGTATTCGTGGAATTCAAAGTGGACAAAATGGTTGTGAACGGGCAGGTCGCTTATTAAGATCGGTTGGTAGCGGTTTGCGCATGGCTGCTGGTGTTGAACACCCAAGCCACGTCCAACGGAGTGTTACATGTACAGGACGCGTATCCTGAAATTCATCGTCAACACCCTGGGCGCACTGGCATTTTTCGCGGGCGCAATTCTGCCGGCGGTTGCCCAGGTGGACGTGCGCGGGCAGATCATCCTTCCTGATGGCAACATCCCAAGCGCCACCATCCGCTTCTACTTCACCAGCGACGACGGACGCGTCAACGAAATCCGATATACCGATTCCAGTGGTCGATTCATCCTGGAGCGCCTCAGCAATCGGATCAGCTATACCATTTCAGTCGACAGTGACGAAAAGAGCTACGGCCCTTCCCGATATAGCTTCATGCCCGCTTACGAGCAGGTTGTTCGTCTTACCTTAAGTCCTCTTCCCGCAAAGAGTATTGCCGTAAAACCTACAGTCTCCGCCTCTTCCGGCTATAAGCCCGATCCTAAGGCGGTTGCCCTCTACGACAAAGCAAAGAAGGAGCTAAAAAAGAACCATGGCGAGGCCGGTGAGCGGCTTCTCCGCGAGGCCGGAGCTGCAGACCCGAAATATCTGGCGCCCTTCAATGAGCTTGGCCTGTTGCTGATGCGCAAGAGAAGGTATTCAGAAGCCGAAGAAGCCCTGCGTCAGGCACTGCAAGCCGACCCCAAAGCGGTGCATGCGTTGGTGAATCTGGGCATCACCCGGAACCATCTGGGTAAGTATGAAGACGCAGTTTGGCCGCTCCGGGAAGCCTTGCGGCTGGATCCGGATCTCGTCGCCGCCCACCAGCACCTGGGGATTGCCCTGGTTGAGACGGACAAGTTTGTTGAAGCCGAAAAAGAGCTGGATCTTGCGGCCAAATCGCCCCGCTCCGACAAAGATATCGTGCAGCTCTATCGCGGAAAGCTCTATGCCAGGACCGGAGACTTCGACAAGTCCATTGCCGCCTTCAGCGTCTACCTCGCCAACAACCCCAATGGCCGCAATGCAACTGAAGTTCAGTCTCTCATTGCGCGAATGGAAGAACTCAAAGCCAAGCGCCGTCGCTGAGCCCGTTTCTTCAGCGGCATCGAGGGCGTCTTCAATGTGGCTTTGCCGGTTCCGCCGGCGCTAGCGGTCGTGCGATCTCACTCAGCACGTCCAGTTGCACGTCATTCCTTATCAGGTGCGGATATTTCTCTCCTCCGTGGTAGTCCACCTGGTAGGTGTTCAAGTACTCGCCGTTTTCCGCCAGGATGGCCAGCGCCTGCTGGTTGCGCGTGCCTGTGCGCAGCGCCGCGCGCATCACGTCCTTGGACCACTTCCGCCCATTCACCCCGATGACCTTCATTCCTGCTCCCAGCCCTGCGGCGTAAGCCGGTGAGCCGGGAATCACGTCGCGCACCTCGCCTTCTTTGGTCACGATCATGCCCAGGGAGAAACTCAGGTCCAGCGCGGCGCCGGATTTTTCTGCCGCGTCCATCGTGGAGTTCTTCTGGTCGTTATAGATCAGCTTCCATCCGCCGTTCTCAATCCCGCCCAGCGGTGCGCGCGCGGACTTCGAGTCCAGGCGCTCGCGCAGGAATTTCGCCCAGTCATAAGGCGCAACCTGATTCAGCGTGGCAACCACGTCCTCAAACTTGTAAGCCACCACCAGCGGCGGGCCGCTCTCTCCGCCAAAAAAGATGCGGCAAAAGTCATTGAGCGATTTCTGCCCATTCGTCTGGCGGCGGATGAGCGTGTCTACGTCCAGCCAGATCAGGTATCCTTCAGGATAGTAGTCCGCGCTGCGCCGCCAGTTCTGCCACTGCGCCGCCGCGGCGAAAAGGATCTGCACGGACGTGGCCGTGTCCTGCAGCGGCCGCCAGGTGCGTCCCGCGCGATGATCGAGCATGGCTGCCGTGTACGCCAGGTTCTCCCGAAACTGCTCCGGCGACCGTAGCCCGGTGCGCGCCGCCAGGATGTTGCCCCAATAGTCCGTCATGCCTTCATACACCCAGAGAAGGTCGCCTTTCATCGGCTCCTGATAGTTGGCCGTGACCAGCCCCTCAGGTCTGCGATACTTTCCGTTCCAGGAGTGGACGAACTCATGCGGCAGCAGGTCGGCTTCAAGGTTGTGTGCCGCGGGATCGCTGAACATCTCTTCCGCCGCGCCGTTGTCGCTCGATTCATGGTGCTCCAGGCCGTGGTGCGCGGTTTGGTCGCCCAGCGTGAGCAGGAAGGTGTATCTGCGGTAATGGCGTGCGCCGAACAGTTTGCCCGCTTCCTGCACCAGTTGCCGGAAGCTGGCCAGGTCTTTGTCGGTGATTTGCAGCGATTCCTCGCTCTCTCCCACCATGTCGATCACATGGACCGGCGTTTCGCCCGGAGCAGAAAGCTGCACCTGGCGATAGAGCGCGCCGGCGATGAGCGGCGAATCCACCAGCCGCGTGAGTGAAACCGTCTCAAACTCCACCGTGCCGCCGGACTGCTTTGCCGGCGTGAGCGCCGTGCCGAACTTCCATCCTTGCGGCAGCCGCACGGAGGCGCTCACCTGCACCGCGTCCGTGGCCATGCCTTGCGGATAGAGCACCACCTGGTTCCACAGCAGGTCCAGCACTTTGCTGGAGGCGGCCGAGCTCTTGCCGTTGTAGGTGATGGTGTCATACGTCACGGTGAGTTCGCGCGCGCCGGCCGGAACCTGGACCTTGAAAGCCCACATGTCCACCAGGTCGCGCTGCCAGGCCAGCTCCTGATCGCCGGCTTTGATGTGCAGGCCGGTCAAGTTCTGGATCGGGCCCGTGGGACGGTGGTTTCCCGGAATCCATTTGGGATACACCAGCGTCAGCGCGCCGGGAGCAACCGGAACCGTAAGCGTGGAATGGAAGATGTTGCGCGGCGCGTCCGTGGCGTCAACCAACAGACGCTCTGTGGTTCCGCTCTGCGCAAATGCCGGCAGAGCGAACACAAACCATGCACATAAAAAGAAAGAACGGAGAGTTTTCAAGCGGCCTCCATCGAGGAAACCCGCTATGGTACATTTTGGCGAGAGACAAACGAAATAAATAATACTGCGCTTGAGCAAAGGAGCCTTGACCTTGCCCACACTGATCGCCGGTCCCACTCGCGTCCCGGCCGCGGGAAACATGCCCAAGCTGATTGACGAATACGTGGGCGCGCTGAACAACCAGGAAACGCGCATCAGCGTGGCTCACATGCGCAGCCCCGCGGGATGGCAGGAGCCCGGCCAGACGCCGGAATTCACCGAATACACCATCGTGCTGCGCGGGCGCATGCGCGTGGAGCACAAACAAGGCGCGCTCGAAGTCGGCGCCGGACAGGCGGTGATCGCACATCCCGGCGAGTGGGTCCGCTATTCCACTCCCGATGAAGCCACGGAATACATCGCCATCTGCCTGCCCGCATTCTCTCCCCAGACTGTCCATCGCGACCAATAGAAGAAGGCGGCCCTTGCGGGCCGCCCGTGTTTCTTCGCGTTTTATGTTTTCAAGGCCCCGGCCGGCGCCGGAGCGCTCAAACGGAACGTGCCTTTACTTGGATGGACTCTTCGTCGACACTTTCAGGTGGTTCTTCACCTTGCGCGGGCCGGCATTGGTCTTGGCAATCTGCTCCGCGTTCTGCTTGTCCTGGTCGCTGTTGACGGTGCCGGAAAGATCAACTTCCTTGTT
The DNA here is from genome assembly GCA_036380095.1 of Candidatus Angelobacter sp. Lineage (GTDB taxonomy): Bacteria > Acidobacteriota > Terriglobia > Terriglobales > Acidobacteriaceae > Angelobacter. Next base: position 3,464 of record DASVFK010000278.1, on the reverse strand, counting down.
CGTCACCTTCACTTGGATATTGGATCCGGCCAGGCTGGGATCGTTCTTGATGGCCTGCTGGATGTTGCTCTCCACGTCCGTGGAGCTGGCGGCGGTCGCCTGGTCGCTCTGCGGTACCTTGGAGGGCTCCTGGGTCTTTTCGCTGGGCGCGGTGGAAGGCTGGGTCTGGTCCGGCGCCGGCGGATTCTGCTGCGTCTGCGGGGCCGTCGGCTGTGTGCTGCTCGGTGGCTGTTGCTGCGGGTAAGCCTGGGCCAGCGCCACGCCCGCTGCCAACGTCACCAAGAGTGCAAGTTTCGTAAGATGCTGCGTCATTCGTGTCTCCCTTCGTCGTCTTCAAGCGTCGTTTCAGCTCGCCTCAAAATACAAACACGCGTCCCCAGTCCTGGCTGTGGCGCGCGCTGGTAAGAGGCAAAGCGAAAATCTCTTAAGCTTCGATTGCCCGCAGTGAGCGGAGGTTGGCCCGGCAGGGAAGAGGAATCCAGGAGCTCTGGCCGCGAGAGAGATAACAGATACAGGTGCATGGCTCGAGCTTGATTGCGCTACCATGAGTGGTGTGCAGAGTTCCTCGCCCACGCAACTGAATTTCTGGAAAAAGAGACTCGGCGAGGTGCCGGATTCTGTTTGGGAACATCCCGAGCTGGAAACCCTGGTCCTGGCCGACAACGAATTGCATGAAGTTTCCGAGCGGATTGGCGGCCTCAAGAAGCTTCGCATGCTCGATCTCGGCCATAACCAATTGACCCGGGTCCCGGACGCCCTGGGTAATCTCGAGGGTCTCACGGACTTCCTGTATCTTCACGATAACCAATTGAGTTCTTTGCCTGCGTCTCTTGAGAGGCTGGCCAGGTTGCGCTACTTGAACATAAGCGAGAACGCCTTTGCAGAGTTTCCCGAATGTGTGTGCGGGATGTCGGGCCTCATCGAGCTCCGTGCATCTGACAATTCACTCAAATCGCTTCCCGATTCTCTTGGACGTCTCTTGCATTTGCGGGAACTGCATCTGAGAAACAACAAGCTGGCATCGCTGCCGGAATCGATTGGCGCGCTACACGAACTGCGGCATATCGATCTCCGGGGCAATCCCCTGACTCACCTGCCCGCCGCAGTTTTCACCTTGCCTCGTCTGGAGAAGCTCGACTTGCGCTGGGTGGAGACGTTGACGCCGCCTGACTGGCTGGCAGCCCTGGAAGCGCGCGGTTGCGTTGTTTATCTTTGATCGTTTCTCGTCAAGTTTCTGCTGGTTCTTACTGGTGGTGGCGGTTGGACAAGGTTAGGACAGTTCGAGGAGGACAATTAGGGGATAAGTTAGAGGACAAAAAGGCCAGAGGCATTCGCGCTCCTCTGGCCTTGTCGTTTTTCGTCGGACGCTCATTAAAAAACCATGAGATAGCGTCGGGTTCAGAGCGTGTGGAGGAATTGATCGAAGGACATGATTCGATGTGCTTGTGAAGATTCCTTTGTCCTGTTCAAGAGTGGCCGATCCGCCGTCACGATGACGAACCTGTCCATGGCCAAGTATTGGAGTTGGAACATGTCGAACAAGTCGGAATCGTGATCTTCGGCGGAGTAGTTGCTGAGTAGGAACGAGCGCGAAACGAAGATCGTGAAGTCAAGCACAGCGTCGAGCCTTTGCGACATATCCGTGATTGTGGCCGTGTTGCTGCTCGCGCCCAGCCATTTGAGCAAGCTGTCGATGAAGGAAGCGCGCTGTCTCTGCCAGTAGGATTGCTGTTTAAGTTCTCTCCGCTTCTCACGAGGCAGACGCTTGCCGTTTAGCTTCTCCTCCTCCCGCCAGTCTCGGTATGTCTCATCAGCCACTCGCTTCACGGCCCTGACCCAGTCCTGCTTGGCAGCCGCCATGACATCGTCATAGACGGCAGTCGCGGTGAGTTGGGCTCCGCGCCATAACGTGTAGGGAACACCCGTCTTGAGCTGACTTAAGGAGGCAGCACGCCGAATTACATCCATATGTTTCGAAAGCAATAGCGAGGGTGGGTGCGGTTGATCAGGAAACGGAATGCGTAGGATTTCCTTACAGATCAGGAATCTCGGGTCTTCAAGGATGCGGCCTCTGGACAAACTGTAAGCCCGCGAAATTCGCTGTTTCGATTCAAGGAAGCCTTGGGGATTCGCGTCGAAACCAGCTAAAAGCTCTAAGGCCGTAACGACACTCAACGACCAGCCGTGCTGAGGCCGATGGTTCAGCAGGCGTTTCCAGTCTGCCCGAGAGATCAGCCCTCGTTCAAGATGGTCGAAAACATTAGTGTCGAAGATAGGTATGCGTGGCAATTGTCTGATGGCGATGTTACGCCTTTAACACTTCGACACAGACGAAAAAGCGCTCGGCAGGTTCGTGGTTGGCCTTGTTGGTTTTTGCCGGATGAACAGGATTGTGAGTGTAATGGCGATGTTACGCCAAGGTCGGCTCAGATGGCATAATCCCTCACATGGCCGACATTCTCATCCAAGGCGACGGGAAGTTTCCGATGGATGTGCAAGTTCCGATCGTCTCTGCTAACACCACCACCGATGGTAGAACCGTCATCATCACGCAAGGAGAACATCGGGGCCGCTCGGTCGGCGTCGAACTTTCGGTCCGAGGGCAAATGAAACCCGGGATCGTTGGCGACGACATCGACAAAACAGCTTTCTACGGAAGCGGCGTGATCGTTCGGGGCATGGGTGATATTACTCGGCACCTCGCTGATCTTTTTTCGGAGGTCTACATCATTCCGGCCACTAATGCGGAACCGCTTCAGCAGCTTGATCTGACGACCATCGCGCTAGATGGAGACCCAATGCTGATCGAAACCGAACATTTGAATTTCAAAGTTTTTCATGACGCCGAAGACAAGGTTGGACTTTACTTCGAAATGTTTCTTCATATCGACATCCCCTCAGGCTATGTGAGATTTGACGAGAAGGATGAAGAGTATCGAGTGAATGTGGTGAGGTCATTCGCCGCCCTTCGGCCAATCGTCGCATAGTTGGCGTAATAAGCGATTACACTCACAATCCTAAACGCCAGGAAGCGTGTAAAGGCTAATAGAGGACAGGCCAACTGACCTGCCGCGCGACACCCGCGTGTTTACTAACGAAAATTGGTGGCGGCGGTAGGACTCGAACCTACGACCTACGCCTAGGGACAGCTCCGCTGTCCCGTCGGAAAAAAGCCGAGACAGTCGCTCAGGGAGCGAGGAAAGAATATGTTGGTATTGGTGGCGGCGGTAGGACTCGAACCTACGACCTACGCCTAGGGACAGCTCCGCTGTCCCGTCGGAAAAAAGCCGAGACAGTCGCTCAGGGAGCGAGGAAAGAATATGTGTCCGTTCCGAGACATGGGTAACAGAACGTTCCGGAGACTTGGGTTACACTTTTCGGCCCGAAAGGGGGCGGAAAGGAGGATGCCATGGAAGGAGAGTTCTGTGATGGACGAACGCATGCGGTTTGTGATCCGGCTCAAG
>DASVFK010000277.1:0-2763 GCA_036380095.1 Candidatus Angelobacter sp. | reverse complement strand
ATTGAGCCTTTGATGGCAATTTCCCAGATTACCGCCGCGGAAACGTAGACCAGAGGTTCTCTGGTGATCTGATCTCTAAGCGCCTGCGGCAATTGCGGATCGCTGGTGAGATACCAGATCAGCGCATGCGTATCAAGGAGCATCAGCCAATGCCCCAGTTCTTCAGCTCCAGCGGGCTCAGCGGCGCAAATGCGCCTGGCTTGGCCTTCAGTTTGCCCTTCAACGTCCCGGGCTTGCGCTTCTTCACCGGCTTGATCGGCACCAGCCTGGCCACGGGCTGCTTGCCCCGGGCAATGATCACTTCCTTCCCCTGAGCCGCTTCCTCTACCAGATGTGAAAGCATGCTCTTGGCTTTGTGCATGGTATACATGGCGGCAATGATATTAGCTAAACTTAGCTAAGTCAAGTAAGATTACGCAGGGGTGAGTGCCTTCGCCGCAGGGACCCTTCACGCTCCTGTGTAGTAATTCCAGATGCGGACCGAATAGCGCGCCGGCGTGTGGTTGCCGATGATGAAAGGCGGCGGATCAACCAGCGGCACGGTGTTCTTGTAGCGTTCCAGAAATTCCCGCGGATGCATGATCTCTTCGAGTATTCCCTCGCCATCATGCGCCACGATTCCCCGGACCACGTCCGCGCTCTTGAAAAGTTCTGACGGCTGTTCGTGAAGGGCCCCCTTGCGATCGAAGTACAGCTCCTTGCCCACATGCCGGAAGTAATGGGTCAGAGGGACTTCGGGAGGGACTTGCGTGACAACGTCCTGGCAGTTCACGAAACGGAAGACCCTTTGTGTTTTCTGCAGCACCAGTCTCGCGAAGCGGTCGTCGCCCACTCTTGGCGAGCCGATCGTGTACAGCGCGCAATTCGGTACTGAGCAGCGGGCAACGGCAATGGTGGCGAGCGCCGCGCCCAGGCTGTGTCCGGTAAAGTAAATTGCTGCGCCCGCATGAGATTGCAGGAAGGCGGCCAGCAGGGGCTCAACTTCTTGCTTCCACACCTGGTCCAGCGCTTCCCAGAATCCTGTGTGCACAATGTACCCGTTGCGTGAAAGAGGCAGCGTGTTCGCGTCGCTCTTGGCGTTCCGCGGATCGTCCTTGTCCGTGCCCCGAAAAGCCATTTCGGCAAAGGGGCTGGGCGTGGACCGGAAGGCGAAAACCCCCTTGGTGCTGATCGCGCTCTCGCTTCCAATTTGCCTGATGTCCGCATTGAACCCCGCCTGCGTCAAGACTGTTGTCGTCTTGTTCCAGTCTTTTTCGTAGGCGAGCAGAGCGGACTCAGCGAGCCACCAGGAATTCTTCCAGGAGAACCCATGAGGATTCGCCTCAAAGTCAAATTGCGCCGCATTTTCAAAATACTTGTAATCGCGCGGGGGATAGAACAGGTTATTCCAGGTATCGGCAGGAATCGCTTTGGGCATTGTCAGGCTCCGTTCGTTGACTTCCTCAGACGGTTTTCGTGGTGACCGGGAACTGCAGGGCGATGGCTGAAAAGGATACTCCTTGGCCGGGCGTTTTTGGCAAACTGCGGCGTCCATTCTGTAGAGACCCGACATTGTCGCGCTTCGGAGACGCGGCGGTGCCGCGTCTCTACGCCTGTTCTCGCACCCGCGCTCCGCCATAGGCCCATGCCTGTTCAGGCCGCGGTCCCAGAAATGCCTCTTTCCTAAGCCATAAACTTTAGTCACCCGGTTTTCGCCATAAAACAGCTTCTTTGCAGCGGGTTTCCCGGACGCGTCGACCCATATTCGCCCCAACGCCTCTTGCGTCACATGGTATTCTTGATATGTGCAGGCTTGCCGGAGCGGCAGGCAAAAGGCGAATCAGTGACTCAAAACAAGGAAAAATTCGAAACCCGCCGGCTTCCCATGATGCCCATTCGCGACGTGGTCATCTTCCCGTACATGATGACCCCGTTCATCGTGGGCCGGGAATCCAGCGTGCGCGCCCTGGAAGAGGCCCTGGCTTCCGATCGCAAGATCTTTCTTGCCACCCAGCACGATGCCAGCGTGGATGAGCCCAAGCCCCACGAGATTTACCAGGTCGGGACCATCGCCAACATCGTCCAGAACCTGAAGCTGCCGGACGGCAACATCAAGGTCCTGGTGGAAGGGGTGGAGCGCGGCAAGGTCCTCCAGCTCGCCAACACGGAAGGCTATTTTGAGGCCACCGTCCGCACCGTGAAGTATTCCACGGAAAGCACGCCGGTGCTGGATACCGCCATGCAGCGCGTGCACACGCTTTTTGATCAGTACGTGAAGCTCTGCCAGTCATTGAACCTGGAGCCGGTCATCATCACCGGCATGAACGATCCCGCCAAGCTGAGCGATACCATCGCGCAGAACCTGCAGCTCGCCATCGAAGAAAAGCAGGAGCTGCTGGAAATCTTCGATCCCGTGGAGCGCCTCAACCGCATCGCGGACGTGCTCGATATAGAGATCGAAAAGCTCAACATGGACCGCACCATCCAGACTCGCGTCAAGCGGCAGATGGAGCGCGCGCAGAAAGAGTATTACCTCAACGAAAAGATCAAGGCCATCCAGAAAGAACTGGGCCGCGGCGAAAAGAGCGAGTTTGACGAGCTCAAGAAGAAGATCGACACCGCCGGCATGCCCAAGGACGTGCAGGAGAAGGCCGTCCAGGAACTCAAAAAGCTGGAAGCCATGCCGCCCATGTCGGCCGAGTCCACCGTCTCGCGCAATTATCTTGACTGGCTGCTGGCTGTTCCCTGGAAGAAGAAGTCCAAAGAGATCCGCAACATTGAGCA
>DASVFK010000276.1:0-8300 GCA_036380095.1 Candidatus Angelobacter sp. | reverse complement strand
AGCGGGAGCCGTGCCGGAAGTTGCGCTCAAGGTGATCCACGAAGCATCCGCGCTCGCAGTCCAATTCAGGGCGCCGCTGCCGGCATTGGTCACGTTGATGTTCTGGCTGGGCGTGGTGAAGCCCGTGGCCCCGAAGAAGTTTAGCGGTGAAGGCCCGGTCGAGAGGATCGCCGTCTTCACGCCGAGCGTCACTGGGATCACCAGCGGAGAGTTTGTCGCGCCCGGCGCGTGGATGGTAACGCTTCCGGTGTAGGTGCCCGCTGCCAGTCCGGTTGTGCTCGCTGACACTGTAATGGTGCCAGGAGTCTTGTTGGTAGAGGCGGTTGCCTGCAGCCAGGGCTGGTTGGTGGTGACGGACCAGGTTGTGGACGCACCACCGGCCGTGATGTTGAGCGTCTGCGCGGCTGGTTGCGTGCCCGGCAGGGCGGCGAACACGAGCGAAGATGGGGAGGGCGTATCGATCGTGACCGCGTTCTGTGAAGAAGCCACGCGGACATTCGAGTACGAAATCGGTTGATTATCGGCATCCATGCACACGAAGCCGGATGCGTAAGTAGCGTCCGTGGCGCTCATCAGCGGCGTGCCGTCCCAGAACACCGAGATCTGGCTGCCGCGGAAACTCATCTTCAGATCGTGGAACGCCGTGGTGTTGTAACTCAGATTGGCCACCGCCAGTGCGGTAAGCGCTGGGTCATTGATGTTCCACTGCGACACACGGTAGAGGATTGCCAGACCCGAGCCTGGGTAGAGCCACACCGCATATCCGGCGCCTGTGCTGGGATTCACGCGTCCGCGCACGCCGCCCGGCCAGTTGTTCAGGGTAGAGAGTTTGATGTTGGTGTCAAAGTCATAATCTGTCCACGCGGTGTTGCCCGCGCAAGACAGGCTCAGCCCGGTCCCGCTGTAGGAATACACGCCGTTGCTGACGCTCCAGCCCCCGGCATTGCCCAAGGGCGTGGAGATCCAGCCCTGGGCCAGGTCAGTGAATGTGTCTGCCATGTCCTGCGTAAGCACGGACAACGTCACCGGGAGCGTCTGCGGCGAGTTGGCGATGCCCGTTGCCGAGACCGTAATGCTGCCCGTATAGACTCCCGCAGCCAGACCCGCAGAGTTCGCGCTCACATTGATGGTTGCAGGTGTGGCTCCGGACGCGCCGGAAATCGTGAGCCAGGAAGCGTTGCTGCTGGCTGTCCAGCTAAACGAGCCGGTGCCGCCGTTGAGGATTTGCAGCGTCTGTGCCGGCGGGCTTGCCTGCCCGGTCAGCGCCTGGAAGCTCATGCTCGCCGGAGAGAGCACGATCGCCGGCGGAGGCACGATCACGTTGAGCGTTACGCTGATGTTCAGCGGGCTGTTGGGCGCAGCCAGCGATGTCACCCGGATGCTTCCCGTGTAGGTGCCCCCCGCCAGTCCGCTGGTGTTGGCCGAAACCTGTAGCGTGACCGGCGTTGTTCCGCTGCCGGGAGTAACGCTGAGCCACGGCGCGGTGCTTACGGCTGTCCAGGCGAGTATGCCGGAGGTCGTGCCGCCCAACTGAACTGTCTGAGGCGCGGGACTGGCAGCCTGGAAATTGCCGTTGAAGGTGAGCGAGCTCGGCGTTGGGACCAGCGGATTTGCCGTGGCCGCCAATGCCGTCACCTGCACGTTGTCAAAGGTGATGAGCTGGTTGGAGGTATCGAGGGCAATCATGCCGCTCGGATTAGTTATGTCCGTGGCGGTGATGGCCAGACTGCCGTCAAAGAACACCTGGATCTGGCTTCCCTGGAAGTTCATCTGCACGTGATGGAACGAGCCCGGAGTCAAGCCGGCTGAAGCCTGTCCCAAAAGCGTGAAGCCGGAATCAATGTTCCAGGCCACGTTCTTAAAGAGCTTGATTACGCCTTCCGCCGGATAGAGCCATAGCGCGTATGCGGCCCCGGTCGAAGGGTTCACGCGGCCACGGATGCCGCCGGGATAGTCGCTCGCGGTGGCAAGTTTGATGTCCGCCTGCAGGCTGTAATCCGTCCATGAGGAATCGCCCGCATAGACCTGGGTGTGGCCGCCGCCGTTGTATTGCAGAGCGCCGTTGACGACCGACCAGTTCGAAGCCAGGCCCAGCGGCGAGTTGACCCATCCTTCCATGTTGCCGTTGTCGAAGTTGGAAGAGAGCAGCAGCGCGGTCAGCGTCATGCTCACGTTGATGGTTTGCGGCCCGGTGGCGCCCCCGGAGGGAGTGATGGTGATCGTTCCCGAATAGTTCCCGGCCGCTAGTCCAGTGGTATTCACGGAAACCGCGAGAGACGCCGGCGTGCTGCCGGAGGTCGCCGACAAGGTGATCCACGATGCGCTCTTGGTGGCCGTCCAGTTCAGCGTTCCCGTGCCCTGGTTAAAGATGTTGACCGTCTGGGAAGCCGGGGCAGGCTGATTCAGGAACGACGCGAAATTCAGAATCGAGGGATTCGCCAACAACGAGGCAGGCGCCCCGGGCATGGATGAGCCGGGGAGATAGACCACATCCGCCCAATAGTTGGCCGCGCCGAAAGTTGAGGTCGGGAAAACGGTGGTGCTGCCGTAGCTGAAAACTCCGTTCGCTCCGGAGATTCCGTTGGCCGTCGCATGCAGCGGCGAATTATCCACGCCCCCGCTGCCGAAGTAGCCCGCGTCCACGGAATAATGGCCGGAGGAACTGAAATACGAGGCAACGTACACGGTGTTTGCGGTTACGGGGACAGGATTACTGAAGCTCACCTGTTGCCAGCCGGAAGCCGTTTCACCGCTGAACGTGGCGGAAGCGAGCAGCGCGCCGGTATTCGACCAAAGATGTCCAATGTGGGTCCCGTTGTTGGTGGAGGCTTTGTAGAAGCGGATGCCGGTGATGTAGCCGTCATACCCGGCGAAGAAGCGCACGCCGAACTCGCCGGAATTGATGTCCGCGCTATCAATCGTGGCAGGGACCGTTGATGTACTCCAGATCGTACACGGGCAGTCATGCGCGGCTGCAAGCACGCTGATGCCGGCCGTGGGGACTTCCAGGTTGCCGTTGTCGTCAACCGCGCGGCTTCTCAGGTTTGCCGTCCCCGCGAACTGGGGATGCCACGGGAAAGACCAGTTTTCGCGGCCGTTGGCTGGATGCCACGTTGCTCCGCCGTCGGCGGAAACTTCCACGCCGCCCACTACTCCTCCGCCGAGGTCTCCGGCCGTTCCCGTGACTGTCACGGTTGTTCCCGCAGGCACGGAAGCGCCGTTGGCCGGCGTCGTGATGGCAGAGTGAGGCGGGGTAACGTCAGTAGACTGAGTGGCCGGAAGCAGCCCGGGTTGGATGGTGGCCGGCTGAACGCCCATATCGGCGAACAGATTGAGCGTCGCTTGCTGTATCACGGGATCGGCTGGGAATCCGGGATAATAGAGCGTGTCGTGGTCGGTATCCAGTCCCCAAGACCACTGCACAGTGCCTGCGCCAAACACCAGAGCTCCGCTGGGAGCGCGGTACAAAGTCATATGGTGCGCGGCGGTGCCGGCGCCATAGAAACCGCCGAAATCCAGAAGGTAATCCGTGACCAGGGGGTATGTGGCGCTCGACAGGCGGATGTTGCCTGCCGGCCGTGCCGTATTGTCTTCATCCACGTCCCATTCATAACCGAGGGTACCGCCGGCCAGGGTCCAGACTTGCCCTGCTGACTGGCTTGCCACCGGGGTATTGCGCCAGAAACGCATCTTGCCATCGGCCGCGGGAATCTGGATGGAGAGAGCGTTGTTGTCAGCGCCGAATCCATTCACGCGGAACAGCTGGCCGGTGAGTGCATTCTCCGGGCTTCCGCCATCGGCGGGAGGACTGAATCTGGGATCGCGCCAGGTGCCGGTCCAGGCGGCGTTGGGGTCGATCTTGGCGTTGGCCAGCGTCTCCTTGTAACAGACCATGGTCCGAAAGGGAGTGCCTGAACCATCGATGCTGTTTTCCCAGCGCGTCTTCCAGAAGAATTCATTGCCGCTGAAGAAGGCCAGATTCACGCCCGCGTTGCGCGCCGCTTCAATGTTCGCGCGCTTGGGTCCGGAAGCGTATTCATCGTGCCCGGTCGAGATATAGAGCTTGTGGTTGGTGATCAGTGCGCCGTTGCGCGCCGCGTCCACGCTGGTGAAATAAGTAACGTCGTAACCATTGGCCTCCAGCCACTTGATCATGGGAAACTCGGCGTAAAACAGCCACGACGCGTTCTCGAAGGCGCGGGTGTTGAACGGCCGGTTGTAACTGACTTTGAAGGCGCGCAGGCTCAGATCGAACTCGCCATCGGGTCCATAGAGGCTGGCGCCGCCGAAATCGTTGTAAGCCTGCCAGCTTTCATCCGAGGTTTGAAACAGGACGTCAGAATGGCTCGCATCATTGCGCACGACAAACACAATGTGGCTGTCTCCTCCGGTGTCCTCGCGGATCAAATGGGCCAGATAGACTCCCGAAACGGCAGTGGAAGGCACTGCCCAGGAAGCGGAGACGGCCCAATTCCCGCAATCCAGCAGGCGCGTAGTGGAATCCGTCAAACACGCCGGCTGAGTCTGCGGGAGATGGGCTGAAGGAGTCAGGTTTTGAGCGATCAGCCGCGCGCCGTTTCCGTTGTAGTAGCCCAGGCGATAAATGTCGAAGTGATATCGGGTGGCATTGGTGTTGATCTTGAAAACAATCGTGCCGCCGACATTCACGCTGATGTCGGTGGCAAAGCCCTGGATGCTGGGATCCCCGGCGTTGGTGATGTCCCACTGGCTGCTCGGATTGCCCGGCAGACAGTTCTCACGTTCAATCGCGTTGGCCGGTGACGAGCAACTGGCAAACAGGGAAGTGCTGCAGAACGTCAACACAAAAACCAAAGCTAAAAAGCCCAAGAATCGCCGGCGCATGGCCCTCTCCTTATCGCGCGAACCTCAGAACCTTGAAAAACTGATTGCTCGCGCGAACCTCAGAACCTCAAAAATTGACGCAGTTCAAACTGCTGACAAAATGTGCACGTTAGAGGCCACTCACTTTCGTAACATCGCGCCGCCTGACTTAACTGAACAAGAAGGTTTATCGAAGCCTTAAGGTGTTTATTTTCAATAACATGAACTTCACGCGTGGTTGCCGGACTCGGCCAACAAAACAGCCGCAACAGGCCAAATGGGAAGGCACAGGATATTTCGTGCAAAAGGCTGCATAGTTCACGTCCTCACCGTCCCAATATCGCTGCTATCGTTCGAAATTCGGTGTACGAAGAGGATACGCAAGTGCCCATACGTGCAACATTTTGCGAGACTTCTGGCCAAGTTAAGCAGGCGCTAATTTTCCTTTCATTTCTGGCGGTTGGATTTAGCAGATTGCTTGGGCGAATTCTTGGCACATCAATTGCACAACAGAGAGCAGGACGGGAGAGAAGTATAAATGCGGTTTTTAGCCAGGATTTCGGTGATTCTTATCTTGTTGGTCTGCGGCACTGCCCCAATGCTCTACGGCAAAATGGCAGCCGCAGCAGGTACGGGCCAAGCGGTTTCGGCGCCCAAGTTTGCCCTGATAATTAATAATTGGAGCCACAGAGTGAAGCTTTCTGAGCCTGGTTTGCTGCTGATTCTGGGATTGGGCCTGGTCGTCTCGGCGGGGCGGCTGCCACGGTTCCTGAACTCGCGGGCTTACGGCCGGAAACGCCCCATGTCAAGCCCAGGACAGCAAGACCTCAAACTGGTGGGGAAGAAGCCACTTTCGTTGAAAGCGGTTTCATAGGTGTTGGCTGCTTGCGAGGGACGTGGCTTAAAGGCACAATAAGCGACAAGCGAAGCGGTTAAGAAACCTGGGTCAGCGGGAGCAAGCCGGCTGGCGCAGGCGAATAGGGAAATCTATGTGCGGAATTACCGGCTTCCTCGCCCCTGCCGGCCAGGATTCGGGCAACATGAACGTGACCGTCCGTTGCATGGCGGACACCCTCGTCCATCGTGGCCCCGACGCCGGTGGAGTCTGGGTGGATGCAGACAGAGGCATCGCCCTGGGGCATCGCCGGTTGTCCATTGTTGATCTCTCCCCCACCGGGCGTCAGCCCATGGTTTCCGCATCGGGCCGCTACGTGATCGTCTTAAACGGTGAGATCTACAACTTTCGCGAACTCCGTCCGCAACTCGAATCCAAAGGACATCGCTTCCGCGGAACATCCGATACAGAAGTCATGTTGGCCTCTTTCGAGGAATGGGGTGTGCCCGGCTCTATTCCCAGATTCAACGGTATGTTCGCCTTTGCCGTCTGGGACCGCACGGCCAACACGCTCTACTTGGTCCGCGACCGCATGGGCGAAAAGCCGCTCTACTATGGCTACGCCGGCGACACGTTCCTGTTCGGCTCGGAACTCAAGGCCCTGAGGCGGCATCCTCAATTTGAAGGCACGGTCAACCGCGACGCCATCACGGTCTATCTGCGTCACGGCTATGTGCCTGCCCCATATTCCATCTACCAGGGCATCAACAAGCTGATGCCCGGTTGTGTACTGGAGCTGAGAGGGAACTCAGAGCCCCTGATTACCGCCTACTGGTCTCTCCAGGATGCGGCCCGGCGCGGCGCGGCTGAGCCTTTGACCTGCAGTGCCCAAGAAGCCGCTGAGCAACTCGATGAACTGCTGCGGGACGCTGTGAGACTGCAAATGGTGGCCGACGTTCCCCTGGGAGCCTTTCTGTCCGGCGGCATCGATTCCTCAACCGTGGTTGGCATGATGCAGGCCCAGAGCAGCCGCCCCGTCAAGACCTTCACCATCGGCTTCAACGAAAAGAAGTTTGATGAAGCCATCTACGCCAAAGAGGTGGCCAGGCATCTGGGAACGGACCACACGGAGTTGTACGTGACGCCGCGGGAAGCCATGGCGGTGATTCCCAAGCTCCCCTGGTTCTATGACGAGCCTTTTGCCGATTCCTCACAGATTCCCACCTATCTGGTTTCGCAACTGGCGCGCCAGGCAGTCACGGTAAGCCTTTCCGGCGATGGCGGAGACGAACTGTTCGGTGGTTACCGGATTTACAACTCCGTAATGAGGGTGAACAGAATTCTCGGCCGCCTGCCCTCCGCTTTGCACCGGCCCGCAGCATGGACCCTGGAGACCGCGGCAGGAAGCGGCTTGCTCGACAAGGTGAAGGTGCAGGACGGCAAGTATGTGAGCGCTGGTCTGTTGCCCACGCGGCTCAGGAACATTGCCCGTGTACTGAGGGCTAGCGGTAGAGAGGCTCTGTACCGGGACATGGTGTCGCAGTGGCGCAAGCCCGCGGACCTGGTGTATGGCGCCCGGGAGCCGCTCACCGCGTTCACCGATCCCGCACGCCGCCTCAAGCTGCCAAACCTGCTCCAGACCATGGAGTACATCGACATGGGTTCGTATCTGCCCGATGACATCCTGGTGAAAGTGGACCGCGCCGCCATGGCCGTGAGCCTGGAATCGCGCGTACCGCTCCTGGACTACAGGGTGGTCGAATTCTCCTGGCGCACTCCGGTCTCCATGAAACTGCATGAGGGTGTGGGGAAATGGCTGCTGCGCCAGGTGGCGTATCGCTATGTGCCCAGCGAACTGCTGGAGCGCCCAAAGAAGGGCTTCTCCGTCCCGGTGGATGAGTGGATCTGCGGCCCGCTGCGCGATTGGGCGGAGGCGCTGCTGGACCCGGCGCGTCTGCGCAGCGAAGGCATATTTGATCCCGAACCTATCCGAAAAATCTGGAGCGACCATTTGTCCGGCGTGCGCAATTCAAACTCGCTCCTCTGGGACATCCTCATGTACCAGGCCTGGCAGGAAGCGCAGAGTGCGGAGAGTGCTGGCGCCAAGTCTCCCATGGCAACTGTGGGCGCGAGCTAGGCGCCGGATCAACCCAAGCAAGGGCAGTTGTTGCAAAACTAGAGCCGTCCTAGAATTGCCGTATCCCGCCGGGCGATACCCTCTACTGCTGTCGTCCTGAGCAAGCCTGAGGGAGCGCAGCGACTGACGGCGCGTCGAAGGATCCCGAGCGAGTGTCCCCCTCGATGCGGATTGAGGGAATTTCAACGAGGAACCAATCTTCCCTGAATTAACGATCGTGAAACGAACGATGGGCGCTCTGCTTTGCTCGGCAATGCTGGCATTTTCGACCACTCGAGCTTCCTCGTACAAAAAAAATGCCGGCCAAGGTCCGCGAGGTTGCGCGGTGTGGCCGGCTTTTTTCAAACGCCGCAGTTTCGCGGCCCGTGAAAAACTCAACAGCGAACGATGTTTTCCGCCTCAATGCCGCGGGTTGCGTTGCGTGTGTCCACCACTAACTGAGACTCGCGTACGATCTTCTTGTAGTCGTAATCCGAGTGGTCGGTC
>DASVFK010000275.1:0-7384 GCA_036380095.1 Candidatus Angelobacter sp. | reverse complement strand
GAATGAGGCGCTGGACAAGCTGAAAACGCCGCAGGGCTACGTCATCGAGCGCTACAACTCAGTGCAGCCGGAATCCACGGGGCGCTACGCCATGAAGTGGGACGGCGAATGGCACATCACGATTGAAGTCTTCCGCGATCTGGGGCTGGCCTTTGCCGTGGTGCTGCTGCTGATCTACGTGCTGGTGGTGGGCTGGTTCAAGTCTTTCCGCACGCCGTTGGTGATCATGGCCCCCATTCCGCTCACGCTGGTGGGCATCCTGCCGGCGCACGCGCTCATGGGAGCGTTCTTCACCGCCACTTCCATGATCGGTTTCATCGCAGGCGCGGGAATCATCGTGCGCAATTCCATCATCCTGGTGGATTTCATCGAGCTGCGGCGCTCGCACGGCGTGCCCCTGGAGCAAGCGGTGGTAGATGCCGGCGCGGTGCGCTTCCGACCCATGCTGCTGACCGCGGCGGCGGTGGTGGTGGGCGCCAGCGTGATTTTGTTCGATCCCATTTTTCAAGGGCTGGCGATATCGCTCATGGCCGGCGAAGTGGCTTCAACGGTGCTTTCGCGCATGGCCGTGCCGGTCCTTTATTACCTGAGCCAACGTGGCCGCCCGCGGGCCGTTAAGACGACGACGGAGGCGGCCGCATGATGCTCATCAACGAATCTGCACGTATTAAGGAGACAATCATGACCGTAGAACGAGCTCTCAGACTCCTGGCCGGGTTCTTTGTGATGGCTACACTGGCCTTGGGATACTGGGTTTCCCCCTGGTGGTTCCTCTTCACCGCATTTGTCGGGCTGAATCTTTTCCAGTCTGCATTCACCAACTGGTGCCCGGCCATGGCGATCTTCCGCAAGTTGGGATTGCCGGATGCCGATACAAAGCAGCCGGCGGGTCCAGCTGGGAAGACCGTGGCGGTGGTGAAGTAACCACATTCGGCAAGAGGTCTTTTCTGTTGAAGTAAAGGAGGAAACATGCGCAACAAAATACTCTTATTCATAACTGCCTTCGCAGTGACTGCCGCGCTGGCGCAAGGTCCGGGCAAAGGTCCAGGGCCCGGGTTCCAATATGATCCGAGCACTGAAACCACCATCAGCGGGACCATCGAACAGATCAACACGGTGGACGCAATGTGCCACGCCGGCACGCACGTGGTGATCAAGACCGACAAAGGCAACGTCGACGCCGGGCTGGGACCAACCCAGTTCCTGGCTGACCAGAAACTTGAACTCAAGAAAGGCGACAAGGTCCAGGTGATTGGCGCCAAGGCGAACACCAAGAGAGGCGAGGTGTTCATTGCCCGTGAGATCACCAGCGGCGATAAAACCGTGACCCTGCGGGACACCAAGGGCGTTCCCGCCTGGCCGCGCGGAATGTGCCGCTAGAATCAGGCCATGGGAGGGGATGCGTTGCGCATCCCCTTCATTTCGTGTTCTTTACGAGTTTCTGCAGCGTTTAGCTGAAAAGCCATGCTGCGGCGTCGCAAAAATTTTTCTTAGCTCCTGTCTTACTCAGAGCATCCAACCAAGCATCCAAAGGATATTAACTTTCAGGCCCCCGATCGCGTGTGGCTGAGTCACACTGAGCCGGGCTTTGCACTTTTCATAAAAAGAAGGGAGTATGCAATGAACAATGCAGCATTTGCGCGTGCAGGAGAGCAAGTTCGGGACAACATTACGGAGATCGCGGAAAGAGCACGCGATATCACAAGCGTAGTAAAGGAACAGTGGGACGACACCTACCATCAACTCCGTAAAGGCGCCCGGCGCGCGAAGGTGGCGGCGCAAGAAGGCATGGACGGAGCGCGCAAGCAGATCAAGGCGCGGCCGCTGCGCTCGGCTGGCGTGGTCGCTGGCTTCGCGTTTACATTCGGCTTGCTGACCGGAATTGTCATCGGCAGAAGGCGTTAGACGCCGCAGCCATCAATGGTGCCCCAACACCGGATGGGGCACGTACACCGATTCCAGCTTGTCAATTTCCTGTTTGGTGAGCTGCAGCGCCACGGCGGCAACCGCGTCCGAAAGATGGTGCGCTTTTGAAGCGCCCACGATGGGCGCGGTAACGCCGGGCTTGTGCAGCAGCCAGGCCAGCGCCACCTGTGCAGGAGGAACCCCGCGTTCCTTTGCCACGTCAGCCACACAGTCCACCACGCGATCGTCGGCTTCGCGCGTGTAGAGTTTTTGCGTGTAGTCGTCTGTCTTCGCGCGCAGAGTCCGGGCTTTGCGCGTGCCGGTGAGCAGCCCCCGCGCCAGGGGGCTCCAGGGCAGCAAGCCCACGCGCTCGGCCCGGCACAGCGGCGCCATCTCACGCTCCTCTTCGCGATAAACTAGGTTGTAGTGGTTCTGCATGGTGATAAAGCGCGTGAGCCCAAGCCGGTCCGCGGTGTAGAGCATGCGCGCAAACTGCCAGGCAAACATGGAAGAAGCGCCGATGTAGAGCGCCTTGCCTGCTTTCACCACATCGTGCAGCGCTTCCAGCGTCTCTTCCATGGGCGTTTCGTAGTCGAAGCGATGGATCTGGTAAAGGTCCACGTAGTCCGTGCCCAGGCGGCGCAGGCTGGCGTCAATGGCCTGCATGATGTGCTTGCGCGAGAGGCCTTTTTCGTTGGGACCCTCGCCCATGGGGAAAAAGACTTTGGTGGCGATCACCAGTTTGTCGCGGGGCGGGCCAAAGTCTTTGAGCGCACGGCCCAGGATTTCCTCGCTGCGGCCGATGGAATACATGTCCGCCGTATCAAAACAATTGATGCCGAGTTCCAGCGCCTGCTTGATGAATGGCCGGCTCTCTTCCTCTTCCAGTACCCATTCCCGCCACTTGCTGGTCCCATAGGTCATGCAGCCCAGGCAGAGGCGCGAAACCTTTGTGCCGGTGAAGCCGAGGTTCGTGTATTCCATAAGAGTGCTTTTGCCGCCTTGCGAGTTTATTGGAGAGCGGCGATGGTTCGCAATTGGGTCTTGTCTTAGCAGCCAGACGCGGTAGTGTGGTCTGTGCTCACAGCTAAGTTCCAAAAAGAGATTCGAGTTCGACAAAAAACAACGACTCGCCATTCCGAAGCCGAGCACCTGAATGACGCTGGACCCTCCTGCGAACTCTCCGCGAGGCTGGTAAGCGAGTGCCCATCGCGTGTTCGGCCCTCGGGATGACGCGTTTCATTGAGGATGAGAGTTGTTGACCAAGGCTAAAAAAGACTCCCCTATTCGCTCCTCAACGCCGCCATGGGATCCACCCGCGTGGCGCGGCGCGCAGGAAGATAGCAGGCGACGAGCGCCGCAAGGGACAGCACCAGGCAGATGACGGCCAACGTAACCAGATCGGCGCGGCCCACGCCAAACAACATGCTTCGCACCCAGGTTGATGCGGCAAACGCACCGAGAGCGCCCAGCAGCAATCCCACGGTCGCCAGACGCATGCCGCCGCCGATCACCATACCCAAGATGCTGCTCTTGCCCGCGCCAAGCGCCATGCGGATGCCGATCTCGCTGGTACGGCGGGCTACGCTGAGCGAAAGCAAGCCGTAAAGCCCGACGCACGTCAGCAAAAGCGCCAGCAGGCTGAAGGCGGCGCATAATGCTGCAATAAGTCGCTCCTGGCGTAAGGAGTCGTCCACCTGTTCGCGCAAAGTCCTCGCGTTGATAGAGACGGTGCGGTCGAGCGACCGGATCGTCTCGCGCACCGGCACGGCGAGCATGGCGGCGGAAGCGCCTGCCGCGCGCACGATCAGCGTGGCCTTCACCACTGCGCGCGGCGCCGCTTGCAGGCTGCTCAAGTAAAACAAATCTGGAGTGACCTCGCGCAGATCGTTGTAGCGCGAGTCAGCGGCTACGCCGATGATCGTATACGGCCCGCGGTTCCCTTCCACGGTCTTGAAGGTCCTGCCCAGCGCACTTTCGGTCCCAAAGTAGTGCCGTGCCATGGTGCGGTTGATGATGGCGACAAGCGGCGAGTTCACTGTGTCCTGTGGGGAAAAGTCGCGGCCTTCAATCAAGGTGGTCCCCAGCGTGGCGAAGTAGCGGGGGCGCACCTGGTTGAAGAATGCGTGCAGTTCCTCTCCGGCTTGCGCGTTGTACCCCTCCACCTGCAGGTTGATTCCTAACACTCGCCCGCTCATGGGCGAGAAGCTGGCCAGGCTCGCCGATTGCACGCCGGGCAGCCGTTTCGCGTGCGCCAGCAGCCGGTCATAAAAACGATGTACGCGCTCCGGAGACCAGCCGTCGGAAGCGTCATTCATCTCCGCCACCAGCACGCGGTCGCGGTTGAAGCCGGCGTCAAATGTCTCCAGCTTCACCAGGCTGCGCAGCAGCAGGCCGGCAGTCACCAATAGAGTGACCGATACCGCTACCTGGCCGAGCACCATCGCGTTGTTGAGGCGCCGCGGAACGTGGCGGCGTTGCTGGTTCGCGGATGTCGCCGTGGCGGGCCGCGTGGCGGAAAGCGCGGGCGCCAGTCCGCATAGCAGGACGGTGAGCGCCGTGGCCGCCAGGGTGAAAAGCAAGACGCGGCCATCAAGGCCGGACCCCAACGCCGGGCCGGACTGCGCGGGCGCCACGCAATTGGCGAGCACGCCGCTCGACCATTGCGCCAGTACCAGGCCGCCGGCAGCGCCCATCGCGGCCAGCAGCAGCGCTTGCGTCAGGAACTGGCGCGCCAGACGCAGCCTGCCCGCGCCCAACGCGAGTTTCACAGCGATTTCCTGCCGCCGCGCTTCGCCTTGCGCCAGCAGCAAACTGGCCACGTTGGCGCAGGCGATCAGCAGCACCAGCGCCACCACGGCCATGAGGATCCGCGCCGGCAGTGAGAAGCGTTCGCGCAAGCTGGAGATGCCGCGCGCCGCTGAAGTCACCACCATGCGCGCCATCGCCTGCTTGCGTTCCACCTCAGGCACGCCGGAGTCGTCTGCAATCTGGCGAAGCAGCGGTTCCGTGGCCGCCGCGGCCTGCGCGGCTGAAACTCCAGGCCGCAAGCGCGCAACAATCGTCACCCACTCGGCGGACGAATACGGGTCGGAGCTGGTCATCGGACGCCCCGCCTTCAGCGGCAGGTAGAACTCCGGTTTCTCGCCCACAACCAGACCGGAAAACTCCGGAGGTGCCACCCCCACCACTGTGTACGTCATGTGGTGGATCGGGACCATCTTGCCAACGACTGACACTTCGCCCTTGAATTCACGGCGCCAATACTCATAGCTGAGCACCGCCACCTGGCTGCCGAAAGCGCCGCGATCGTCGTCGGCTTCGATCAAACGCCCGGCGTACGGCTTCACTCCCAGCAGGCTGAAATAATCGCCGGAAACCATCTCCGCGCGCACGTTTTGCACGCTGCCATCGCGCGCTTCGCGTTCAAACTCGATCGGCGCAAACGCCAGCGCGCCGGTGAACGCCCGTACCTCGCGAAACTGGTCAAGCGCCAGCACCGGCCAGATGCCGTTTTTGCCCATGGTGCCGGCCGAATCCAGCAGCGCCAGCTCGTCCGGGTGGTCCACCGGCACCTTGCGCAAGAGCAGCGGATCAAGGATGGAGAAGATCGCCGTGTTGGCGCCGATCCCCAGCGCCAGCGTCAGAACGGCCACGGCGCTCACACCGCGGCTCTGCCGCAGCAAGCGCAGGCTGTAGCGCAAATCTTGGCGCAAGGATTCCAGCATGGGGATTTCAGGGACCTTAGTTTCGCACAAAGCCGTTGTGACGGGCACACCCAAAAGTACAAGTCCGGGGCCCTGAAGTATCGACGCGGGTTCTGTGAAGTATTATCATCTTCTCTGGCGTCTGGCGATGAACGTCCGCGTTTTTCGCTTCGCTGCCCCCAATACTCAAGGCTTCACTCAAGTCGTGGGCTGGAAGGGGAACCACTAGGCGCTGATACCGGACCCTTTCTACACTGACTAGTACTGAGGAGGGTAATCGTGTTCCGCAGAACGTTTCTCCTGGGTTGGACACTCCTGTTCTCCATGACTTCCACTTTGGCGGTCCAGCAACAGCAAAAGGACCGGGAGAAGGAAAACGGAGATGATGACAAGTTCTACCATGGCACCGGGATCAACGACCTGAATGCGATCGGCAGTCGCAACGTGGGCTGCAACCGCGGCCTGGGAAACTGGTACACGCTGGAGTCCCAGGTCAAAATGGGCCAGGAATTTGCGCGGCAGGTGGAACAGACGTCGCACGTGATTACCGATCCCGTGGTGAACGAATACGTCAACCGCGTGGGACAGAACCTGCAGCGCAATTCTGATTCGCACCTGCCCTTCACCATCAAGATCCTGGACGTGGAAGACATCAATGCTTTCGCGCTTCCCGGCGGCTACATGTTCGTGAATGCCGGGACCATCTTGGCGGCCGATGATGAGTCCGAGCTGGCCGGGGTGATGGCGCACGAGATCGGCCATGTCGCCGCATGCCATGCCGCTCGCGGGGCCACACGCGGAACCCTGGCCCAACTGGCGATGATCCCGGTGATCATCATGACTGGAGGCCTGGCGGGGATTGGCGTGAATGAGGCGGCAAACTTCGGAATCCCGGTGGTTTTCCAGAAGTTCGGCCGCAACTTCGAAGCTCAGGCGGATTACCTGGGCATACAGTACCTGTACAAAACCGGCTACGATCCCAATGGCATGATCAATTTTTTTGAAAAGATCCAGGCCATGGACAAGAAACGGCCGGGATTGTACGTGAAGCTTTACGGCGACCATCCGCAGACGCCGGACCGGATCGCTCAATCGCAGCGCGAGATCGGCACAATCTTGCCCCCTCGCGACCAGTACATCATGGACACCTCGGACTTCCAGCTGGCCAAGAAGCGCCTGACGCTGATCATGAAACACCGCTTGCTGAAGGACAACAAGCAGAGTCCGGAGCTGCGCCGCACCGTCGGCGATAAGGACCCGGACCGCAATGACGATCGTCCCGTGATCCGCAAGAAACCGGGCGAGAAGTAAAGCGCCGATTCAGGCCCTCGCTTCGTCCGCCTTCTACCCGCAGCGCGCCGGCATCGGGCGCGCCGGTCGGCAGAGCGTGGGTCTCATCACGGCAGGCGCTCGCTGATGTACCTGCTGGTCTCCATGGCCTGCGGCGGGTCCATGTTGCTGAGCACCACCACGGTGTAGCCGGTGTCCCAATGCATGTCCAGCGCGGCGTTCATTCCCGGGGCGCCGCCGGTGTGGCCGATCACGTGGTGGCCGCTCATCTCAAAGTCGCCAAAACCGTAACCATACTTTGCGTTCTGCGGAAATCCCGGTGGATGCACCTTGCCGCTGGTGATGGTGCGGGTAAGCTCGGCGTTCACGAGCTTGTTGTTCCTGAGCGCCTGGTGAAACTTGAGCAGATCGCCCAGGCTGGAGTTGCCGCCGCCCGCGGAGCTGGCGCGCCAGGGCAGGGTCGCGATGTTGGGATGCAGCGG
>DASVFK010000274.1:0-16177 GCA_036380095.1 Candidatus Angelobacter sp. | reverse complement strand
GGCCCCAGCGCCGCAACCTGCCGCAACGCCGCAACCTGGTACAACGCCAATCTCCGCCGCCCTGCCCCAGGTGCTGGCCGAGCACGTCTCCCTGCCGTTGATGGAAGACGTGCGAGTGATCAACAAGACCAGCCAGAACCTGCATGCTGAGATGGCGCTGCGTCTGGTGGGCAAACTGGGTGGCACAGGGCCGTCATTTGAAGGGGGCACGGCGGCGCTGAAACAGTTTCTGCTGCAGGCCGGCCTGAAGGAAGATGATTTCGTCCTGCTCGATGGATCGGGCCTTTCACGCCGCGACCTGGTCACACCAGCGGCCGTGGTGCAAATGCTGGCTTATGCCTCGCGCCAGCCGTGGGGCGCGGCGTATGAAGAATCGCTGCCAGTGAGCGCCGTGGATGGTTCGCTCTCTGAGCGTTTCGTCAAAGGCCCGGCCGGCGGGTTGGTCCACGCCAAGACCGGCACCCTGAGCCACGTGAACGCTCTCTCCGGCTACGCGCAGACTGCGAAAGGCCGGCGCCTGGTGTTCTCCATCTTCTGCAACAACCATAACCTGCCGGGAAGCAAGGTGCTGGCTGCGATTGACGAGATCGTGAAGCTGCTGGTCACGGAAGGCGATTCGGCGCCATGATGTCCCGCAATTCCTACTGGCGCGTCAGCTCGTTTTGCCGGCCGTCAGGGTAGAGTTCCGTCAGCTTCCCGCCGCCTTTTCCGCCTGCTGTAAAGCGCAGCCGTGGCGCTTCCGCCCCGTCCACGGCAAAAGTATCGGGGGTCATGGGCACAAGCTTCACGCGGTGGTTTTCAAGCTGCAGATAGAGCGTGCCGCCTTCTACCGCGATGTGCCGGTTCCCGTAGTTTCCAGCCAGGGCCTGCAGGTCTTCAGGAGAAGGATTCACCGGCTTGAGTTGCGCCTCAACTCCAACCAGCGCCCACGCGGCGTCGGTTTTCGCCTGCTGGTCTTTGGATGTGGACTCGATCTTCTGCAACGCCTCCTTGTAGGCCACGTTGAATGCGTCCGCAGATGGGACCCTTTCATCAGGCTCAACTCCCGCGCCTTCCCAATTCGTTCCGGTCACAGGATTCACAGCGCGGCCCGTAGGGATGAACATGCCCAGGCCGGCGGCGATGGGAAAGAATCCGCCGGGATTGGCGCCGCCACCCGTGGTCTCTCCGATGATCTTTGCCCGCTTCAACACTTTCATGTTGTTGGTGAATTCCTCCGCGCCGGAGAAGGTCCGTGCGCTGGTCAGCACGTAGAGCGGCGTCTCCGCCATGCTCTTGCCGGGCACGTAAGGCAGGGTCCAGAACTGGTCCGTGCGGTCGCCTTTGCGCCAGTAGAGATTGTTGAGGTGTGTGTGCTCTTTGAAGAAATAGGAGCTGATGAGCTGGATCATGCTGGGATCGCCGCCGCCGTTCTTGCGCAGATCGATGATCACCGCGTCAGAGTTGGCGAGAAAGTTCATGGCCGCGATGGCCGTGGCCCCGCCGACCTCGGCCGGCGAGAAGCCGCGCAGGTCCAGGTAGCCCACGTTGCCGGAGAGCCGCTCCAGCTTGTAAAAGCCGAAGTTATTGCGCGCGTCGTGTCGCAAGAAGCGCAGCTCGCGCTCAGCCGGGTCTTCTTTCTTGTCCTTGTCCGGCGGCGGAGGCGCCATGAAGACGCGCATGTGCTTGTCATGCGTCACGCTCTGCAGGTCTTTCGTCAACTGCTCGGCAAAGGCCTGGGGCCGAGTGACCGGCGTGTAAGTGCCCTTGGCCAACTGCTCTTGAAGCAACTCCCCGGCCTTTGCGCCCACGTCGGGAAAGACGTAATTGTCCTGCAATAAGGCAGCGATCTTGTTGACCACCTCGGCTTGTGCTTTGGCGTCAACGGATGGCGTCTGGGCCAGTAAAACCCCGGCCCTGAACATCAGGAGGAAACAAACGAGCTGAAGCAGTTGATAGCGCGCGCTTTTCATGGAGGCCTCCGCACTAGGCAGGATTTTAGACGGAAGAAGCGGACCTCCGTGAGCGCAAAGGATGGCCCGCATCCGCGGACGGCCCTACAGTATTATCTTGGCAGAGTGCTGGAGCTTTCCACAGACGTCAAATACGTGAAAGGTGTGGGCCCGCGTGTGGCCGAGTGGCTGGCGCAGAAGAACATCCACACGGTGGAAGACCTGCTCTATTACCTGCCTTTCCGCTATGAGGACCGGCTGAACCCTCGCGGGATCGGCGAGCTGCAGCCGGGCGAGATGGCCACGGTGATCGCCGAGGTGCGCAATGCGGGACTGTTCCGCACCAGGAAGTTTTCGATCTTTGAAATGGTGGCCGGGCAAGGCCGCTCCACGCTGAAGTGCATATGGTTCCGCGGCGATTACCTGCGTGACCGTTTCAAGCCCGGCCAACTGGTGGCGCTTTATGGAAAGGTGGAGGAAGGCTGGAAAGGGCGAGGCCTGCAGATCAATCAGCCGCAGTTTGAAATCCTGGATAACGGCCAGAGCGAACTGGAGAGCGACGAGGCCGGCGAGCTGGAGTCGCTCGAAGTGGGCCGGATTGTGCCGATTTATGAATCGGCTGCGAACCAGAAGCTCACCTCGCGCTGGTTCCGGCGAGTGATTCACGGCGCGTTGCAGAACCTAGCGCACAACGTTCCTGACGGCCTGCCTCCCTCGCTGTGCCGCCGCCTGGAACTGATGGACCGGCGCAAAGCTTTCGAGCATGCGCATTTTCCGCCTGCGGGAGAAGTCTTTGCCGACTTGGCTGAGCAGAAAACGCCGGCGCACAGCAGGCTGATCTTTGAAGAACTGTTCTTTCTCGAAATGGGGCTGGAACTCAAGCGGAGGCGTATGCGCCAGCGTGCCGGCATCGCCTTTGCGCTGAACGACAAGGTGCGCGAGGCCATTAAGAACATCCTGCCCTTTCATCCCACAACGGCGCAAAAGCGCGTGCTCAAGGAAATTGCCGAAGATATGCAGCAGCCTTCACCCATGCGGCGTTTGCTGCAAGGCGACGTGGGCTCGGGCAAGACGATTGTGGCGCTGCAGGCAGCGGTGATCGCGATAGAAAACGGCTACCAGGTGGCCTTTATGGCGCCCACTGAGATCCTGGCCACACAACACTATCTTTCCGCGCGACGCTTGCTGGAGGGCGCGGGCTATCGGGTGGTAATGCTGACCGGCTCGCAAGACGACGTCACCAAGCGCAACACGCGGCGCCACGTCGCACAGGGCGACGCCCATCTGGTGATCGGAACGCACGCGCTGATCCAGGAGAAAGTTGAGTTCCACAAACTCGGGCTGGTGATCGTGGACGAGCAGCACCGTTTTGGCGTCTTACAACGCTTCCGCCTGATGAAAAAAGGCGACGCCCCACCCCAACACGCCAACACCGGGCGTGCCGGGGACCCCGAGGCCGAGCCGGACACGCTGGTGATGACGGCGACGCCCATCCCGCGCACACTGGCGCTCACACTGTACGGCGACCTGGATACCAGCGTGCTCGACGAGCTTCCGCCCGGGCGCACGCCCATTACCACGCGCAAAGTCTCTGACGAGCGCGCGCCGGAAGTCTGGGACTTTGTGCGCAAGCAGGTCAGGGCAGGCAGGCAGGCGTACGTGGTGTATCCGGTGATTGAAGGCCAGACCGGAGAGCAACCGGAGATGGAGTTTGCCGAAAAGCTCACTGCCGCAGCAGCGCAAAAGTCCGGCCTGAAAGCGGCCGTGCAGATGTATGAAGAACTGGGCCGCAAGATTTTTCCCGATCTGCGCGTCGCCCTGCTCCACGGCCGGCTCAGCGCCGATGAAAAAGACGAAACCATGCGCCGTTTTCAGAAAGGCGAAATCGATGTATTGGTCTCAACCACCGTCATCGAAGTCGGCGTGGATGTAGCCAACGCCTCCGTGATGGTGGTGGAGCATGCGGAACGGTTCGGCCTTTCCCAGTTGCACCAGCTGCGCGGGCGCATCGGTCGCGGAGCCGCCAAGTCCTATTGCATTCTCATGACCGGCGGCAAGATCTCCCCGGAGGGCGAGCAGCGCCTCAAGGCCATGGTGCGCACGCAGGATGGATTTGAAATCGCCGAGTTGGACTTGAAGCTGCGCGGTCCCGGTGAGTTCTTCGGGACCAAACAATCCGGCATTCCTGAGCTGCGCGTCGCTAACATCATTCGTGACCGTCCGTTGCTGGAGCTGGCGCGCAAGGAAGCCAACCGCATCGTGGAGAACCAGGCGCCGGAAATCACGGCACAAGACCGCGAGCAGATCATGCAGCACCTGCGCCAGCATTGGCAGAGAAGGTATGGGTTGGTGGAAGTGGGGTGAATCTAAACCTCACCACAGATCAAACTGATGAAACTGATCTTTATCTATCAATGGTGATCGGTTTCATCTGTGCAATCAGTGGTGGGGTTTGCCTGCTTATAATAGTTGCGTGAAATTGTCCTCCAAATCCGATCTCTACCGTCTCCTGCCCTCAGTCGACGAGCTGTTGCACAGCCCTGAGTTTGCGCCCCTGCTTGCGCGCGAAGGATCTGCGGCGCTGACGGATGCAGTGCGCACCGTGGTTGCGCAACTCCGAGATGAGATCACGGCGGGACGAATCGCGTCCGTTGACCAGGTCAAGATGGCGGCGCAGGGCATGTCTGAAGCCATCTCTCGCCAATTGAGCCGCGCTATGGAGTTCTCGCTCCAGCCCGTGATCAACGCTACGGGCGTGATCCTGCACACCAATCTTGGCCGGGCGCCGCTGGCGGAGGCGGCGATCAAGAGAATCGGGGAGGTTGCTGGGCGCTACTCCAACCTGGAATTTGACATCGCTGCCGGCGAGCGCGGCAAGCGGGACGTTCACGCGGAGCGCCTGTTCTCGAAGCTGCTGAACCAGGATGGGGTGAGCGGCATTCGCACGGTGGTCGTCAACAACTGCGCGGCGGCGGTGATGTTGGCGCTGAACACTCTGGCTGAAGGGGGCGAGGTGATCGTTTCCCGAGGCGAGCTGGTCGAGATCGGCGGCTCGTTCCGCGTGCCTGATGTGATGTCGAAGTCCGGCGCCGTTCTGCGCGAAATTGGTACCACGAACCGCACGCGGCTCCAGGATTACGAGCAGGCGATCAACGAAAAGACGCGGTTGTTGCTGCGCGTGCACCGCTCGAACTTTGCCATCATCGGTTTCACCGAACAGCCGTCGCTCGAAGAGCTGTGCGAACTGGGGCGCAAGCACAAGATTCCTGTGATGGAAGACCTGGGCGGCGGCGCGCTGGTGCCCCTGCGCAGCTTTGGCGTGAATGAAAGTGGCGTGGCCGATAGCCTTCGCGCCGGAGTGGACGTGGTGACCTACAGCGGTGACAAGATGCTGGGCGGCCCGCAGGCCGGCCTGCTCAGCGGCCGCGAAGAGCTGATCAAGCGCGTGCGCTCCAACCCGCTGTTCCGCGCCCTTCGCGTCGATAAGCTAACTTATGCCGCCCTGGAAGCCACGCTGATGGAGTACGTCCGGCAGAACCATGGCGCGGTTCCTTTTGCACGCATGATGCGCCTGACCGCAGAAGAAATCCGCAAGCGCGCCGAGGCCCTCGTGGAAAAGCTCAAGCCGGCACGCAACCTGCGCTGCGAAATCGTGGGCGGCGAATCACTGGTAGGCGGCGGCTCGGCACCGACCTCGACGCTGCCGACGTTTCTGCTGGCGTTGACCGCGGATGGGCTCAGCGCCGACCAGTTGGCGGAGCGTCTGCGTTCTGCAAATCCGCCGGTGATCGCCCGCGTGGAAGAAGGAAGAGTGCTGCTGGATTTGCGGACCGTGTTTCCTGATGAGGAAAATCAGATCGTCCAGGCCATGCAGAAGGTTTGAAATCTCAATTGAGTACGCCAAAGAGGTGCAGCCATGGCGACCCCGGCTCCTCCCTTCATCGAATGCGAGCAAAGTAACGCCGGACTGGCGGTCAGCGATGTTTCTGCCGCAGTCGGCTTCTACACCAAACGGCTCGGCTTCGCACTGGGATTTACCTGGGGTGATCCGCCGACTTTCGCGGGCGTAACCCTCGGAAAGGTGCAGGTGTTTCTGCAAAAAGGCACACCCGATCCCAAGGGTTGCTCGGTGTACTTCCACGTGGGTGATGCGGACCAACTCTACGAATTTCATCTCGCCAACGGCGTTGAGGTGGCCCAAGACATCGGCGATCGAGAATACGGAATTCGCGACTACTCGGTGCGCGACCTGCATGGGTACTACCTTACCTTTGGGCATCCCATCTTCACTCTGGGGCCGCCGGTCAAAATCGAGCGCGTGGATGTGCCGGTGCGGCTGGAGAAGCGGCTTGCCGCGTTGCTCCAGGACCTGGCGAAACACAAACGCATGAGCGTGAACAGCTGTCTGGAAGAGATGTTGCTGCATACCAACGAGGGCGTGGGGCCGCACACGCAAACCACCCTGCGCTACATCCAGGAGCTCAAGAAAAAGCACGGCATTGATTACGACAGCCATGGCAGCTACCGGTTCGTGGAGGAGTGACCACCGTTTACACCCTCGGCCACTCCACGCGCGACCTGGCCGAATTCTCGCGCGTGCTGCAGGCGCATGAGGTCCGGCTGCTGGCGGATATTCGCGCCTTCCCCATGTCGCGCCGCTATCCCCACTTTCACCGCGACCATCTGGAGCTGTGGCTGCCGGAGATCGGGCTTGAGTATGTCTGGGAAAAGGACCTGGGCGGAAGGCGCGGCCGGCATATGTCGCGGGATGAGTCGCCGAACGTCGCACTGCGAGTTGAGGCTTTCCGCAACTATGCGGACTACATGCTCACACCGCCGTTCGAACTGGCGGTTGGCCGGCTCGTGGAACGGGCAGCGCGGCAGCGTACGGCCATCATGTGCGCCGAACATCTGTACTTTCGCTGCCATCGCATGCTGGTGTCAGACTATCTGGTTAGCCGCGGCCATCAGGTGCTCCATATCCTGGATGAGAAGCCACCCAAGGAACATAGTTTAACGAAAGAAGCACGGATGAGCGACGGGAAGCTGGTATATCGCGGGGACTACTTGCTTTAGCAGGGCTTCTGTCAACAGATGCGAACTGGCGGGCCAGCCTTCCCAGTTGTATGGCAGCAAACAAGATAGTAATCTCTCGACATTCGTGGAAACAAACGATCTCCATTTCGGGGGCGCGTGATGAAGAAAATGTATCTCAGGGATTACGGGCTGTTTGTTGCGATCCTGGTTTACGCGGGCACGGCCGGCGGACAGAAAGGGGCCTGGCAGGAAGCCACGGACGAAGCGGTTCAGCGCTCCAAAATTACTGTTCCGGGCAGTACTCCGTTTCATCTCAAGGCGTCAATTTCGGAAATCAACAAGAAAACCGCTGCATACAAGGCTGAAATTGAAGAGATTTGGGTCACGCCGAACAAATGGCGGCGTACGATCAAGAGCGCAGGCTTCTCGCAAACACTGGTTGTGAACGGCGACAAGATGCTGGAGCAGAACACCGGCGACTACTATCCCTTCTGGCTGCGCAACCTCGTCATCGCGATCTTTGACGTAGTGCCGGAAGGGTTCACCGTCCGCAAAACGCAAGTGGAAAGAAACGCTGACGCAGATCCGCGGCAGGTGCCCCTGGAGGGAGGCAGCGCCGGCCCGGGGCCTTTTGCCAGCATGTTCTCCTGTTCCAGGTGGGAAGAGAAGGTGGGCACCGCACCAGCGGAGAATTCCATCGCCAGCGCAGTGTGCTTTCTTGGGCATGAGCACCTGTTGCGAGGGGCATACACTCCGTATTTCCATGCGCAATTCGAAGACTACCGTGAATTCAAGAATAAGCAGGTTCCCCGCAGTATCAGTTTCACACCGGACAAAGATCTGCTGGTTGAAGCACGAATAAGCGAGTTAAGAGACTTGAAAAACACTGACGAAGCCCAGTTTTCCATAGAGCAGCCAACCGCGGAAAAAGACCGCGCTCGGTCAGTGTTGTTCCAGGAACAGGACGCCCTCAAATTGCTGCAAGGACCACCTGAGATCCACTGGTCGCCCGTGCGCGACGGAAAAACCAGCGGTAGCCTGAGCTTGCTGGTCTATGTGGACAAACAAGGAAAAGTACGCGAAATATGGCCTCTGCATTCGGACAGCCCATTTCTCCAACAACAGGCAATCAGAGAAGTCATGGAATGGCGTTTCAAGCCGGCCGACCAGGGTGGCGGGCCGGTGCAGATGGAGACATTGCTCAGCTTCCATTTCCAGACCAGCCTGGAAAACCCTCTCCCGCTTCTTTCAAATTCTGAAGGAAGAAAACTGGCCATCTTCAAGACTGACCCACGCTTCAAAATGACGGGCATGGCCAAAGGCACAGAGTTCACTATACGCATCACTCTCGATCAGCAAGGAAAATTGGTGAATATAGAAAACTACCATCAAATAAGTCCAGGACTGTTTTCTCTGGCGGAATCTACAGTCCGTAGCTGGAAATTCAAGCCGCATAAAGTTGCGGGCAAACCGGAAATGTGCAACGCCGACATCACCTTTCACCTTGACTAGCAGCCTTGAGCAGTTCAGAAAAAATCCTGCAAGAAGGCAAGTAGCTGCTCGTTCTTCTCACAACTGAGAGGGACATTATGAAAGCTCGACTGGCGTTGGCCTTCACGGCCGCGGTGTGTTGTGTTTGTCTCACCATTTTCCTGCATCCTGACTATGTTTCCGGGCAGGCTCCGGGCGGCAGTTCGCAGCTGCAAATCCTGGGCAAGGACGGCCAGCCAGCCGGATTTGTGCCGCTGCGGCATACCGGCGTAAAAGCCGAAATCAGCGGCTACGTGGCCAGGATTGAAGTCACGCAGGAGTTTGAGAACGTCCTGCCGGACGCGGTGGAAGCCATTTATGTCTTTCCCTTGCCCCATGACAGTGCGGTGGACGGCATGAGCATGAAGGTGGGTGAACGCGAGATCCAGGCGGTGATCAAGGAGCGGGAGGAAGCGCGCAAGATCTTTGACGCGGCCCGCCAGGCCGGCCACACGGCGGCGCTGCTGGACCAGGAACGTCCGAATATCTTCACCCAGTCGGTGACCAATATTCCCCCAGGCGGCAAGGTTGAGATCAAGCTGAGCGTGCTGGAACTGCTGAAGTATGAAGCCGGGACGTATGAATTCGTGTTTCCCACGGTGGTTGGGCCGCGCTACATTCCAGGCAGTCCTCAAGGGGCCGCAGTGAATGACCTCTCTGTGGGAAGCGCGGTGAAACTGCGCCCGGTCGCGGCGATATCAGAAGATCGCGGCACCATGCCGGATACCGGCCAGGTGCCGGACGCTTCCAAGATCAGCCCGCCGGTGGCGGGAGTGCATACCAGCGACGCGAACGCCGGCCATGATTTTTCTATTGAGGTGAGTCTTGCCGCTGGTGTGCCCATCGGTGACGTGGAGTCCACGTCGCATAAGATCCTTGCCGGCCGCACCGGCCCCGGCTCGTTTCAGGTGAGGCTGGCGGACGATGCCGTGCTGCCTAACAAGGATTTCATCCTCAAATACAAGGTGGCGAGCGCGCAGATCGGTGACGCAGTCCTGGCGCACGCTGACCGGGCAGGCGGGTACTTCACGCTGATTCTGCAGCCGCCGGAGAGAGTCTCTGACGAGGCCGCAGTGCCACGACAGCTCATCTTCGTGGTGGATACCTCAGGCTCCATGTGGGGGTTCCCGCTGGAAATGGCCAAAAAGACGATTTTGCGTGCGCTGGACAACCTGCGCAAGGACGAAACCTTCAACCTGATTACTTTTTCCGGCGATACACGCATCCTGTTCCCTGAGCCGGTTCCGGCAACGAAAGAAAACATCGCGGCGGCCAAGAAGGTTTTGGCCGGGGCGTACGGTAGCGGCGGCACGGAGATGATGAAGGCCATCCGCACGGCCCTGGGTGATGACGCCGGCGCGAACAAGCCGATGGAAGGCGATCCCGTGCGCGTGGTCTGTTTCATGACCGATGGCTACGTGGGCAACGACGCGGCGATCGTGGCCGAAGTGAAGAAGCACCCCGATGCGCGCGTTTTTGCCTTCGGCATTGGTACCGCTGTCAATCGCTTCCTGCTGAGCAAGATGGCGGAAGAAGGGCACGGCGAGGTGGAGTTCGTGACCAATCCCAAGGAAGCCGAGCCGGCAGCCGACCGCTTCTATGAGCGCGTGCACACTCCGGTGCTGGCCAATATCTCGATTGATTGGGGCGGACTGCCGGTGGCCGACGTTTATCCGCGTGAGGTGCGCGACCTGTTTTCCGCCAAGCCGCTGATCGTGACCGGCAGATTCACCCAGCCCGCAGCAGGCAAGATCGTCATCAAGGGCACTCAGGGCAACGGCGAGTTTAGCCGTGCGATTCCCGTCGACTTCACCGCGGCAGGCGCGCAGAACGCAGCGCTCGAAAAAATCTGGGCACGGCACAAGGTGGAAGACCTGATGTCGCAGGACTGGCTGGGCATCCAGAACGGCGAATCGAAGAACAAGGCTGAGATCGTGAAGGTGGGCCTGGAACACAGCCTGGCCACGCAGTACACCTCGTTCGTCGCGGTGGAGGAGCGGACGGTGGTGCAAGATGGCAAGCCGGTACGCGTGCAGGTGCCGGTGGAGCTGCCGGAAGGTGTGTCGCCGCTGGCGGTGCCGGGGGGACAGTTTGATCGCTTACAGACTTTCGCGCAATTGTCGGCGTCCGCTAAAGTAACGGCAATGAATTCGCTTTTACCACTTCCGACGCCACGGCCGGGTTTCACGAGTGCCACTGTTGAGGTCACAGCCGAGCCGCCATTGATTGATACCACTACAACGCAGGTTACGCCCGCGGTAGACGGCGTGGTACTGCAGGGTGGCTCGAGCGGAGCCGTGGGAGGACCAGTCTACAAACCCAAACCGCCAACCAAGCCTGCGGCCAAGGACGAGCGCAAGCAACTTGAGTCCAAGCTCAGCGCCGACTTACTGCACCTCTATGACTGTGCGGTCTCACAAAAGGTCAGCACGCCAGGCGGGACGTGCAAGCCAAGATCCGGCACGGTGAAGGTGAAGATAGATCTCGCGTCAACCAGCGCCGAGATCGAGCAAAAGCTGGCGCGTGCCGGATTCAAGATCGAGCGCGGCGCCGGGACCACCGAGCTAACGGGAAGCATCCTGCCGCAGCAGCTCAAGCAACTCGCGGAGATCACAGAAGTAAAGTCAATCTCGCTGGCCAAATGACGGGACGAAAAAGGAGAGAGAGCAAACAGGGGATGCCGGATGGCATCCCCTGTTGCTTTGAACGTTTGTGCCGCGCCTACGGTGCTCGCTTCGGATGGCCATCTTCCCCAGGGCTCGCGCCCTGGGCTAACTCCGCGACGCGCCTACGGCGCTGTTTTCTGCAAAGGTCTGGCCTGGCTGGCAAAGCTTTGTGCGTGTTGTTATCCCAAGCTGCGTGTTGCCCGCAGCTTGGGACCGAACGAGCTGACTATTGCCGGACGACCACCGCCGCCTTGAGTTTGAACGTCATGGTGCTTTCGGCGGGGAACTCGACTTCCTTGTTGCCGGTAAGGCCAGCGCCTGCGGTGCCCGCGCCCGCGCCTGCGGCAGCGCCGATGGCGGCGCCTTTACCTCCGCCGGCCAGACCGCCAATCAGGGCGCCTGCAGCAGCGCCTCCGCCGATGAAGCCGGCAGAACGTTTGCCTTTGCCCTGGAGGGAGCGGCCTTCAACTGAGGTCGCTATGGTGTGGGTCGCTCCGTGGATGGTGACGGAATTGAGCCTGACTTGCAGGAGCGCGCCACCCTTGAAGTGTCCCATGCCTTTGCTGGAAACAACAGTGCCGTGGACAGTTGCCCCGCGGGCGATGACCGTCTGTCCGTTGACTACCACCGGCTCAGCCACTGTGCCGGAGAAGCTCTGGCCCTCGGCGCTTTTGCCCGAGGTGAGAGTCTCGCCAAAGCGTATGGAGATGGCTTTGCCGGCCGGAATGGTGATGGTTTCAGGGACCGGCGCAGGCGCTGCGGCGGCACTGGTACTGCCGGCGGCGCCTGCATTTCCTGCGGAAGTCCCGCCGGGCGCGGCATTGGTGGCAGCAGGCGTTTCAGTTGATGCCGGCACGTTGGTCTTGTTGCCGCAACCGAGCACGAATGACAGCGCCAACAACATCACAATCAGATACAAACTTGCAGATTTCACTTCAGAACCACCTCTCTAAGGATTGGCCAGTTTCTAACAGATCGAAGCAGCCGGGGCAACGCACCAAGGGGCTTGTACCGGTTATTTCACGGAGCCATTGTCGCCTGGAGCGGAGGCCGCGGCCGCGGTTGTGATTCCCTGGTCCTCGTCAGGCGGAGCGGGCGCTGCATCCGGCTGATTGAGTTTTTCCAGGAATTTTTTCGAGTTAAGCAGAGGGCGTTCCAGGCTGGGGTTGTAGGTTGTCCACTCAGCTTCCGGTTCGCGCTGGAATTGGGCGCGCATGCTCTCGATTTTCGAATCCAGATCGTCAAGGTAATGGAGCATGAGCGCCTCGGGGAACATAGGCATCTTGGGGCTGCCGAACTCGTACTTGCCGTGATGGCTGATGATCAAGTGCTCGAGCAGAACCTTGTAACGGTCAGGGAAGTCCGGAAGCTGCGCCAGTTTCTGGTGGAGCATCTCCAGTTCGATGATCATGTGGCCCAAGAGCTGGCCGCGCGTAGTGTAAGTGAAAGAGCGCGCGTACGTGAGCTCGTGGAGCTTGCCGATATCGTGGAGAAAAGCGCCGGCCAGCAGCAGGTCGCGGTTGATCATCTCCGGATAGTTGCGGCAGGCCAGGTCGCAGAGCTGGAAGAGCGAAACCACGTGTTCCAGCAGCCCACCGATGAAGGCGTGATGCAACGTCTTGGCGGCGGGCGCATTCTTGTATGCCTGCTCGATCTGGGGATCGGACATGAAAGCCTTGATCAGCGCCTTCAGGTGGGAATCTCTGAAGCTTTCCACAAACTGGCACAGCGTCTGCCATAGCGCGCCGATGTCCTTGGTGGTGCGTGGCAGGTAATCGTCAAAATCCACTTCGTTCTCTTCCATGGAGCGCAGCTTGTGAACGGTTAGCTGGAAGCGTCCGTTGAACCGGTTGATCAGACCGCGGACTTTGACGAAATCGTCCTGCTCGAAAACGTTGATGTGGTCGGGGACGTTGTCCCACATTTTTGCGTCAATGTGGCCGGTGCGGTCGCCCAGCGTCAACGCCAGGAAGAGGTCGCCGCTTTTCTTGGGCTTGGCTTGCTTGGAGATCACGACGAACGATGAGGTGATGACCTGGTTCTCAAAGCGGACAGCGTCGGCGATATAAAACTCTTTCATGCTGGGACGAATTTTATCTTACTTTCAGTTTGGGGACACTCGGGGAAAACTAAAAAACGGTGGCGGGAACCTTCCAGCGGCGATAAATCCTCGCCTCCTTGAAAATGCCGAACAGCGCGGAGTCGAGCTCGCCTTCCTGCACGGAGCGGTCCAGAATCTCCAGCGCGCGGTCCACGGAGACGGCCTTCTTATAAGGACGGTCGGCGGCGGCGAGCGCGTCAAAAATGTCAGAGATGGTCATCATGCGGGTCTGCAGCGGGATCTCCGGTGCGGAAAGCTTATAAGGATAGCCTTTGCCGTTGAGCTTTTCGTGGTGGCCGCGAGCGATATCGGGCACGTTGCGCAGCTCGGTGGTCCAGGGAATCTGCTGCAGAAACGCGACGGTGTGAAGCACGTGGGCCTCAATCTGCAAACGCTCTTCTTCGTCGAGCGAACCCTGGGGGATGGAGAGCAGGCGCACTTCTTCCGCGGTGAGCAGCGGGCTGGCCTTGCCTTCCAAATCAAGGTATTCCACGCCGGCGATCTGCAGGAGTTTTTCAAAGCTGCCTTCTGCGACAACGGCAGGCTCGTTGGCGCTCAGAACGGCCTGGAGATGTTCGTCCAGGTGACGCAGCGCGTGGGAGAGGGAGCGCTCCAGGTCTTTTTCCGTGGCGGGAAATTCCTCGCGGCTTTTCTCCAGCAGGTAGCGCACCTTGGACTGCAGAACTTCATTTTCCAGCGTGCGGCGCACGAAGGCGAAGCGCTGTTTGATCAGCTCCATTTGCGCGGGATAGAGCTTCTTGGCTTTCACCAGCAACTCCTCGCGCACGCCAACCTTGCCAAAGTCGTGCAGCAGGCTGGCGTAGCGGATTTCTCGCATCTGGTCGCGAGAGAAGCTCACCGGGGCGTAAGGTCCGCTCTCCGCGCGGTCCACGGCCTCAGCCAGCGCTAGGGTGAGATTGGCCACGCGGAAAGAGTGGCCGGAAGTGGCAGGATCGCGGGTTTCAATCGCCGTGACAGCAGCGCCCACGAAGCCTTCAAACAGGCGATGGATATCGTCATAGAGCCGGCTGTTTTCATAGGCTACCGCGGCCTGGCTGGCCAGCGAGAGCACGGTCTCCTGCTGGCGCGCGGTGAATGGGACCACATGCCGGGCCACCGTTTCCGCCGAGTCCAGCCGTGCGGTAAAGTCCTGCTTGGCGTTGATCAGTTGCAGCAC
Source organism: Candidatus Angelobacter sp. (assembly GCA_036380095.1). GTDB lineage: Bacteria > Acidobacteriota > Terriglobia > Terriglobales > Acidobacteriaceae > Angelobacter. Next base: position 1,735 of record DASVFK010000274.1, on the reverse strand, counting down.
GCCGATGATCTTCTGCTTCTGGTTGCGCATGGGCACGGCCAGGATCGAACGCGTGCGATAGCCGGAGTCTTCGTCAAACTTGCGGTTGATGGAGTACGGGACGTCCGGTGGAAGATGATAGGCGTCCGGCAGGTTGACGATTTCGCCGGTCAGCGCCACGTAACCGGCAATGGAGTTCTCGTCAATTTCCAGGGTGACTTCGCGAAAGGGCACCTCGACCGTGTCATTCTGGGAGAGCTTGAAGCGCAGGCGCTGCCGCGTTTCTTCCTCCGCCGCGGGAACGCCGGGCGCGGCCTCGCCGCCGGGCACGGGGCTGAACAGCAGAGATTGCCGGTGTGCCGGGCCGGCCAAGTTTTCCACCAGGTAAACGGAGCCCGCGTCACTGGAGGAAAGCTCGCGCGCCTTGGCGAGGATCAGTTCCAGCAGGCGCTCGGGATCATGCTCCGCGGAAAGCGCCACGCCAATGCGGTTGAGCTCGTGGATTTCCTGTCCGGCGCCGGCCAGACGCTGATTCACCTCATGGCGCGAGTGGACCAGGTGGATGTGGTCCAGCGCGTTGTCCACCATGCGCTCCAGCAGCGGCTCAGGAATATCGCTGGGAAGATAAGCGTAAACGGCGCCGTCATTGCGTGGGTCGTGAAAAGGGCGGGAGGTCAGCGCCAGCACGCGGACTCCAGGCACGCGGAGCTGGTTGTAATGGTCCTGCACCAGGCTTTCCTTTGAGACCAGGACGACCACTTCAGTGTTTGTGGCGCCGCCCTGGGCCAGATCAGGAAACGGAACACGGCGAAAGCGCTGGACCTGGCGAAAATAGCTGGCGGCAATGGGGTCGTCGCTGAAGTAGGCGATGACCGGCAGCGCGAGCAGGCCAGGCTGTTCTCTTCGGGATGGAGTGACCGCAGAGCTCATATTTAGGACGGGCAGCGCTTGCTAAGAGAGGATTTCACCGGCTGGGGCCATTATCGCCTAACCGGCCGCAATTGCAACCTGGGACAGGGCCGGAAGTAACCACGGGGGAAATTGAGGAATTTGGCGCAAGTCCCCGGAACCGCTGTGATTGAAAAGGCACGAGAGACTGCCTCAACTCCGCCGGGTGTTGTCAGGGCCACACACCATGAGGATCGGCGGAAAAAAACTCTGGACGTGCTCGCACTTCTTTGCGAACGCGCCGAGCAGCGTACACTCCGGCGGCAAGCCCCGCGATCTGAGCCATCCAGGCGAGGACGGCTGAGTTGAATGTTAGTAGGGAAAGCAACGCGAATACAGCGCCCCACGTTCCACACAAGACGAAGAAAGTGCCAACGACCGCTGTTTGCGCTCGATAGAATCGCGCCCAGGGTACGACTTTCTCGGGACGGAGTTGAAGCCATCTTCCCAATAACGCGAACGCCGCGGAGAAAGGGACTCCGATCAGTATTGTGGTCAGCGGCATATAGCGCAGTCTAAGCAGCCCAAATTTGTGAGTCAATCAGGCCATTGCCTCTTGCAACCATAAGGCTTTTGCCGGGCTTTTTGTGCGGTCAGCCCTCTGAACCACTGGTATAATCAGGGAGACCTCTTCCGCTGTTATTGCCCCATGAAGACAGCGGTTCCCTCACGTCGGGACGTGGCTCAGCCTGGTAGAGCACTCGCTTGGGGTGCGAGGGGTCGGCAGTTCAAATCTGCCCGTCCCGACCATTAATCCCTTTACCTGCTAAGAGCATCTTCGGTGAGACGGAGTACGTCTGCGGACCGC
>DASVFK010000273.1:0-11594 GCA_036380095.1 Candidatus Angelobacter sp. | reverse complement strand
GTGCGATAGGCAAAGCCCTTTTCTTCCAGCTTCCTGATGAACTCCGCCATCTCGGCAATGTGCTCGGTGGCGCGAACCAGCTTTTCCGGACGCTCCACGTTCAACGTGGCCATGTCTTCTAGAAAAGCTTCTTCATAAGGCCGGGTGTATTGCTGGACGCTTTTCTGCTCGCGCGCGGCGTTGCGGATGATCTTGTCGTCCACATCCGTGATGTTCATTACGTGGTCGAGCTTGAAGCCGCTCTGACGCAGGAAGCGGCGCAGGATGTCCACGGCGACGAAGGTGCGGAAGTTGCCGATATGGCCATAGTCATAGACGGTGGGCCCGCAGGCGTACATGCGCACGGTGTTGTCAGCGGACGGCCGCAACTCTTCCACTTTGTTGCTGAGCGTGTTATAGAGCTGGAAAGGCATTGTAGGGATAAGCAATTGATTGTAACAAAGGGAAAACACGGCTTTGGCCTGATTGTGGAAGATAGAAAGAGCTTTTTTGTCGCGTATCATCGGGAAAGCAGCGCAGCTGAATATTTGTTCAAATGCGGAAGCGGAGATTTGCTTTTGAAGAATGCAGAATCTTTATTGCCCCACCCTTCACCAAAGGCCGGCGAAAGGGCGGCCACCCGGCCGGTCCCTTGCCGGTCCGCAATCATTTACGCTGGAGGGTCCTGTCCAGTCGATACAACTAGGCCTTGCCAATGTCTGGAATCAGCCGTTTGGATCATCGCTTGACCGATAGGACGGGAAGAAGATTCGCCAGCGTCATAAAGCTGCCGATCGCGAATCAGTTGAATCCGCCGCTCGCTGCAGTCTGAGGTAATGCCAGCGCAGGAGGCCGACCGAAACGCCCCATACCAGTCCGGGTAAAATAAACTCGAACCGCACCCACCATGAGGCGCTGGGTACGAAGGCAACGCCTCCCCACAACATGGAATAGGCCAAAGGCATACCCATGTGCAACACCACGAATACGGGAAAAAGCAAAACTGCTGCAGTTAGGCCAGGCATGATTACGCCAAGGACGCAACTCCGGACAACACTGCGAATAACTCCTGTTGGTTCGTGGCGCCACAGACGAAGTGCCGCCCACGGCGTCCATACGGCAATCGAGAGCACCAGAAAGATGTGGCTGCCAATAATCGCTGAACTCAGTCCGGCCCCGGACCCGGTTGTTCCCACAACGATACATTCACCAAATTTGAGCAACACAGCCCAAATGATTAGCGCAGCGCCGACAAATTGCTTCCTGAGATCCTCACTTGAAAGCGCAGCCGGCAATGCGAACAAGATGGCCCGCCGTCGTGCTTCTGCTGTGACGACTCCAGCCAGCAATCCGGAGTAAACAAAACGGCCAGCATCCAGGTGAGCTGACCCCGGTAACTCGCCGGATCGACTCCATAAAGCGACGCCAGCCAGCAACCCTGCTAGACAACCTCGGAGCAATAACGGGCTGTAGTCCGAAGTCAGCCTCCGCGAGGAAGCCCAGACAAACGCTGGTCCTAGCAGGCCCAGGGCCACATAGGACATGAGAAATTTAGATGCATTGCTCATCACTAGGGTGTTGTAAACCTTTGGGACACATGGATACGTTGTCAACAGCCAAGCCAGAAGCGCAACGGCAAAGAAACGGAGATTAAGAGCAGCTGGTCTTGTCATGCAGTCTCATCATAATTGTTGTTTTGAAGGTCTCATGAAGGTAAATGTGCGCTTCCGGTATTTCTGTGTGCATCCGCGGCACCGCAGGCAATCAGGGATCGGTCAAGCTAACCGTTATGTGGACGCCATCAAGAGTAAGACCTGGCCACGTCATTTGGGATGGCAAAACAAGATCATCCTGACCTAGAGATAGGCTGGGTGCCCGCCTTTCTGCCGGCGCCGCCCACTGAGTCGGGTGCACCACCCTTTGCGAAGCAAAGGGTGGGATTCAATGGCCGTGGGTACAAACGAACTTTGTTACTTGTGGTTGGGCGTATTCTCTGATTAACTAGTCTGTTTCAGAGCGAGATCTATTAATCATCAAGACTGGACTACTGGTTACAGACGGCTGCTGACATATCGGCCATCCTGGTCCACTCCCGTGACCATACAACGCTATTTTGCCTACATAGTGGTCGCGCTGGCGCTAGCACTGGCAATCCTGGCTGCAATGATCTGGCTGGCACTCAGGCCGGATAAGCAGCATCGCCAGCTTAAGCCTGTGCAAAAGGCGATGAAGAGCGGTGTGTCGGGTGCGTTCAAGCCATGCGTCAAATAGCAAAAGCAGCAATTCCGATAGCTTTCTTCATGCCCGTCCTCATCGCTGTGGCCGTGCAGTTCGTGAATGATGAGCCTGCAATCAAAACCATTGCCATTCGCTTCCTGGGCGATAGATTCTTGGGGCTTCTCAGCGGCATGGAGGCCTTTGGAGTGGTATTTGGACCAGTGTTAGCGATGGTTGGATTCCTCATATTTCTCACGATGGCATTCAGGAAGAAGCTCGCGCTGAATGCAGTTGTAGCCATCATGGTCGTGCTTGGGATGGCATGCATTGCTTCAGTACAGGCCTGCCAGATTTTCAATCGTATCGGGAAATGAAATTGGAGCAGGTAGCCCGGCCAAATCATTGGGCGGGTGCCCACCCGTTGCGTGGCAAACGGTGGGGTCAGGCGCCACAGTAGCCTACTGCCACTGCAGCTGCAAATTCCTGCCACTGAAGTCCACTTGCAGTGTCTTATGACTGAAGGCGCGGAACTCGCCCGGGATGGACGTATCGCGATCAAAGGCGTTGCCGGGCGCATCGACTTGCACGCGGACGGTGTGGCGTCCGGCGCGGACAGGAAGAGTCACGGCCAGGGCTTCTCCCTGGTCGGGAGATGCGTGGTCCTTCTTGCCGTGCGGGTGGGCTGCGGCGCGATGGATGTTGTCGTGGTAACGAAGATCGCCATCCACCCAGATGTAGATCTCGCCATTCGAAAAGGGGTACTGGCCGACGATCTGCAGCGATGCCGGCAAGTTGCGGTTGAAGCCGAAGGCGAATACGGCCGCCACCGCCAGCAGCAGAACCAGCGCCACACATATATAAAGGAGAGCGGAACGCCGTTTGGCTGGCCCAGCGTCAGCGGTGACAGCCGGAGCGATCTTGCTGTTCGCGGGCCGCGTGGGCGACACGGCTGCAAGCAGCATGGTCTTGGCGTCAGCGGAGGCTGAGCGCGGCGGATGTCCCAGGCGCAGGTCTTCCAGATCGGCCGCCAGGTCTTTGCCGCGCTGGTAGCGCATCAAGGGGTCTTTGGCCAGGGCGCGCGCCAGGACGTAATCGAAATCCTTGCTCAGAGCGGGTGCGACTTCGCTGGCAGGGCGCGGATCTTTGGTCGCCACCTGGATGGAAACTTCCGTGATGCTGGCGCCGGTGAAGGGCTTTTCGCCGGTGAACAGCCAGTAGGCGATCACGCCGAGAGAGAAGAGGTCAGAGCGGCCGTCAATGGGCTTGCCGCTGAGCTGCTCGGGCGACATGTAGGCCGGCGTGCCCAGAATGTGGCCGGGCAGCGTGGCCTCCACCATGGAGAGCTTGGCAATGCCGAAGTCGGCGATCTTGGCGCGGCCTTCCTCGGTAACGATGATGTTGGAAGGCTTGATGTCACGATGGACAATGCCGCTAGCGTGCGCGTAGTCCAGCGCCGCGGCGATCTGCTGCACCAGGTCAATGGCCGTTTCCAGCGGCAGCCTGCCAACCGGCGCCGGTGCGACGGCCTCGACGAACTCGGCGTTTTGGGCGTAGTCATCAAGCGGCCGGCCATCCACGAATTCCATCACGATGAACGGCGTTGCGCCGGACGCGTCTTCATCAGCGTCAAAGATGGTTACGATGCCGGGATGCGAGAGCCGGCCTGCGGCCTGCGCTTCGCGGAAAAAGCGCTGGCGATACTCTTGCAGTTCGGCCGCGCCGGCGCCAGGGACAGAGATGGTCTTGATGGCCACGGTGCGGTCAATCCGGGGATCGCGCGCGCGGAACACACGTCCCATGGCGCCGCGGCCAAGCTCGGCGAGGATTTCGTAACGACCTAGTTGTTGCGCAGCTTGCATGTGGAGCAGACCCGAGCCCAGGGGAGAATAGGGCTGATGGTAGCACGGGAATTCAAGGACTTAGCCCGTGATGGTTAGTCGATGGTGCAATGCACTGGTGGGCAAAACTACTTGCTGGCAGCCTCTTCTTTTGGGCCGTGATGGCGGAGATCGAGCGATACGCGCACCAGGTAGTGGACGCCGGAAACCACGGTGAGGACCATGGTGGCGTTGAAGCCGAACTGCCGCAGCAGACCCAGCCAGCGCTGGTCGGGGAAGATCTGATGCAGCAGGACCACAGGTACCGTGGCGATCTGGGCCACGGTGTTGGCCTTGCCGAACCAGCTCGGCTTGAAGCGGGTCATGGCGCCGGTGGCATAGAGCAGCGTGCAGACAATCATGATCATGATGTCGCGGCTAAAGACCAGAACTGTGACCACCCAGGGAATCTGGTGCATGAAAGAAAGCACCAGAAACATGGTGCTGAGCAAAAGCTTGTCGGCAATGGGATCAAGGTATTGTCCGAGCACGGTCTTTTGCTTGAGCAGGCGCGCCAGGAGTCCATCTAGGCCGTCACTGATTCCCGCGATCACAAAGATGACCAGCGCTACCATCCAGCGGCGCTGCAGGACCGCGATGACCGTGAAGGGCACAAAGATCAGCCGCAGCAACGTGAGCATGTTGGGAGCGGAACGAAGTTGCCGGATCACGGTTGGCGCTCCCCCTCCCCAAAGAAGTCCTCGATCGGGGCCCCGGTTTTGGCCTGGAATTGCTCAGCCAGCGATGGAAGCTCTCCGTTGCGCGCATCTATCTCGATCCGTTGCACGCGATGCATGGGGAAGAAGATCACGCCGGCTGTGGCTGGTTCGCGCGACTTCACCAGTTGCATGAAATCGTCCAGCGATTGCAGGTCCACGCCGCGCACGTTCACGCCGGCCGGCGTCAAAGAGAGCAACACGCCCCAGAATTTCTCGCGCGGATTGTTCAGCGTGACCAGGACCAGGTTTCCGGTTTCCATGCGTGGATGCAGTCCCCCGCAATGATTTTCATGGCGCAGCGCCGGATTTGCAACTGCCGAACGCGGCGGAAATTGCGCCAGGCATGTGCGCGGCGGTAAGCTACATCTGGGCAGGAGGGACGGCGTGCCTGTGATTCGAGCTTGTCCGGCGTGCGGCCGGCGCAATCGCATTCCCGCACAGCATCTTAGCCACACGGGGCGATGCGGCTCCTGCAAAGCGCCTCTGCCTCCCCTGGCCGAGCCTTTGCCCGCCGATCCCGAACTCTTTGACGACATCACGCAAAACGCCAGCGTTCCCGTGCTGGTGGATTTCTGGGCGGAGTGGTGCGGCCCCTGCCGTACGGCAGCGCCTGAAGTCGCGCGCACCGCCGCTGCCATGGCAGGCAAAGCCATCGTCCTGAAAGTCGATACCGAGCGCTACCCCGATCTCGCGGCCCGGTTCAACGTGCGCGGCATCCCCAACTTCCTGGTGATGAAGAATGGCCGGCCCGTCATGCAACAGGCCGGCGTGGTAAGACATTCGGTCATGGAGAGTTGGCTGGCATCGGCGGCCTGAGCTACATCATGACGGCCTGTTCATGCAGCCCGGCTTCCGCCAGTATCTTGCGCAGCTTGGTCAAGGCACGTCCGCGGATGAAACCGATGGACCCCGTGGCCAGGCCGAGCCTTCGCGCCACTTCCTCATACGGCACGGGCGGTTGCTCATAGAACAACAGGCGCAGGAGTTCAGCGCTGCGCGGCGGCAATTGGGCCACGCCTTCGCGCACTATCTTTTCCTGCTGGCTCCGCAAAACGGTGCTGGGTAAATCAGGATTAAAAGAAATCTCCTCCGATTGGTCTGCTTCCATACTGTCAAGTTCCACGTGGTTGAGGCGTCTGCGCTTCCACAGAATGCCTTGGCGAACGGTCAAGGTGATCAGCCAGGACCGCAACGAACGCGCGTTCTTGAGTTGCGAGAGGCTGTTCATCACCTCGATGCAGACTGCCTGGAAAATGTCCGCCGCGTCGTCTCTGGTTGCGCCAAAACGCGCTGCAATCGCGTATACCAACCCGCGATACCGGTGAACCAGTTCTGCCCAGGCCTGCTGGTCGCCGCTGAGACATTGCCGTACCAAACGCTCCTCTTCCTCTCCGTCTGGATTACAGCGCACGCAGTTCGTCAATGCTTGTGAATGATGTTGACCCAATGAGCCGGCAGTACTCCGAACAACTTCAGATTCTTTCATCATACTTTCCCCGCAATTAATTTTGTTTTGGCCAGTTGCCCGGATGCTTGACGAATCCTAGCTGCTAGTACCGTCTCAAAGCTGTGACAGTTGTCACGCGAGCTTGGCCTGGTGCCTGGCAAGTCTCAAGAAGTTAGGATCAACCTTCGCACCTTCGGCATGCGCGCTCACTACTCTGCAAGCGCATTTACTCGATGCTTTGAGTGTCTTGGTTGGCTAAGACTTCTTGGAATCAGGAAAACCAGCGAGGAACGAGAATCAGATTCTGAGTGGCGTGGAGAGCAATCGTTCGCCGGCAAGGAACTGGCCGGCTTCCGTTGTGGAAGGTACAGTCAGGGATGGCATGGATGGAAGTTGGAACCGGGACCGCAAAAAGACCGGAACCAGTTTCAGCATCCTGGCGAAAATCAGCCCCATGCCGAGGATGCACAGGCAGAATGTGACGCCAAACTCGATGTCATCGCTGGAGACGGGAAATTCGTCCCAGCTATCGAGCTGCATCACGGGCGTAAGCACTGCCATGAGCACTAACGCCGCCAATACGATCTGGCACGATTTGCGTATCATTTTCTTACTACCTCCTGCGTTCGAAGGTCATCACAAGCCGAAGCAGGCATCACGCGATGCTAGCTTGTTATCACATCCAGAGAGAGAAGGCTCTCGGGTTGAAACCTGAGTTCCTGAATAGATTTGGTGAATCAGGCGCTCGCCGCTGAATATCTGCACTCTTTTTAGGGCAAAGCCACGGTCGCATCCTCAATCTTCAAGGGCAGCATCCTCTGGCGGGAGCTGCGGGTACCTGCCTCAACCAGTTGCAAGGTCGCAGGGCCTTCCGCCAGCCGCCGTATTGTCAGGCTGAATAGCATCCCCTTTCCATTCACGCCGGCCGTATTTGGCTGGCGCGTGGTGAAGATCCCCGCCTGTCCTTTGTCCTTGTCGATGCGCTGAACAATCGCCACCTCCTGTGTTCCGCCGGAGAGGAAGTCGCCGTGCTGCACATCTTCCACGGAAATGAGCTTGGGGTCATAACGGAACATCAGCGACGCGGAAAACAGGTCCTCTATGTTCTCCATTTCAACCCGAATATTGGCCGATTCTCCGGTCTTGATGCTGGCGCTCAAGGGCTGGAGGCGGATCGTAGGCGGATGTTCCGCCTGGGTGTCCGGGGCGGAGACACCCGTCCGGGTTTCCACCCAGGGTTCCTTGGCGGGGCCCGCGGCAGCAACGGGGGCCAGGACTTCATCAGGCTGGCGCAGCATGATCTCCGTGTCCGTCCCAATGCTCATGGCCTGCAGTCTTTCGCGCGCTAACTCGCGCCCGCGCACCAGCCTGGGCGTGACCACAATGAGCACTTCGTTTTCAGCGCTGTTCACGTCTTCGCCGGAAAAAAGGTAGTGCAGCAGCGGCAGGTGCGATAAGCCGGGCCAGCCACTGACCGACTTGGTCTGCTGGCGTTCGGCCAGCCCGCCCAGGATGCTTACCTCTCCCTCCTGCAAACGAATCTCGTGCTCGATCCGCCGCTGGCTGATGATCGGCTGATCGATGCCTCCGATGTTCACCCTCCCGTTCAACGACGAAACTTCCACGCTCAGCTTCATGCTCACCGAGTGGTCAGGATGGACGTGCGGCACCAGATCGATGTTCACGCCCACGTCTACATATTGAAACTGGGTGTTGACTACCGGGCCGAGACCGGCCGTGGCCTGGAACGAACCTGTGGCCACGGGGACGCGGTCTCCTACGCGTAGGCGTGCGGATTCGCCGTCGCTGACCCGGACTTCAGGGTTCTGAATGATCTTGGTGCTGCTGTCAGACGCCAGCGCGGCCGCTACCGCATTGGGAATGGTCAGCGCAAAATCTCCCGAGGTGATCTTGGAGAGATTGTTCAAGGCAACGGCGCCCGCCGGCCCCAAGGGCGTGGGCGGAGCAAACACCAGCGAGGTGGTCCCGCCCGGCTGGATGCCCAGGCTGCGCGCGCGGTCGCGGCGCACCTGCAGGACGGAAATCTGCACCACCACCTCCGCCTTCCCGCGGTCGCTGTCCTGGATCAGCCGTGAAGCCAGAAGAATCTTGTCCGGTGTATCGCGGATCACAATGGCGTTGTCGCGCGCCACCGCCTGCACGTGGCGCAGCTCCAGCATCTGCTGCACGCTGGTCACGATCTCCGTGAGCTCCTGCGGTGACTGCGTATGCTGCAGATAGATCTTCTTGAGGATCTGCTCTTCTTCCTGGCGCCGCTTGGCTGAAGTGTCCGGCAGAATGATGATGATGTTGCTGGTCACCGGCTTCCAGAAAGCCCGGGCCTCCACGCAGGCAACTTGCAACGCCTGCTGGATGGTGACATTCACCAGGTCGATGCTGATCTTCTTGTCCTGGAATTCAGGATCGAAGATCACGTTCACGCCGGCCAGCTTGCCGATGGTGCGGAAGACGATCCGGGCGTCTTCATTCATCTTCAAGGTCACCGGATCTTTCGACATCGGGGCCAGCGATGGCGGCTTGTCCATGAAATCGGCTTCCTGCGAAGCTGGCGCAGCCGCTTTGGGCGAGGCAGCAGCAGAGGCAGCGGGCGCCGCGGGAGATTGCGCGGCCGTGCTGTTGGCCGCAGGCGCGGCTGTCCCCATCAGTTTGCGCGTGTACTCCAGTTCCTGGCGCGCCACCATGGATCCGGGATCGATGGCCAGCGCGGTTTCGAACTCCTTCGAGGCCTGGTCATATTCCTTCTGCTCCAGGTGCTTGATGCCCTGCCGCACGTGGAACTGCGAGGCCTCAAAACGCATCTGCTGAGCCTTGATCTTGTACTGCACGTTCTGCGGGTCCTGTTTGAGAGCAGCTTCATAGTCCTGGAGGGCGGAATCATAGTTCCCGGAGATTTCCGCCTGCTTCCCCTGCTGGTACGCCTGCTTGCTCTTGGCGCATCCCGAAACCAGGAGCGCGAACGCCAGGATCCACATCACTCCGGCATTTGGTTTCATCCTGCAAACTGCCACGGGTTTCTTCTCCTTCAACTTCCGTCTCATGGGACCATCCAAGGTTCCACAGGGGCGAAGCTTTTGTCTTTCAGGTTGAGCTTGACTACATAAGCTCCCAGCGCGCCCACGCGCCGGGTTGTGCCGTAGGTAACGGGCGGAGTCCAGCCGGTGGGAAAGTTGTACATGCTGGACAAGGTGTCCACCAGCTTGTCCCTTCCCAGCTCGCGGCCGGCCTGCCGCAGCGCTTCCGCAAACACTTTGGCCGGGGCCAGCGCAGAAAGCGCGCGCAGCGGCGGCAGTGGCGTCAACTTATACTTGCTCCCCAGAAATGCATATTCCTCAAGCGCCACCGGTGCAATGTCCGTGGGCAGGGTGGGGAAGGAGAAGAAGACACGGTCATTGAATTCCGGCGCAATGCGGAACACTTCTTCTCCCGCGGGCGGTCCTGGCTCAAAAACCATGGGCTTCCAATTGGATTGCTGCGCCGCGGCCAGCAACTCTTCCAGTTCCCTGCCCGCGCCCAGAAAAAACACCACGCGGACCTTCTGTGCGGCTAGGGCAGCGGCCATCTTTGCCGCCTCAAAGTTCGTATAGCTTGTGATCGCCGCCAGCTTGCAGGACCGTACCCGGCATTCTTCGATCACGGCGTCCGCCAGCAGCTTTCTTCCCTGCGGGAACACCACGGCGGAAACGGCCCCAGCGCTCTCTGTTTTGTCCTGCGCGTACTTCACCAGCACGCGCGCCTGCTGGGGCAAACCGGAAAGCACATGAAAGACGCGCGACTTGGCGGTAAGATTGCCCTCGCGCTCGGTGGCAAACGCGTCGATGACCGGCACCTCCGACGTTTCCAGCAATTCGTTCATCTCGCGTTCCGCTCCAGGCGCCAGCACTCCCACCATGGCAAAGATCTCCCGGCTGCGGAGAAAATCAGCCAACTGCGCGGTCATCTCAGCGGGTGAACCGCCGGCGCGCAGCACCTCAAGCTCCACCTTGCGCTCGTAGACTCCACCCTGGTGGTTCAGCTCATCGAAGTAGGCGCGCAGCAGGGCAGCTATGCTTTCTCCTGTGGCCGCCATCGGTCCGCCGGAGGGAACTACGGTCCCGATGCGAATTGCCGTGGAGGTAAGTCCCGGATCTGTCGCCGCGCCCAGGCGCTTCATGTACTCGATCAGGTTGTTCAGATCAGGATCGGAAATGTTGTAACGGGGCATGACCACGCCGAGCTCGTTGCCCGCAGGGTCAATGCCTTCTCGCAGTACTTTGCGCAAAGATTCCAGGGTGTACGCCGGCCGGCGGCGGGCAAGAGCGTCATCACTTCGGAATGGGCGCGTCAGTGTGCTCCAGGTAATGTCGGAAGGAGTAATGCCTCCCTCAGGACGCCCTCTGCCATCGGCTCCATGGCAGCTTGCGCAGGGCATGAGCGTGCCCGGGACCGTGGTGGAACCCTCGCCCAGCACCGCCTCTAACGGACTCTGCGAAGGGCTCTCGCCCTTGGTGTAGATTTGCTTGCCGGCCTCCTGCGACGTCGCCTGGGCCGGCAACAGCGCAGGTTGCAGAAGACACGCGCCCACCAGCACCATGGTTGTGATGATCGCGAGCAGGGGCTTGCCATGACGGGCTCCAGCGTGGGCCACGATTGCTCTTGCCTCACCGTGCTTACTGCTATTGTTCATCGTGTGGGGCCCTTACTGCTTGTGTTCTGCTCTGGCGGCTTGGCCTCAGAACCCTGCGCCTCAACCTCAATGGCGCGCACCATCAGGTAGGGCAACTTGTTCGCTCTCATCTTGAGCGATGGAATCGAAACCATCCCGTAATATACCCCGGCTTTAGGCGGAGTGAACGTAAATTGATATATGCCGTCCGGCAAGGGATCGGCAAAGAAATGCACCTGCCGCAGGCCATCGGCCAGCAGCACCGTCACCTGAACGTCTTTGAGCCCGTCGCGCGGCTGCCCGGTTTCAGGATCGGTGAGCTTAAACTGCACCTGGGCCGGCTCTCCCGGCTTGACTTGCAGATTGTTCTTCAGGGCCCGCAGGGATACCGGATCCAAGCGGTCCTTTTTCAGCAGGGGGTTCACGCGAACGGTGAAATCGAAACAATGGGCCAGCGTCGGTGAATCCACAAACAAGGGAACATCGTAGAAACCCGGTTTGGGAAGCCTGAGACCGACTGAATAGATGCCAGGCGCGGTTTCATGAATGCTGCGGTCCAGAACCATGACGGAAAGAGGAGTCTTGCCATACCCTTCCATGCTGCCCATGGGAGCGGCCATGCCTTCCTGATAGTAGTAAATACGACGGTCGGCGGGATTCACCACGAATGCCCCTCCATTGTCCAGGGAAGG
>DASVFK010000272.1:0-2575 GCA_036380095.1 Candidatus Angelobacter sp. | reverse complement strand
CCAAGCGCTTTCCGCGGCAGGGTGAACACGTGATCGAGCAGAACCACGGGCTGGCTGTGCAGGCGTTAACTGGGCCGCTGGGAAAGGACGCGCTCAAGCTCACGGCGCCGCTTCTGCCGAGCGACCCCGCGGCTGAAGACTGGGCGGAAGCGGAGATCAGCCGGAAGGGGCTTGGCTCATTTGCGCTGGTCACGCCCGGCGCCGGATGGGGCGGCAAGCAGTGGCCCGCGGAACGATTTGGCGAGGTGGCGCGAGCGCTGGCGGCCCACAACCTGAAAACCATCGTGAATACCGGGCCGGAAGAAGAGGGTTTGGCCCGGCAGGTGGTGGAAGCAAGCGGTGGAAGCGCCGTGGAACTGAGCTGCAGCGTGGGGCAGCTGATCGCATTGACCAGGCACGCGCGAATCTTCATCGGCGGCGATACCGGCCCGCTGCACCTGGCTGCCGCGCTGGGAATTCCTGTGGTGGGGATTTACGGGCCCACGGATCCCGCGCGCACCGGGCCGTTTGGCACGCGGGCGATCGCGCTGCGGCATGCGGAGAGCGAGACCACGTTTTCTCACCATCGCGAGCCTGACGACGGCTTGCTGAAGATCACGGCCCAGGAAGTGATCGAGGCGGCGCGGCATTTGCTGGGAGGCGCTGGTGCCTAGCTGGTCGCGCGTGGCCACAAGGTTGCGCGTGCCGCTGGGGTTTGTCTTTGCCGCCGGTTACCTGGGGTTTGCCCGGCCGGCGTGGCTGTGGATCGCAGCCGGGTGCGTGCCGATCGTTGCGGGCGTCCTGGTGCGCGCGTCGGCCGCGGGATACATCCGCAAGAACCGCGAGCTTACCACCACCGGGCCGTACGCATACACGCGCAACCCGTTGTACCTGGGTTCGGTCCTGATCGCCGCAGGCTTTGTGATTGCCGCAAGGAACCCTTGGATCGCCCTGGCGGCGCTGGCGATGTTCGCGGCGGTCTACGTCCCCGTGATCCGCGCAGAAGAAAAATACCTGGCGGCACAGTTTGCCGGCTACGCGGAATATGCAGCGCAGGTGCCGCGGTTGTCGCCGCGGCTGAGGCCTTACCATACTCCAGGCGAAGGTGACGGAGGTTTTTCTCGCGAGCTTTATCTCAAACATCGCGAGTACAATGCGGCGCTCGGTTCTGCTTTAATGATAGGCGCGCTCATCCTGAAAATGGTGCTGGTACAACATTGATCCAACAGAGCAGTGTGGCGAAAACAGCTTTGGTGTGCCTGTGCGCAGGAATGGCGGCCCGGATGGCGCTCGGCCAGGACAAACCGGCCACGGAATCCAAGGCGGTGATCAGCGCGCCCACCATCGCCGCACCACGTCCCGATTACAAGTTCCCCGTGGGCCTGACCTACGTGTACGCGGCGCAATGGCGCATCTTTGACGCGGGCACGGCGACGCTGCGCATGGAGCAGGCCGGACCAGAAAACCGCGTGGTGGCCACGGCCGATGCAAGCGGGACTGTCGCGCTGCTCTATCACGTGCAGGACCGGCTGGAGGCGTTCTTTGATCCGGCAACATTCTGCTCGCGCAGCATCTTCCGCCACACGGAGGAGGGCTTTCGCCGGGTGGAGACGGGAGTGAGCTTCGATTACCAGCGCGGCAAGTCAGTCCTGGAGCAGAAGAACCTCAAGAAGAAGGAAAGCAAGCACGAGGAGCACAACATCCCCGGATGCGTGACGGACCTGCTCTCGGCGATCTACTACGCCGGGTCACTGCCGCTGCAGTTAGGCAGGACTTTCACCTTTCCCCTGAATGACGGCGGCGAAACCGTGATGGTCAATGCCCGTGTGGAAGGCGCGGAGCAGATCAAGACCCCCGCAGGCACGTTCAATACACTGCGGGTGCAGCCGGAAACCGCGTCCGGTCTGCTGAAGGACAAAGGCCGAGTGTGGGTCTGGTACGCCGACGACCAAAACCGCACGCCGGTGCAGATGCGCGCCCGGATGTACTGGGGAACCTTGACGCTGATGCTAACGAAAATTGAAAAGAAATGAAGACATTTGGTAATTGGGTAAATTGGTAATTGGGTAATTGAGCAGCCGGCTTTCATTTACCCAATTACCAAATTAACCAATTACTCAATGTGCTTGAATCGTTCCTCAAATGCGCGCTTGAGCCGGGGCGCATAGATGAGATCGAAGACGGATTCTTTGCCGGGAAACATGGCCAGGGCCGCGGACTTGCAGTCGGCGATGAGATGGGTGGCTTTTTCCAAGGTAAGGTCAGGGTCCTGGCGCAGGACTGAGAGCGCCATATTAAGGACCATCTGCAGGCGGCGAAGCTTGCGTAGCTCTTCCTGCTTTTCCGCGGAGGTTTGAGAGGGCTGAACTGCAGGCTGAGAAAACATGGCGCTCCGTTTTTTTCATGGTAGCCGTTGCAGTCCGGAGATGCAGGAAAGAAGCGGCTGACGGTTGTTTTCGCCAGGGTGACGGTGTAGGCTTCAAGGGCATCCAAGCTTGTATAGGAGGCGCGGCATGGGCTCACATCCCAAGGCAGATCCGGAGCTGGTGGAAGTTTTCGATACGGAGCAGGAATCAGAGGCCCTGGTGGTGCACGG
>DASVFK010000271.1:0-22105 GCA_036380095.1 Candidatus Angelobacter sp. | reverse complement strand
TGACGTTCGACCAGGTTCCGCGGACGAAGTTGTCGATGATCCTGATCTCAGCGGCGCCCGCCGCCAGCAGCTGATCGGCGATGGTGCTGCCCACAAATCCGGCGCCGCCGGTGATGAAGAATTTCTTGCCTGCAATCTCGTTCATCTAGACTCCCGTACTCCTCAGTGAGAAAAGTCGATCGAATGGTTATGACTTGTTGCGGTACCGCATCACCTTTGCCGGCACACCGGCTGCAATCGCGAACTCCGGCACGTCCTCGGTGACGACTGCCCCGGCGCCGATGATGGCGTTGGCGCCTACGTGCACGCCGGGCAGAATGGTGGAATTCGTGCCGATGTCGGCTCCAAATCCGATCACCACCGGCTTGATGACGAGCGCCGTGGCGATGATGGGCACGTCAGCGGGCTCGCCCGTATGCTGCGATCCCAGCACCTTGGCCCCTGGCCCCCAGCCTACGTAATCTTCCAGCACCAGGTTGCGGGCGTCGAAATAAGCCTGCGGGCCGATCCACACATGGTTGCCGATGCGGCACGTGCCGTCGAACCTGCCCTGAATCATGGCCTGCGCGCCGATGAACACGCTGTCGCCAAACTCCATGGTCTCAGGGTGCTTGAGCACGACATCCGGGCCAACCTGAAGTTCATTCCCTACCGATTTGCACAACGCGCGCATGAGCACACGGCGCATCAGGTAGTCGAATGAGCTCTCGCCGCTGCGAAAGCGGCCGAACATAGCCAACAGCTCCTCGCGCGAGTTCTTGTCCCGCAATGCGGCGGCGAACTCGCGCTCCCAGACGGGATCGGGCTTCGTTTCTTTGCGCCCGAACGTGGCGGTAACTTTGCGATCTTCTTTTCGATCTTCGGCCACCGCGCTCAGGCCTTGACCGTTGGACATTGGACGAACTCCATGACGGCAGAGCAAACGTACTCAACTTGCTCCTGGGTGATGGTGGGGAACATGGGCAGCGAGAGAATCCGCTTGGCCATTGATTCCGCCACCGGGAAGTCTCCATTCTTGTAGCCGAGATGCTCGTAAGCCTGCTGCAGATGCAGCGGGACAGGATAGTGCAAACCGGTTTCAATTCCCTGCTCGGCCAGCCGTTGCTTCAGGCCGTCGCGATCATCAGTCTGGATCACGTACAGGTGGTAGATGTGTTTGGATCCAGCCATCGCTGCCGGCGTTACCACGCCGGAATCAGCCAGCAGCCGTCCGTAGATTGCAGCCGCAGAGCGCCGGCCTTCATTGCCCTTGTCCAGATGCGGTAGCTTTACCGCGAGGAACCCGCCCTGGAGACCTTCCATGCGGAAGTTGTAGCCGGCGAACACGTGCTCATACTTCTTGACCGAGCCGTGGTCGCGCAGCATGCGCAGACGCTGCGCCAGCTTTGCATCGTTACACAGCACCGCGCCGCCTTCGCCCAAAGCGCCGAGGTTCTTGCCGGGATAGAAGCTGAAGCAACTCATGCGGCCCATGCTTCCCGCGCGGCGGCCTTTGTACTCAGCGCCGTGCGCCTGGCAGGCATCTTCGACTATCGTCAGGCCGTGCTTTTCCGCCAGCGCCAGCAGCGGATCCATGTCGGCGGTCTGCCCGTAAAGGTGCACCGGGATGATCGCTTTGGTCCTGGGCGTGATCGCCTTCTCCACGGCGGCAATGTCGATGTTGTAGAACTGAGGATCAACGTCGACAAATACGGGACGCGCACCTACCGCGCTGATGGCCTCAGCGGTGGCAATGAACGTATTCACCGCCGTAATCACTTCGTCGCCGGGGCCGATGTCGAGCGCCATGAGCGCCATCTGCAGCGCTACGGTGCCGTTCGAAACGGCAATGCAGTGGCCCACGCCAATGTAGCGGGCAAACGCTTCCTCGAAGCGAGCGACTTCAGGGCCGAGGATGAATGAATTGTTATCGAGAACGCGCTGAAACACTTCGCTCAGTTCAGCCCGCAGGGGCACGTGCAGGGACCGCAAGTCCGCAAAAGGGACCTTCATACCGCTACCGCCTTTCTCATGAGCCGGGCTGGATTGCCGGCGACAATCGCGTTGTCCGGTACGTCGCGTGTCACCACGCTGCCCGCGCCAATAATCGCGTTCTCGCCGATCGTGACCCCGCATAGGATGGTTGCGCTGGTTCCGATGGAAGCGCCGCGCTTGACCCGTGTGGGCACCACCGCCCAGTCGGCTTCCGACTGCGGTTCGCCGTCTTCGTTGGTGGCACGCGGATATTTATCGTTGATGAAGGAAACGTTGTGTCCGATAAAAACATTGTCTTCAATCACAACGCCTTCGCAGATGAATGTATGGCTGGAAATCTTGACGTTCTGCCCGATATGGGCGTTCTTCTGGATCTCCACGAAGGTCCCGATGCGCGAGTTGTCGCCCACGGAACATCCGTAGAGATTGACGAATGCGTAGTATTTAACGTTCTGCCCCAGCTTTACGTCTGGAGCGATGCGGCAAAATTCCATTTGTGTCTCCGATTAGGCCCCTACTGCCGCCGGAACGTTGCGCTCAACACGCAACCGGCCCGGCAAATCCAGATCAATGGCGCGGCCATTCTGTTCAATCGAACGCTGCGCTGCTTCGAGCAAACGCACCACACGGTACGCGGATGCGCCGTCCGTCAAAGGCTTGCGGTCTTCACGAATCGAATTGATGAACTCTTGCGCCATGAGCCGCAGCGCCTCGGTCTGCTCCAGGTTGGGCACCAGGATGTCTCCATTGCGATAGCCTGTGAGCATCCGTTCGCGGCGATTGGGATCGTGGTTCGCCGTGATCCCGCGGTCAAAGACCTTGATCTTTTCGCTGTTCTGCATGTCGTCATAGACGAGCATCTTCTTGCTGCCGCCCACGATCGTGGTCCGCACCTTGACCGGAGCCAGCCAGTTCAAATGGAAATGCGCGATCAGGTTGTTAGCGAAGCGCACGGTCACGTAAGCGATGTTGTCATGCGGGCAATGCAGATGCTTGACGGCGCTGGCGCTCACCGACTTCGGCTCCAGGTCGCAAAGATAGTCCATGATCGAGAAATCGTGCGGCCCCAGGTCCCAGAGCACGTTGGTGTCACTTTGCACCAGGCCCAGGTTGATGCGGATGGAGTCGAAGTAAAGCAGGTCGCCGATCTCGCCGGCGTCGATCAATTGCTTCATCTTGCGCACGGCCGAGGTGTAAAGGAAGGTGTGGTCCACCATCAGCTTTTTGTTGACGCGGTCCGCTGTCTCCATCAAGTCCAACACCAGTCCGGCGCTGGTGGCCATGGGCTTTTCCACCAGCACATGCTTGCCGGCGAGCAAGGCCTGCTGCGCGTACGAATAGTGCGTTGAGATGGGCGTGGCGATCACCACGGCATCGATGGCCGGATCGGCCAGCACTTCTTCAAAGCTCTGCGAAAGTTGAACGTTGGGAAAACGCCGCTGGACCTTCTTGAGCGCCTTCTCCTCCATGTCGCAGACCGTCTTTAGCTCGGCGCCGTCTACCTCCGAGAAATTCCGGACCAGATTCTGGCCCCAGTAACCACAGCCTATGATTGCCACGTTAACCGTAGACATGAATCCTTCTCCCCCTGTTTTAGCTGACATGTGCCACTAGTAAGCTTTAGCAATATTGCTTCCGAAATCGGCAGGGGGATTATGGTTGTAAGTTGCTGAATTCATTGGATATATCAGCCATGCCGTTCAGCGCGCAGATTGGACGCTGGGAAAGCTGCAAGGTTTTGCACATAGGGGAGGGCGTGGTTCAGGGTGGAAAACCCACCACGGAGGCACGGAGACACGGAGAAGAGCAAACTCCGATTTTCCATTTTAAAAATCTCTGTGGCTCCGTGCCAGGGGTTTAGCTTTTGGGTTTCCGATCACCGGATCAGTGACCAATGGTGTCCGGCAGCGCGTTCGCGTAGATTCCGGCATTTTTTGAGCTCCTGATTCTCGTGGGTGTTAGTCCTGCTGAGAAATAAAATGTTTGGGTTGACGGGCTGGATTCCGGTTGATGCATTCCTGGGTGCGTCATCTGCCGATCTAGCTTCAGGAAGCGGAAAACGTTGCGTCTGTGCCCGGTTTTTCTGCCCCAATCAGCGCAGTCAGCACTCAGTTGTCAGCACTCAGCCGCGGAACTACTTTCACCACGGAGGACACAGAGGAGCACGGAGGCAGGTGATGGCGCGCCAGCGACGGCGCCTGCCGTGGACAAAGTGGACGTGGGTGGACGGCATGGACCTCACAATCTAAAGAGCGCGCTTTAGAAAATTCGCTTCTTCATGCCTCGCTTCTTTTTCGTGATCACACAGAAGAGCAGCCAGCAGTCAGAACACCACTTTCACCACAGAGGACGCAGAGGATCACGGAGGCAGGTTATGGCGCGCCAGCGACGGCGCCTGCTTTACGATATTCGTTTTTTATTCGCTTAGTGTTGACTGTGCTCGTTTCCCAAGAATTGCCGAAGTGTGCGCATCGTGAAGCGGCGATCTTGCGGGGTTCCACGTCGTCAGAGGCTAACTCTTGACATTGGCGACGTGGCGAACTTCGCCCAGCCGCTGGCGGACTCTAGCTCCGAGGGTCCCGCTCTTCAGCAAGGCCAGCTTGAGCCAAACTTCCGGCGTGAAGGGCTTGATAGCCAGCGCGCGCCGGTACATGGCGGCGGATTCGTGCAGGTCCTGCTGCCAGCAGAGGCGGTCGGCGGCCAGGCAGAAGACGCGGCGGCGAATCTCCTGTTGTTCTTCGCGCGAACTGGTAAAGCGGGAGAGGGCTTCTTCAAACTCATTGAGGGTGATCCGCGATTTGCGGTCTCTGATCTCCTTTGAGGACAGGCATTCACCAAACTGGCGAATCACAGTCTCTCGGCAGCGGGCGACGATCCTTGCGTCCCCGATGCGGTCTCCCTCACGCCGCATCCGGGTAGGAAGTTCGATGATGTCATGGAAGATCTTGCGCATGTCGCTTTTCGAGAGCACGGTGCTCATGGCCAGATCGTGCACGCGGTAATTGACCATGGGCTCGGCAAAGAACGCCACATCGTAGTGGAGCGCGTAGATACACCACAGATACCAGTCGCCGCCGTAAGGCATGTCCTCAGGAAAGTAGCTGACCTTTTCGTAGCATTCTTTGCGTGCCATGCCCGAAGCCGCTAGAACGAAGTTTCCTTTGAGCAGGTCGAGCAGGAATGTCCGGCCGGGAAAAATGCCGTCTTGCTGGCGGTACACAGAAAAAGGCAGGATGCCGGTCTCCTCATGATCATTCATCGCGTATCCGGCGCAGAACGAATAGCCCACTTCGGGGTGGTCCTCCATCAGCCGGACATAGCGCTCCAGCACGTAATCGCGGCGCAGCCGGTCATCGGCGGAGATCAGCCAGATGTACTTGCCTCTGGCCATGCGGATTCCCTTGTTGTAATTCTTCAGGTGTCCCAGGTTGGGCTCATTGCGGACATGGATCACTCGAGGATCGGCAAAAGACTTGGCCACCTCCGACGTGTTGTCCGGCGAGCAATCGTCCATGATGAGGATTTCAAAGTCTTCGTAGGTCTGGGAGAGAATCGAGTTCACACACTCGCCCAGCAGGTGCCCCAGCTTGTAGCAAGGCACGATGAAAGAGACTTGCGGCGCTGTGCGTTCGTCCATCATTCCAATCGCCTTCATTCCACCAGGGCGCCGCGCTGCCGGGTGGCAGCGCCAGGCCGTAAGACGCGGGCATCAACCTCAACCTTTTCCAAATGCAATTCAGCCTGGGGATTCAAATAGACGAACCCGTTCGACTTGCGGTCTCCGGTCATCACGAGCTGTTTCAACCCCATGTTGCAGTAGATGAAGTACTCGTCGAACTCGGAGCTTACAGAGAAACCCAACGGAAAGACGCCGTCTTGCAGGTTCAGGTTCATGCGAAAAACAGCGGTAGCGCATTCGCCCTTGGCCAGCGTGAGACGCGTATCGCTGTAACGGCTGGTGGCCGTATCAAAGAGTGGTTGCCCGTCCCGGGTGCGGATGTACGCGCAGGCGTGCGCGTTCGTGATGTCGGCAAGCGCCTTCATCTGCACGGTAAAGACTGCTCCTTCACCGGGATCAAAGACGTCGCGGTCCCTGCCTTGCGTATCGGTCAAGCGGATTCCAGTGATCTCTAGGTCACTGCTCTTGGTGTCCTCTTCGTAAAGCGCATAATACTTTTGAATGGCGCCCTGCACGTCGCCCTGGAACACAGGCACGCCTTTGTTCAACAACAGCCCGTTCTTGCACAGGGAGCCAATCGCCGTCAGATTGTGCGAGACAAAGATCAGCGTGGTCCCATTGCGGATGAATTCGTGCATCCGGGCAAAACACTTTTCCTGGAAGTGATAATCGCCAACGCTGAGGACTTCGTCCACGATCAGGACCTCAGGATCAACGTGCGCGGCCACGGAGAACCCCAGCCGCGCATGCATGCCGGAGGAATAGCGCTTCACCGGGGTATCCAGAAACTCTTCCAGTTCCGCGAAGGCCACAATGGCATCGAACTTCTTCGCGATCTCGGCCCGCTTCATCCCCAGGATGGTGCCGTTGAGGTAGACATTTTCGCGTCCGGTCAGGTCAGGATGAAAGCCGGCGCCTAATTCGATCAGCGCTCCATATCTGCCTTTGACCATCAGGCTACCGGAATCCGGCTTCAGGATGCGGCTGAGCAGTTTGAGCGTGGTGCTCTTGCCCGAGCCGTTCGGACCGATGATGCCCAGGGAGTCACCGCGTTTCAATTCGAAAGAAACGTCGCGCAAAGCCCAGAATTCCTTCGCTCCCAGACCCGTGGGCCGCCCTGACCAGAGTCGCTTGGCCAGCGCAGGGACAAGATCGCGCAGAGAGTCGAAGCGTTCGCCCTTGCGAAACTTCTTCCAGACATGATCAAACGATACAGCGATTTCGCTCATGGCTCCTATATTTCCTGCGCGAACGCGGGTTCGGCTTTCTGAAAGATTTTCCAGCTGATGAACGTGCCTAGCACACCTGTCAGGGCGGCGCAGCCCAGCCAGAACGGGTCCGGCGCGCGGTGCAGCACGATTACGTCATTCAACGACTCCAGGACTGCGCTCACAGGGTTGGCCAAAATGAGCGGAGCCCACTTCCCCAGCGCGTGCGCGCTGTAAAACACCGGTGTGAACAGCACGCCAAAGGTAATGATCACCTCCACCAGGTATTTCACGTCGCGGAAGAAGAGGTTGGCGCAGGCCAGCAACACCGAGAATGCAAGCGTGATCAGGAACAGCACGGCGAAGATCAGCGGTGTCCAGAGCAGGTAAATACTGAACATGGTGGGCGCAAACACCATCAGGACGGCCAGAAACGCGCCCGCCACCACAAAATCGAACGCCGCCGAAAAGACGCTGGAAAGAGGAAGAATCTCTCGCGGAAAGTAGATCTTGGTCACCAGTGAGGAGTTGCTCACCAGGCTCACCGTAGCAAAACGTACCGCTCCGGCAAAGAAGGCCCAGAACACTCCCTTGATGCTGATCGCCAGAACGTCATTCCAGGTGACGGCTTTGCCGGAAGTCATGGCAAACGCCTGCCGTACAAGGATCCCGCTGCCCACAATCAGCATAGGCATCAGCATCGCCCACAGGAACCCCATCACGGACTGTTTATACCGGATGCGGATCTCCCTCCACGTAAGCATGTAGAGCAAGTCCCGGTACCGAATTAACTCTCGAAGCATTACGGCTTTACCTTCACGTAAAAAGCGTTGTCTAATCGCCAAACCTGCAGAACAAAGGCAAGAAAGCACTTGGAATGCCAATTCACGTAATCCCTGCCCTCGATTTGAGACGCTCTTCGGAGGCTTTAAATTCGCGTAATTCTGAACTGTATGCAAAATCTTGCATATTTGATTGCAAACGCCGTGCAGCAACCCCTTCAGCCGGTAGGCTTTTCGCCAAAAAGCTGGCAAGCAGCTTGCTAGGTTCCAGGGGCAGCGGCTTCAGCGAAATGGCTCGATCAGAAGCGTTTCAAGGTCGGGACGATATCGTTTTCATTCGCTGGCGGCATCACTGATGAAGATTCTGCTTTTCAATTTCACGGAGCTCGGAGGCCTGGGCGGTGTTGACGTAATGGTAGTCACACTGGCCAGGCAGTTTAACCAGGCAGGTCATGCTGCCGGCATTCTCGAGATCGCCAAGGGGCACAAGCCTCAACGGCAACTGCCGGATGGCACTCGTGTCTGGGCGGTTACGGTACCATCGCGCTTGACGGTGCGGCGCCCACGGTCCTGGGCGTCATTTGTTCGGGCGACCGTCCAGTTCATGCGCGTGGTGCACAAGTTTGAGCCGGACATCATCAACGTGCATTTCCCTCACAGCCAGTGTTTACCCGTAGTGGGGGCCGATTCCCTGCCGCACAAGTGGCGTCTGGTTGTGACGCTACACAATAGCGACATTCGTGTCACGCCGTTTAAGGATCCGGGGATGCGAAAGTGGCAGGCCCGCCTTTTCCAGCGCGCTGACGCGGTAACCACCGTAAACCGGGCCCTGCTGGACGACGCCATTGCCTTGTTCCCCATAATCGAGGGCAAGGGGAAGGTGATTCTGAACGGCGTTGGACCGCAGTGGTTTCAGCCGCTTGAAAACGGAGACAACGGCCGGGATTACGTGTTGTTTTCCGGACGCCTGAACCACGTGAAAGGGGCCGACCTTTTGCTGAAAGCCTGGAGCAACGTTCACCAGCGCTTCCCCCTGACCGATCTTTGGTTGGCCGGTGATGGAGACGAACAGGGCAATCTGGAAAAGCTGGCCCAGGACCTGAGCGTAAGCGGGTCTGTACGTTTCATGGGTCGCAAGGATCAGCAGGAGTTGCGCCAACTTTATCAGCATGCACGGGCTGTGGTCCTGCCCTCCCGGCGCGAGGGATTGCCTCTGGCGCTCCTGGAAGCCGGGGCCGCAGGTGCAATTTGCGTTGGCAGCCGCACCCCAGGGATTCCGGAAATCATTCAAGACGGCGTCACCGGCTATCTCTTTGACTGCGAATCAGTGGAAGGCCTGAGCGCGATCATTGGACGCGTACTCGATCTTTCGCCCAACGCGCGATGGCAGATGAGACACGCGGCCCAGAATGCCACTCGTGAGCGGTTCTCAGAGGAAGGAATGATTGCGAACTATCTTGATTTGTTCCGTTCGCTTCTGTAAAAGCAGCTTTCTTGCAGGGAGAGAATATTCTTTAAGCATGCTGGAAAATCCCGTCACTCACAGCAGCCGCCGGCGATTGGTTGAACCGGTTAGACCATGAGAATTCTCGCCTTCTCCAGCCTGTTTCCGAATGCGGCCGCTCCCGCACATGGGATCTTTGTTTACCGGCGGAGCTCCAGCATAGCGGACACTCCCGGGACGCAGGTTGAAGCCATTGCGCCGGTTCCGTTTGTCCCCAGCTGGATCAAAGGCGCGCGCTGGAGCCGCTTCGCGCGTGTGCCCAAGAGTGAAACGATCGGCAAAGTGCAGGTATATCATCCGCGGTATCCGCTGCTCCCCAGGGTTTCCATGGTTTTGCACGGGCTGCTGATGTTTCTGGGGGCGCGGAAAACGGTCCGGGATCTGCACCATCAACAGCCCTTTGATTGCATCTCCGCAAGTTACGTTTATCCTGATGGTTTTGCAGCGGTCTTGCTGAGCAAAATGCTGCGTGTTCCGGTGGTGGTTTGGGCCCTCGGCACCGATATCAACTTGTTTCCCTCCTTCCGCACCATCCGGCCGCTCATTCGCTGGACTCTCAGCCACGCTAGCGGGATTATTGCTGTCTCTTCGGCCTTGAAGAACCGCATGATTGAACTTGGAGTGCCTGAGGAGAAGATTCAATTCATCGGGAACGGGGTGGATACTGAGCTGTTCCACTTGCGTGACCGGCAGGAGTCCCGCCGCGCCCTTGGTCTTCCTAACGACGTAAGGATTCTGGTTTCAGTAGCTGCGCTCCGGGAAGCCAAGGGACACCAGCATGTGATTGCCGCCCTGGCAAAGATCGCTCCCAGGTATCCCGGACTCAGGCTCTACCTCGTCGGAGAGGGAGACCATCGCCGGCAAATAGAACGTCTTGTGCAGAAGCTCGCGCTTCAAGACCGCGTCTTTCTCGCCGGCAGTCGATGCAGCGAAGAGATTCCCCTGTGGTTCAACGCCGCTGATCTGAGCCTCCTTGCCAGTTCGCGGGAAGGCTGGCCCAACGTGATCCTGGAATCGCTGGCCTGTGGAACCCCGGTGATCGGAACACCAGTTGGGCAAATTCCCGAAATCCTGGCTCCTGGCGGTTTGGGACTTGTGGCGCAACCGGATCCCGAAAGTCTGGCTGCGGCGATCGAGGAGGCTCTTGGCCGAAGTTGGGACCGCGCAGCGTTAATGAAGTTTGCCCACGCCCGTCCCTGGAAGACCGTGGGCCTTGAAGCCAGACAATACCTGGCCAGGGTTGTTGGCGAGAAAGCTGATGCTCATTCTTCGGGAAGAACTGATTGATATATGCAAGACTTTGCATATTCTGAACAACCCAAGGACAATGCTATTCTCTTAATGATTCTCCCAACCCCCGCGTAACTATTTCAAAGCAAAAGACCTTGTACGCATTTGCGCAACGGCAGACAAGTTGCATTTCCTGGGTCGGTATTTGCTCCAAAGACTTCCGGGGAGTGTGAGCAGGAATGGGAAAATCAATCAGCATTTTCGGACTAGGGTATGTGGGATCGGTGACCGCAGCCTGTTTGGTTGCCAAGGGCAACCGCATCGTAGGTGTTGACAGCTATCAGAGCAAAGTGGACATGCTGGACAGCGGACAGAGTCCAATCCTGGAGCCGCAGTTGCAAGAGTTGATCACACAAGGCAAACAGGCCGGCCTCCTGAGCGCGACTACGGACGTCGAACGGGCGATTGCCGAAACAGACATTACGTTCATCAGCGTCGGTACGCCCAGTCTGCGGAACGGTAAGCTGGACCTGCGGGCCATTGAGCGCGTATGCGAGCAAATTGCGCATGCTCTTGCCCGCAAGAACAGCTTCCATTGGATCATCATGCGGAGCACAGTCCTGCCCGGCACAACGTCGTCGCTTGTGGTCCCGATCCTCGAGATGGGAAGCGGCAAGGTCGCGGGCAAGGACTTCGCCGTCTGCTTCAACCCTGAATTCCTGCGTGAGGGTACGGCGGTCGATGATTTCTTCAATCCCACGATGACCATCCTCGGTTCCGACCATGCGGGAACGCTGGATGCGATCCGGGAGCTCTATTCCTGGGTCCCGGGAAAGCTTTTTGTTACCACCTCAAGCAACGCTGAGATGGTCAAGTATGTCTGCAACGCCTATCATGCGCTGAAGGTTGCCTTTGCCAACGAGATCGGGACGATGTGTGTGGAAGTGGGCGTTGATCCTCAAAAGGTCACGGAGATGTTTACGGCTGACGACAAGCTGAATATTTCCAAGGCCTATCTAAAACCCGGCTTCGCGTTCGGCGGCTCTTGTCTTCCCAAAGATCTGCGCGCGCTCACCTATAAGGCCAAGGAACTCGATTTGCGCATTCCCCTGCTCGACTCGATTCTTCCCAGCAATGTGGAGCACATCGAGCGGGCGGTCGAGCAGATTCTGGCCACAGAGAAGAGGAAGGTGGGGGTTCTCGGCCTCAGCTTCAAGCCGGGCACCGATGATCTGCGCGAAAGCCCGATGGTCCACCTGGTTAAGCGGCTGATTGGAGAAGGCTGCCAAATCCGCATATGGGACCCCAACGTGGCGCTGGGCCAGCTCATCGGCTCCAACCGGCAATTCATTCAGGAGGCGATCCCCCACATCGGATCGTTCCTGCGCGATGATGTTGCCGAGGTGGTTGATCACGCCGAGGTGCTGATCGTGGCTTCAAAAGAAATTCCCGCGGAAGCTCAGGCAGTGATTCCGGATGATCTGGTGATCATCAATGTCGCGACCCTGGAAGGCCCGCGGCAAAAGCAGCTTGCGCATGCGGTGAGCGGCCGGTAGGCCGCTAACACAGGCCTGCTTTAGATGTTAAGCAGGTCCGCCTCAACACGGCTCCACTGCTCCAGCTTTTCCTGGCGCAGTGACCTGACCTCTTCCTGGCGTTCCCGGAGATGCTTCCTCATCTCCTGGACTCCGCCAACAATTCCTTCCACGGTGTTTTGCACGCAGACCGCTCCCTTGTAAAAGGCGTTCCGCAGGAGCTCAGTGCTCGACACCACGACCGGCTTTTCCAGATAAACAGCCTCATACGCTCCACGTTGCATGGTGTGTTCCCGGGTGGTAAGACACATGACTGCATCCGAAGCCAGAAGGAGTCCTACATACTGCGAGTTCGGAAGGAAGCCAGTGAACTTCACGTTCTTTGGGGCGGTATTGATCACGCGCTCATCCGCCCCGGCCAGCGGGCCGGTAACATAGAACTGCACATCCGGCAGTTTCTCGGCAGCGCGCAAAAACAGTTCGAGCGGTTCATCTCTGGTAAAGGTATTGACCAGGGTGATGTTGAAGGCCCCGCTCAATGTCATGGGGCTGGGTTCCGCGAAACAAACCGGCACGTCACGCACAATCATCGCATCGGCGCCCCAACTTTGCACAAAGTCCCGTAAGTGCGGATTGGTCACCATGGTCGCGCGGGCGTGGCGCGAAAAAAATCTGTGAAGAAACATCGTGGACTGCCAGCGACGATCAACCAATGCACCCGAATGGGCATCGATGAGGTAGCAGGACTTTGTCAGCCTGGTGTAGAGCCAAACCGGAAAGCACACGATGACAGGCGGCGTCATCACAAAAATAACCCGCGGCCTGTCCCGTAGCAGGATCCATAACGTCATCATGCTCTGCGTCAGGTATTTGAAGAGAATGGTGAAAGGGTTACTGCCCCAGAATGGGGAATACACCATGTAGGACGTGCCGCCGAGGTGCTTGATGATGCTGTCGCTGCGGCTGCAGAACGGCGCCCAGGAAATAAAGATCCTCTCTTTTTTCCCTCTCGCGCTCATTCCGTTTTCTCCTGGTTCACGTGGTTCCTTCGCTACAGATGATGGCGATGAGGTCGAATCTTGCGCACGTCTGGACACATCGGGCTGCGTTGAAATTTGACGGGTGAGCACACGAAGAATAATGCAATCGAATTGCCAAGGTTCCGCAAAATACGGCAGAGCGTTTCCGCCAACGCGTTTTCATAGCGACTAGGTTTTGATCATGTTACGTTCTGATGCACTGCGCCTTTCTCTTTCCTCTGTGCTCTTCCCGGCAAAAAAGCTCATTTGGCGTTTTCAAAGAATTTTTCCGTCAATCGAACAATGCATTCCGCAACCCCTCACTTACGCACTCCAGCCTCCGCTGTGGCTAATTCACCTTTAATAATAAGGGGAAGCTCTTACCATCGATTTCAAAGGTTTCTGCTGGTTTCAGCAGTAATTCTTTCTGGCAGCGGAAAAAAATACTCGATTTGATGAGGAGTAAGTTTTCCACAGGAAGCGGAAGAGATAGCACGTAAGCTGCTCCTTAGCAAGCAGTTACCACTCAGATATTGACTCGAAAGTTTCGCTGGCCATCACTTTGCTAACGGTTCAGGCCCACGCAGAAGCAGTAACCGCCGCTTTACCGCACATGATAGGAATTTTGGGGTCCTGTGCAACTCTTTGCACAAGGGGCGCGGAGTATTTGGAGCCAGTTACAAAAGACCTAGGTTAGTACCGTTATGCCGGGGCATGTCCATTCTGCTAGGTACCACGGAACGAACGGAATCTGGGCAGCGCGATCTGCACGATATAAGTTGTGACGCAAGAGAAATAAAAACCACCACCGGAAGAAGTGAACCCCAATGAAGTCCTGCGAGAACTCCGCGAAAGTGCAGAGCGTTCTGAGCCGCCATAGCTGGTTGTCGGCTTTCCTGATTCTTTTTTCTCTCCAATTCATCCTGGCAATCGGCGGCTGCGCCAGCGGCAGTGCGAAGAGTGGCAGTACAGGCACGAATAACTCCACACCGGTCGCGGTGACGGTAAGCCCGCATACCGTCCCTTTGCAAGTCGGTAAACAGCAGCAGTTCACGGTCAACATTACCGGGACGAGCAACACCGGCGTAACCTGGTCCGCAAGCAGTGGAACAATCACTTCATTGGGAATGTACACAGCACCCAGCACGGCTGGAACCTTCACTGTGACCGCCACCAGCCAGGCTGACAGCAGCAAGTCGGATTCGGCATCAGTGACCGTAACCTTGACGGCCCCACCACCGACCCCAACGCCTACACCAACTCCAGTACCGACGCCAACACCGATACCAACGCCGACACCGACTCCGGCTCCCACGCCAGTTGCCGTAACGATAAGCCCGTCGACTATCAGCGTGGCGACAAGCGCGACGCAGCAGTTCACAGCAAAAGTGACTGGAAGCACGAACACGTCGGTCACCTGGACGGCTACGAGTGGAAGCATCACCTCCGGCGGGCTGTACACTTCGCCCGCGTCGGCTGGGACCGCAACAGTGACGGCAACCAGCGTGGCTGACCCAACGAAGTCAGCTTCGGCGCAAGTTCTGATCGGTGGCGCCGGAACGTCGCTGGCGCAAGCCGCTGCGAGCGTGATCCCGGGCCAGTGGTTTCACTTTACAGCGGCTGAGAACACCAGTTGGAACGGCGGCTCTCTGCTCAACTTGGGTGCTGGCACCACGTCCACGGACAATGCGACGGCGTGGAGCACGAAGGGTTTGTGGAACCCGCCAACCAAGGAGTTCTACTTCGTTGGCGGCGGGCATTGCGGAAGCGGCAATACCGGATGCCCGGGAACGCAAATGGTCCTCCGCTATAACGACAGCACGAACGGCTGGAGCGCCACGTATCGAGATGGAGGACACACGTATGAAGGACCGACGATCAATACCTCCGTCAACGCGAACAACATCCACATGCGTCTTTTTTCCTCCAACCAGGTGGACACATACAGCATAGCGAGCCAGACCTGGGTCGCAGGCCTGCCCAGTGTCCCGGGCGGCAGCCCTGACTGCTGTCTTGCGTTGGAGTATTTCCCCGACCGCAATTCGCTCATCACCATCGACAGCGACAACGGCATTTACGAGTACTCGTTCGCGACTGCCAAGTGGAGCAGCTGCTTGTTCAACACGCTTGTAAGCTGCGGTGCTCCCGCGAGTTCCAACGCACTGCTGTGCTCCGCGCACACCACGGCGGCTCCGTGGGCGCGCTACGATGTCGTGAACCATCGCATGCTTTTTGGAGGCTGTACCAGCGCGTATGCGCTGTCCGCGACGCTGGGTTTGACCAAGTTGGCGTCCGCTCCCTTTGACATCAGCGTGGGACCTTCCGGCTCGCCTATCACGATCGATCCCGGAAGCGGCAAATTGGTTTCCTGGGACAGCACCGGCACCACGTTTGTATCGGACGGTACCAGCTGGATCAGCTCCGGGCCATCTCCATTCGCTGACCCGGTGAACAAGGGCTTGGTGTGTGCTCCAGTCTCAAGCTACAACGTCGTCATGTGCTTTTACGCGGGAACAGGCAGCAGACCGGTGACCGGCGCCACCGTTTGGCTCTATAAGACGCCATAGCGGCCGTAGCAGTTTTAACGATTTGTATTCAAGGATCGGGCGATTAGCGCAAAGGAACTTGTGAGACCATCATGAATCTGGAATACTCTTTTCGCAAGAAAATGTGCGTGACCACCCTTTTGGTTGTCGTCTCGATCGAGATGATGCTGGCAGTCGGCGGCTGCGCCAGCGGCAGCGCAAAAAGCGGCACTACTGGCACCAACAACTCCACGCCGGTCGCAGTGACTGTGAGCCCGCATAGCGTTCCCTTGCAAGTGAGCAAACAGCAGCAGTTCACGGTCAACGTTACCGGGACGAGCAACACTGCGGTAAGCTGGACTGCTAGCGGCGGAGCAGTCACTTCAACGGGGATGTACACGGCGCCCAGCACGGCGGGAACCTTCACTGTCACCGCCACGAGCCAGGCTGACAATACCAAGTCGGATGCTGCAACCGTTACCGTGTCTGTTGCTGCGCCTCCGCCGACGCCCACCCCCACCCCAACCACAGGCATATCCATAGCACCCAGTTCGGTTCTCGTTGCACCTGGGGGACAGCAGCAGTTCACGAGCAATGTCGCAGCCAACTGGTCGGCTTCAGGCGGAACCATCAGTGCATCCGGCCTTTACACCGCGCCTGCAACCACGGGTACGTTTACGGTGACGGCGACCAACAAAGCGAACGCCAGCCAAAGCGCTTCCGCCACTGTCAATGTCTCATCTCCGCCTCCGCCGGGATCAGCGAATGCGTGGGCGAACCGCATAGCCGGCGTCAATATTCCTGGTGGCGCGGCGTCGGTGGTTGGCGCCCAGAGCTTTGATACTTTCCCACCCACCAACAAGCAACAGTATTTTCAGATATACGACGCACCGAGCATTACTACCGATTGCACAGTCGCGGCGGATGGTTGCTCGCTGAAGTTTGCGGTGCTTCAAGGCTATGTGCAAGGTGAACCCGGATGGTTTGACTGGAACTTCACTCCCGACCTTTCCAGGACCTTTGGTGAGGGCCAGGAATTCTTCGTGCAATTCCGTGAACGCCTGGATCCGGGCATGTTAAACGGCGCCAATTTCCCTAATTCCGAAGGCTTCAAGTCCAGCATCGTGACTGTGGGAGACTCGCCCACGGCGCAGTCGAACGACTGCTCCACTAATCCGGGCCATCTGGTGATGCAGCAAGAGAATGGCGGTGCGCCGTATCCGGTCCTCTACCACAACTGCGGATTCAGCGGCGGCGCCTTTCACTTCATGCAGAGTCCCTACGAAACCATTCAACTGTCGGGCGTCACGAACGGTTCTAATACGAACTTTCTCGACCAGAATGCCGCCGGATGCCCGCATTACAGCGGGCGCGGGACTCCCACCACCGATCCCACGTGCTGGAATTACACAGCGAATGAGTGGTTTACCGTCCAGATCCATGTGAAGATTGGCACCTTCAACCAGCCTACCTCGGTGCTCGACATGTGGCTGGCCCATGAGGGCAAACCAGCGCAACTGGCGGTGAACGCTTCCGATGCCGCACTCCTGCACGACGGTACGGTCAATGGCAGCGGCAAGTACGGCAAGATCTCGCTCCTGCCTTATCAGACGGCCATGACAGGCTCGCTGGCGAATACCGGTGTGTGGTATGACGATCTAATGGTTGCGACGCGGCGAATTCCCGATCCCAACGTCAGCACACCCAATGCTCCCGACAGTTTGAGCCTGTCCAGTATCACTGCGGGCGGCGTGACCTTGAATTGGCGGGTGAACTCGCAAAATGGGACCGCGCAGGACGATACAGGATTTCTCATCGAGCGCTGCACCGGGGCCGGCGCCGCCTGCTTCCCCAATCCGCAGTCGGGATTCGCACAAATCGGCACTACCGCGGCGGGAGCGACCTCATTCGTGGATACCACCGTGGTCTCCGGCACCACGTATACCTATCGCGTAAGAGCCAAGAATGCAGCCGGGAACTCAGGCTACACGATTGCCCAATGTTTCAATGGCGGCACCACCTGCGGGGGCACGGTCAAAGTCCCCTGAAAGCAACCAAAGGCCGTGGTTCCCAAGCGAACTGCTGAGAACCACGGCTCTTCCAAGAGATGAACACACTTCCGTTCGGTTACGCCTGAAATCCGCCACCTGCCGCAGAATCTCACCATCCTCTTGGTGTGTTCATGAAGTATTGTGTTCATGAATGCCAAAGGCTTTTCAAGCGCATTTGGCACACATACTTCTCATCACAAGCCAATCAATTTCTTTTTGAGGAGTCCCATCGCTGAACAACGCCCGTCGATTACCAAAGGGACACAGAAGGATTTTTTTTGACCACTCTGTTCCTGCGCCGAAGATCATGTCTTCGCTTAAGGTAGTCGCAATGTGAAAGATGGGGTGTGCTACCGATTGTTGGTTTATCGAATCAATATTAAATTCTTCTAAACAGAAAAGAACTTTAGAGAACAATCCTTCGTCTACTCTTGGGGCGCTTTGCCATGCGTCTCCCAATGCGCAAGTAAGTAAGAAGCAAAGCGAACCGTCTTCGACAACGAAAGCGATAGAGAAAGACTGTCCAAGACCCTCGCGAGCGACCAGCGCCACCTTCGTTGCAAACCAAATCCCAATTCAGAGGTTGCATCGAAGCATGCGTACCAGTGTCGAGTTGTCCCGTTTTGCACTCCCGCGCGCGTTGCGAAAATTCATTTCGGCTTCTTTTTCTCCAACGGGGCTAATGCTTGCCCTTTGCGCATCGGTTTTCCTCTTTCGACTCATTGTCGTAACCCAGAGCGCAGGAGCACAATCGGTTCCGCCCGCGTTGTCGATGGATGCAACCGCTTTTGGCGATAATGGCTTTCGGTCCTCAACGGCTTCCACATCCAGCGTTACCACATCAATCTTCTCGACCACAAAGCCGAACGAATTGCTGCTGGCCTTTGTGGCCAGTGGAGGCCGCTCCTCCATTTCTTCCAGCGTTGTTGTTAACAGCATTGCTGGCGGTGGACTCACCTGGACTCTGGTTCAGCGAAGCAATGTGCAACTCGGAACCGCGGAGATCTGGCGCGCCTTTGCTCCTTCGCCATTAAGTGGAATTAAGGTGACTGCCAACCTCTCACAAAGCGTCACATCGTCGATCACCGTGGTCAGCTTCGCCGGCGTGGACATATCAGGCATCAACGGGTCCGGCGCAGTCGGCGCTAAGGCGGCAACCAACAAGAGTGCTGGTGCCCCCACCGCAAGCCTGGTCACGACACGAAATAACTCTTGGGTATTCGGGGTGGGGACTGATTGGGACAGAGCGGTCTCCCGGACCTTGGGGAGCAATGAGACCCTGGTGCACCAATATCTGATGGGAGCCTATAGTGATACCTACTGGGTCCAGCGCCAGAACTATCCGACCCCTCTGAGCGGCACTACCGTAGCGATCAACGACACCGCACCTACCAGCGACCGATATAACCTGAGCATCGTGGAAGTGCTGCCGGCTCTGCCGTCGGCCCCGACGCCTGCTCCCTCACCGACCCCTGCTCCCACACCGAAACCAAGCCCGACGCCCACTCCAACGCCGACGCCTACACCGAAGCCAAGTCCGACGCCGACGCCCACACCTGCGCCGACTCCGACGCCTACACCAAAGCCAAGTCCGACGCCGACGCCCACACCTGCGCCGACTCCGACGCCAACCCCGACACCTACTCCAACGCCTGCTCCAACGCCGACTCCTACACCGAAGCCAAGTCCGACGCCGACCCCGACTCCTACACCGACACCGACGCCGGCTCCGACACCCACGCCCACGCCCACTCCGACTCCTACACCGACACCGACGCCAGCTCCAACACCCACGCCCACTCCGACGCCCACTCCGACGCCTACACCGACACCGACGCCGGCTCCAACGCCAGCACCAACTCCAAGCCCCACCCCAACACCGACTCCAACTCCGACTCCGGTGCCAAGTGGCACGACAGCGCTGGCGCAGGCCGCGGCGAGCGTGGTCCCGGGCCAATGGTTGCGCTTCTCAGCGGCTGAGAATTCCAGTTGGAATCATGGTTCGTTGCTCAACCTCGGTCCGCAGACCACATCCACGGACAACGCCACGGCATGGAGCACCAAGGGCTTGTGGAATCCGCTAACAAAAGAGTTCTACTTCGTCGGGGGAGGGCATTGCGGAAGCGGCAATACTGGATGCCCGGACACGCAAATGGTTCTCCGCTATAACGACAGCACCAACGTGTGGAGCGCCACGTATCGAGATGGAGGGCATACGTACGAAGGGCCGACCATCAACACCTCCGCCTCCAATGCCAACAATGCGCACATGCGTCTGTATGCGTCGAATCAAGTCAATACTTACAGCATAGCGAGCCAAACCTGGGTTACAGGTCTGGCCAGCGTTCCCGGCTCCAGCCCTGACTGCTGTCTGGCCATGGAGTACTTCCCGGACCGCAATTCGCTCATCACCGTTGACAATGACAACGGCATCTACGAGTACACATTCTCCAACGGACAATGGGGCAGCTGCACGATCAATACTCTTGTAAACTGCGGCGCCACAAGAAACGCTGTTTTGTGTCCCACGCACACCACGGCGTCTCCCTGGGCGCGTTATGACAACGTGCACCATCGCATGGTCATTGGAGGCTGCACGAATGTGTATGCGCTATCGTCAACTCTCGCCGTCACTCAATTGGCCTCGGCGCCGTTTGACATAAGCGCGGCGCCTTCCGGTTCTCCGGTCACCATCGATCCAGGAACCGGCACCCTGATCAGTTGGGACAGCGCCGGCAATACCTACACTTCAGATGGAACGAGCTGGGCGTTTGCCGGAGCCTCCCCGTTCCCCGACCCTGTGAACAAGGGCTTGGTGTGCGCTCCCGTCTCGTCCTATAACACCGTCATGTGCTTTTACGCGGGCACCGGGAGCACAACGGTAAGCAATGCCACCGTGTGGCTCTATAAGACGGCAGGTTCGCCCGTCCCTGCGCCCACTCCAAGTCCTACACCGAGTCCAACTCCTACGCCGAGTCCGACTCCTACACCCACACCTACACCAACACCGACTCCAACTCCTTCACCCACGCCGTCTCCCACCCCCGTGCCTTCGGGTTCGACAAATGCATGGGCGAACCGTGTAGCCGGCGTCAACATTCCCGGTGGCGCTGCCTCAGTGGTCGGCGCCCAGAGCTTTGACACGTTTCCAGCCACCAATAAGCAACAGTATTTTCAGTTGTATGATCCTTCGAGTATCACGACGGATTGTTCTGTCGCTGCTGATGGCTGTGCACTGAAGTTTGCGGTCCTGCCGGGCTATGTGCAAGGCGAGCCCGGCTGGTTTGACTGGAATTTCTCTCCCGACCTTTCCAAGACCTTTGGTCAGGGCCAGGAATTCTATGTGCAATTCCGTGAACGCCTGGATCCGGGCATGTTGAACGGCGCCAACTTCCCCAATTCCGAGGGCTTCAAGTCCAGCATCGTGACCGTGGGAGACTCGCCCACGGCGCAGTCGAACGACTGCTCCACCAATCCAGGCCATCTGGTGATGCAGCAAGAGAATGGCGGTGCGCCATATCCGGTCCTCTACCACAACTGCGGATACAGTGGCGGCACCTATCACTTCATGCAGAGTCCCTATGAAACTATTCAACTGGGGGGAGTGAAGAGCGGCGGCAACACGAATTTTCTCGACCAGAATGCCGCCGGTTGTCCGCATTACAGCGGACGCGGCACCCCCACCACCGATCCCACTTGCTGGAACTACAAGGGTAACGAATGGTTTACCGTTCAGATCCACGTGAAAGTCGGCACATTTAACCAGCCCACCTCAGTGCTGGACATGTGGCTCGCTCATGAAGGGCAGCCGGCGCAACTGGTGGTGAACGCTTCCGATGCCGCACTCCTGCACGATGGAACG
The DNA here is from genome assembly GCA_036380095.1 of Candidatus Angelobacter sp. Taxonomy (GTDB): domain Bacteria; phylum Acidobacteriota; class Terriglobia; order Terriglobales; family Acidobacteriaceae; genus Angelobacter. Next base: position 736 of record DASVFK010000271.1, on the reverse strand, counting down.
GTCAATGGCAGCGGCAAGTACGGCAAGATCTCGCTCCTGCCATATCAGACGGCCATGTCTGGCTCGCTCGTGAATACCGCGGTCTGGTATGACGATCTGATGGTGGCAACGCGGCGAATTCCCGATCCCAACGTCAGCACCCCCAATGCTCCCGACGGCCTGAGCCTGTCCAATGTCACGTCAACCGGCGTGACCTTGAACTGGCGGGTCAATTCGCAGAACGGGACCGCGCAGGATGATACGGGATTTCTCATCGAGCGCTGCACCGGGGCCGGCGCCGCTTGCTTCCCCAATCCGCAGTCGGGATTCGCACAAGTCGGCGCCACCGCGACCGGAGCGGCCTCCTTCGTGGACACCACTGTGGTCAGCGGCGCCACTTATACCTATCGCGTACGGGCAAAGAATGCGGCCGGAAACTCTGGCTACACCATTGCCCAGTGCTTCAATGGCGGCACGACCTGCGGAGGCACGGTCACCGTCCCCTAAAAACAACAACCATGGGCCGTGGTTCAAAGGCGCACAGGCTCGAACCACGGCTCTCTCATGGGAAATGTAGTACCTATGGCGGGGGCTCGCTGTTACGAAGGGTCCCCTTCTTTCTTCGGAGCCTGATATCCTCCAGTTTTGCGGGCCGCATCCGCTGAACGCCAGCGATCAACCTCTTCGGCCCCTAAAATGCTCCTGATATTGGCTGGAGGACCTGTGAGGCCGAAGTTCGTCTTCTACTACGCGAGCA
>DASVFK010000270.1:0-5837 GCA_036380095.1 Candidatus Angelobacter sp. | reverse complement strand
GAGATAGATCTCTGCGACGTAGATTTCCTGTTTCATCTTACGGGCGGCGGCCACGTCGGGATGAATCTGCCCGAACTGGGCCACTGTCTGGCCGTTGACCACGGCGCGGGCCGAACGTCCAGGATGGAAATACTCGGAGGCCAGCGCGTCAAAGTAAAAATTGCCGGTTTCAAAGGCAGCAAGAAGAGATTCCAGATCGCCTTTAAGGTCGAAGAACGAATAGGCGTGGGCCGGCGTGTGCACACTGGGATCCACGCCGGTGCCGGTGGCGCCCACGCACAACATCCTCCGCTCTCCTGACTTCTCACCGCTGAGCTCAAAGACGTGGCCGGCTTCAAACAAGCGAACGTTGGTGGTCCCCCGGTTCAGGTTCCAGGCCAGCATATCCAGCATTCCCGGCAGGAGCGAGGTGCGCATGGCCGACTGTTCGTCGCTCAGCGGGTTGGCCAGCATCACCGGCGTTGCCGAGGAGAAAGCGTGTGCATCGGCCGGAGAAATGAACGTAGGCGAGACTGCTTCGTTATAGCCCAACGCCAGCAGTTCTGAGCGTACACGCGTTTCTTTGCTCGCGTACGGCAGTTCCACCACGCCGCCGGAGAACGAGGGCAGCGTATTGGGAAACTTGTTGTAGCCGTAAATGCGTGCTATCTCTTCGATCAGATCAATCTCGCGCTCAATATCCAGCCGCCAGGTCGGCAGTTCCACGCCCAGGTCTTTTTCAAAGTTCAAATTCCATTCCGGCAGCTTCACGCCTAGCTTGGCGGCTACAGCCTTGGCTTCTTCGCGCATTTTCTCCAACTGCTCAGCCGTCTTGGTTTGGAACGCTGCGCCTTTGAAAACACCTTCGGCAAGGCTCTTCATGGGCGTGAATCCCAGCCGCCTGAACATGCGGCGAATCTCATCGCTGGGAATGTCCTTGCCCAAGTGGCGCAGGACTTCGCTATGGCGCAGCCACAGCGAATGCCGCACGATGTGTCCCGCGATGGCGTCCACGGCATCGCCTTCCAGCTCACCCCCAGCCGATGCCAGGATCATCTCAGCCACGCGATCGCAGGCCAGCAGCGTCGCGCCCCAGTCCGCGCCGCGCTCAAAGATGTGCGATGCGTCCGTGTGCATCCCCAGCCGGCGCGCGGTCTTGCGCACCGTGGCCGGATCAAACCACGCGGACTCGATCAGAATGTTTTTCGTTGAGTCAGAGATCGCCGAATCCAGTCCGCCCATCACGCCGGCCAGGGCCACGGGCCGGACCGCATCAGCGATGACCAGATCTTCCGGCTCGAGCTTGCGGTCAACGCCATCCAGCGTCTTCAGCGTCTCGCCTTTGCGCGCGCGGCGAACAATGATCTTGCCGCCTTCCAGCTTGTCCAGGTCAAAGGCGTGCGTGGGATGGCCCGTCTCCATGAGGGTGTAGTTGCTCGCGTCCACGGCGCTGCTGATGCCGCCGTGGTCATCGATCTTGAGGCGCTCGAGAATTTTCCCGGGCGAAGACCCGATCTTCACGTTCCGAATCACTCGCGCGGTGTAACGCTTGCAACCTTCCGGGTCTTCGATCTCAATCGGGAACGGCTTTGCGGCAGGTTTGGCCTTGGGCAGCTTGGGCTTGATCGGCTTGAGATCGAGGTCATAGATGGCCGAGCATTCACGGGCCACGCCGTAATGGCACATGGCATCAGGACGGTTGGTGCCGATCTCCATTTCGAACAGCAGGGGATGAGGAGCTATATCGGTCTTGATGGATTCGACGGCGATCCCGGCGAGCGTCAAGTCTTCAGCCAGTTGACGGTCTGAGACCTTGATGTCGACGAATTCACGGAGCCATTGGGGAGAGATTCTCATAAGCCAGCAATTAGCAGCTGGCAATTGGCAATTAGCCGGAAAGAACCAGGTTTGGCTGATTGCTAATTGCCAATTGCTATTTGCTTTCTACGCAAACTGCTCCAGGAACCGCACATCGCCCTGATAAAAGAGCTGTATATCATCAATCCCGTACTTCAGCATGGTGATGCGTTCCACGCCCATGCCGAAAGCAAAGCCCGAGATCTTCTGCGCGTCGTAACCGTTGCTCTCGACGAATTTGAAAACGTTGGGGTCCACCATGCCGCAGCCCAGCAGTTCGATCCAGCCGCTCATCTTGCACAGGCGGCATCCTTTGCCGCCACACTTGAAACAGGTAATGGAAACATCGGCGCTCGGCTCCGTAAAGGGAAAGAACGAGGGGAAGAAGCGCGTCTTCACGTTCGAGCCGAACAGCGACTTCATGGCGTGGTCCAGCGTGCCCTTGAGGTCGCAGAAAGTGATGTTGGTGTCCACGGCCAGCCCTTCCACCTGGTGGAAGATGGGCGAGTGCGTGGCGTCCGCCGTATCGGCGCGATGGACCTTGCCCGGCGCAACTACGCGGATAGGCGGCGGTGTGGCCAGCATGGCGCGAATCTGCACCGGCGAGGTGTGCGTGCGCAGCAGCAGGCGGTCCCGCTGCGGCTTCTTCTCCTGCCCGGCGACGAACAAGGTGTCCTGCGTGTCGCGTGCCGGATGGTTGGGAGGAAAATTCAGGGCTTCAAAGTTGTAGTAGTCGGTCTCGATCTCCGGCCCTTCAGCGACGGAGTAGCCCATGGCGCGAAAGACGCTTACGACTTCGTTCATCGTCTTGAGCATCGGATGTTCTGCGCCTAACGGACGATGAATGCCGGGAAGAGTGACGTCGACGCGTTCGGCTTCGAGTCGCGCCTGCGAAACGTGGCCACTGACGCGCTGCTGCGCCCCATCCACCGTCTGCTCGACCTCGGTCTTGAGTTGGTTGACGCGGGCGCCCACATCGCGCTTGGCCGGGCCGGGAGCGGCCTTGAGCCATAGATCGTTGACCTGCGTGAGGATGCCGTTCTTGCGCGCCATCCAGCGATCGCGAAAGACCTTCCAGTCGTTCTCGCCGGCGACGGCCTCGGCTTCCTGCCGGACAGCAGCGAGCAGTTCCTGAACGGCACGGTCCAGGTTGGCCGCGGCGAAATCTTCGAGTTTGGGAACGGTGTATGCCAAACCGCGCTCATGGAGCACAGGCGCCCTCGCCTGTGCTTCTTTTCTATTGTGCCGCCCCTACCGGGGCTCACAATTGATTTCAGCTTACCCAGGGCTTGCGCCTGGGCTAAATAATCAACGCGCCTCCGGCGCTCGGCTTCTGATGCTGCCGTGAATCACGCGTAACCGTTTTGGTCCCATTCAGCACTACAAGATTTCAGGTATTCGAGCCGACCGGATCGTGTCTATCAGGCATGGACGACGTCCCAAGCCTAGAAGAGCCAAACACCAACAGCCAAGCACCAAAAGCCAACGGCCCACTTGTAGCTGAGTGATGACTGCTGAGCTACGCTTTCGCGGCTTGCGCCCGTTTCGCTGTCTCCGCCAGCGCGGTAAACGCTGAGGGATCGTTGGCGGCGATATCGGCCAGCACCTTGCGATCCAGCTCCACGCCGGCCTTCTTCAGCCCGCTGATGAACTGGTTATAGCTGATGCCGTTGAGCTTGGCGGCAGCGCCGATGCGCACGATCCAGATCGACCGGTACTGGCGCTTCTTCTGCCGGCGGCCGGCATAGGCGAACTTGAGGCCGCGCTCGACCGACTCTTTGGCCGAACGGTAGAGTTTGGATTTTGTGAGGAAATATCCGCTGGCGCGTTCCAATATCTTTTTGCGGCGCTGGCGGCGCTTGGTGCCACGTTTTACGCGAGGCATACTGCTCCTTTTTCATGCCGGATGCTCCGGTGGGTTATGCGGCTGGAGGCAGAGCTTGTAGTCAAAGCCTCTTCACTCGCTGCAGCCTTCCACTCATTCCGCCCAGCCCACGCTTTTTCGGGGGTGAATGCTGAGTGATGACTGCTATTTCAGGTCCGGCCTCTGCACCGATCTCTCAGGCGGGCTGAACTCTGTCCCTAGTACGGGATCATCCTCCGGACTTTGGGCGTATCGGCCTTGCTGACCAGCGTGTCTGTGTCAAGCTGCCGCTTGCGCTTGGTGTCCTTAGAGGTAAGAATGTGGCGCTTAAAAGCCTTGCCCCGTTTGATCTTGCCGGTGGCGGTCTTCTTGAACCGCTTGGCTGCGCCCTTGTGTGTTTTGAGTTTAGGCATAAATCAGTAATTAGTAATTAGCCCTTAGCTGCTAGCTTCTGGCTATTAGCTCTTGGCTCTTGGCCGTTGGCCAGAAAAGAATCTTCTCGTGTACCAGGAGCACCGGCTAAGTGCTCACTCAGACCGCTAGGTGCTAAAGGCTAATGGCTCTTTTCTACCCTGTCTTCGCTCCGCTTGCTGGCGCGGCCTGTTGCGGCGGCTGCTGCGGTTTTTGTTCCGGCTTCTTGCCACCCGTAGCCTGCTTAGGAGGCGCCAGGATCACGTGCATGGTATTGCCTTCCATGCGCGGTCGGAACTCCACGATTCCCTTCTCGCCCACGTCCTTCACCAGTCGGTCGAGCACCTCGCGGCCCAGGTTCTGGTGGGCCATTTCCCTTCCGCGGAAACGCAGGCTGGCTTTCACCTTGTCGCCTTCTGCCAGGAAGCGCAGCACGTGGTTGCGTTTGGTCACGTAATCGTGCTCATCCACGTTGACCGAGAACTTGACTTCCTTGAGGACGATCTGTTTCTGGTGTTTCTTCGCCGCCCGTTCCTTCTTTTCCTGCTCGTAAAGAAACTTGCCGTAGTCCATGATGCGGCACACCGGAGGCACGGCGTTGGGCGAAATCTCCACCAGGTCAAGGTTCTGTTCACGGGCTTTTTTGAGCGCATCGAAGGGGGCCAGAATGCCCAACTGGTTGCCATCGGCATCGATCACGCGGATTTCCCGCGCGCGGATGCGCTCATTCATGCGAATAAAACGCTTGTCTATGCAATCCTCCTAGAAAAAACCGCCCCCGCAGCGTTTCTCAGTGGGGGATGCCACGGAGCCGGCACGCGGCAAAGACTTGAAAAATTATAGCATGCCAGGCACGAATCTCTGTCCCCTTACCTCGAGCGGAGCAGGCGAAATGCGTACCTTTGATCACGAGTGGCTGCCTGGCGGGCATTCCTCCGTTGACGTCCTCTCAGAGTTCAGCGGAGTAATCCGAAGACGATCTCAACCACTAACAAGAGGCCGAAGCCTAAGCCCATGTAACCGACAATTCTTGCCAGCCTGAGATTTCTCGAACTTGGTTCGCGGCCCCAAGACAGAAATCGATAACACTGTGCCGGAAATCTTGTCGCCAATATACCCCAACCGAAGAACCAGACCAGGCACAGTGCATAGAACACGTTGCGTGAGATCATGCGCCTGTCCCGCCCGCGACCAATTCTTCAGCGGTGATTCCACTGATGGCGACCCGCAGCAACTGATTTGCGGAATGCTGTCCGGCGACCCTGACCTTGACATAGTTGTCACTCAGCGCCTCCGCCCAGCCTGGGCCGCCGTCGTGCAGGGTGATGACTTCGAGCGTCCGTCCGACATAGCTGCGGCGGAAGTCGAGGTTCTTGCGCGCGGCGAGCTCGCGCAGCACGCGATTGCGCTCGCGCGCGATCTCCACCGGCACCTGGTCCGGCATGGCGGCAGAAGGCGTGCCAGGGCGCGACGAATAGGTAAACACGTGCAGGTAAGTGAAGGGCAGGCGCTCGATGAAATCGCGGCTCTCTTCGAAGAGCTCGTTGGTCTCGCCGGGGAAGCCAACCATCACATCGGCGCCGATGGCTGCTTCCGGCATGGCCTCGCGAATCTTTCTGATCTTCTCCGCGTAATGCCACGGGCGATACTTGCGGTGCATGCGGCGCAGGATGCGGTCGCTGCCGGACTGCAACGGCACGTGCGCGTGCTTGGCCACGCGCGGCGA
>DASVFK010000269.1:0-2076 GCA_036380095.1 Candidatus Angelobacter sp. | reverse complement strand
GTTGACACTTCAACCTCGTTTCAAAGTCCGGACTGCGAAGGCCTGGCCGCACGGGTTCTCGCCTGCGCGATATTTGCGTTCTCTTGCATCTTGTTCTTGATCCTGTGGGCCAGCTTCTCCACGGTCTCCAACTTGTTCAGCAGGGAAGCCGGCGGAACATCCTCAGCGGAGTCCATCTGCTTGATCTCACCCGCAAGCCCCAGGATCTTCTCTGCGTCCGCCACAATGGCCTTGCGCCGCTGCTTGTTGTATTCCTTCTTGCGGCGTTCCGTCATTTCCTGCTCCCGTGGCGTGGCTTTTCTCTCCTCCGTGGCTTGCCCTGGAGGCACAGCGGAACGTGACTCTCCCATTGTCAGCAGCAGACAGACGCAGACAACCCAAGTGATTCTTGCTATCAAGCCGGCCCTCGGTGTGAATGCTGGCACAGATTATAATCCGGCTGGGAAATACCGATGGAAGAACAATTCAGCAACATCCTGCGTGACTGGCACAACTACCTGGTGATGTGGACGCGCGACCGCGCTCCCAAGCTGGCGGTCATTCTGATCATGGCTTTCGTCTTCGTTCGCCTGCTGGGCCTGGTCACCAGGAAGGTGGCGGCCTATAGCGACTCAGGGCCGGAGCGCGGGCCGGGACGGGCGCAGCAGGTGAAGACCATGGTAGGCGTGATCCGCAGTATCGGGGTTTTCATGGTTGTCTTCTTCACCTCGATTTACATGCTGAAAGAAGCGTTCGCCATTGACATAGCGCCGCTGCTGGCCAGCGCCGGGGTGGTGGGCCTGGCAATCGGCTTTGGCGCGCAGACGCTAGTCAAAGACGTGATCAACGGCTTTTTCATTCTCGCGGAAAACCAGTTCGCGATAGGCGATGTGATCAAGACGGCAGGGGTCAGTGGCACGGTGGAGGAGATCACCATGCGGCGCACGGTCCTGCGCGATGCCGATGGAACGCTGCATATCATCCCCAACGGCTCCATCCAGATCGTGAGCAACACCACGCGCGACTGGTCGCTGCTCAGCCTTTATGTGTCCGTGGACTACAGCGAAGATAGCGCCCGCGTGGTCAAGCTGCTCGAAGAAGTGGCGGCCGCTGTGTTCAGCGACGAGCAGTTCCGCGCTTTCCTGGTGGCCGAGCCGGAAACGCAAGGCATTGAGCGCATTCGCGGACAGGAAGTGGACTACCTGATGACGGCGAAGGTCCGGCCCGGCAAACAGTACGCGGTAGCACGGGAGCTGCGCCGCCGCATCAAGGCCTGCTTTGAGCAGAACAAAGTAAGAGCTGGAGCACCCTTGCAGGTGGTTATCGGGCAGCCGCAGCCGGGCACGCCATAAGGAGAGCAACCCATGGACCTTGGTTTGAAAGGGCGCGGCGTGATCGTGGCCGCTTCGAGTGAAGGCATTGGCCGGGCCGCAGCGGAGGCCTTTGCCCGCGAAGGCGCGCAGGTGGCCATGTGCGCGCGTACGGAAAGGACCCTGCTGGAAGCCGCCGGGCAGATCCGCAGCCAGACCGGCGCTGAGGTCTACGCCGAAGCGCTCGACGTGACCAACGCCGCCGCGGTGCAGCAGTTCACGGAACGCGTGGCCAAACGGCTTGGCCGCATTGATGTTTGTGTGACCAACGCGGGTGGCCCTCCGGCCAAGGGCTTCCTCGCCGTTTCCGCGGACGAGTGGCACAAGGCAATTGAGACAAATTTCATGAGCGTGGTCCATCTGACGAAAGCCTGCATTCCCTGGATGCAGCGGCATCGCTGGGGCCGCATCATCACCATCACCTCGGTGACCGTGAAGCAGCCGGTGGCGGAGTTGGTGCTTTCCAACGCCGTGCGTGCCGCGGTGGTGGGGCTGGTCAAGAGCTTGTCGAACGAATTCGGCAAAGACGGGATCCTGGTCAACAACGTGGCGCCGGGTTATACAGCCACAGACCGCTTGAAGGAGTTGGCTCAAGTCCGTGCGAGCGCCGGGGGAGTTTCCGTGGAGAACATCTGTGAGCAGTGGGCGGCGGACGCCCCGCTTCGCCGTCTGGGTGAGCCGCGGGAAATCGCCGACGTGATCTTGTGGCTCGCCTCCGAGCGGGCTT
>DASVFK010000268.1:0-17986 GCA_036380095.1 Candidatus Angelobacter sp. | reverse complement strand
TAGTAGGGCCCGAACGGCACTTCACCGGCGCGGGTCATCTCGCCTTCGCGGTACTCATGCAGGATTTTGCCGGGCTGCTCGTCTCGCCAATCGTTGATCTCCGTTCCCTGGTGTCGCGCCAGCACGCGTAGCGTCTCCGTGGCCAGCCGCGGACTCAGGAACAGCGACTGATAAGCAGCGAGAATGGAATCGCGCCCGAACATGGTGGCAAACCAGGGAATGCCTGCTGCGATAACGTGTTCTTTTCCCTCCGGAATCTGCAGGGCGTGAAAATCGCTCTTGGAAGTCGCCACCATCTCGTCGAAGATGCTGTTGCTGGAATTGAAGTGGGTGGAGTGCTCTTCCCAATGGGCAAAGATCTCGCGGCGGCTCCGGGTCTGCTGGGCAAAATCCGGACGGCCGGCGCGAGTGCGCTTGCCTTCCACCTGGGGCACCACGGTTGTCTGCAACTGGCAGCGCTTGAAAGGCGGAAGGCGCAGCCGCCAGCGCGCGGTGGTCCCCGTGATCTGGTCCGGCTCCGGCGAAAGGTGGATGATGGTATCGCGGGAGACGCTATCCAGGCCGGTATAGTGGAAGATCATGGAATCACGGCGAACGATGGGCCGGAAGTAATGCCCCATGCCCTGCCGGGCCACGCCCCGCACCTGAAACACATCCATGAAGTCTGCTTCGTAGCACAACTCCACCGCCAGCTCCAACTCGTGGAAGTTGAAGTTCTCCACCGTGAGATAGTCGTACAGCACATCCGAGCTGAGCAATTGTTCGCGCCGGATGTGGACCGTGTTTTCCGGGATCTCATAGCTTTCGCGCAGCGTGCTTCGGCCGGTGGTGAGCTCGATCTGGGAAACGAAGGTCTGCTCGCTGCTCGAAGACAACACAACGGTGCGGTAGCCATCCACGCGCAGCTCCAGGCGGCTCAAGAACCGCGTGTCTTCATGAAAGAAGCCGGCGTCCGGCGCGCCCGGCGGCATGATGTCTCCCGCGAGCGTAGTGGAGAGAAAAGTCTTGCCGTCAATCAGCGTCAGGTTGTTGACTTTGCGCGGCTCGGCGTTCTGGTAGGCGATGCGCGGTTCGGGATACGGGCTGGGAATTTCAATCAATTCCTGGGCAGGAATGATCAGCTTAGCGCTCATGCCGCAATCGTCCTCCCGGAGAGATTTGGCCTGTTCAGGCCACGCTGGGCTCGGCCTGCGTCGGGTACCGGTCACGCAGAATGCTGGTGTAAAGCTCAACGTAGTCGTGCACCATGCGCTCGCGGGAAAAGAAGGTTTCCGCATAGCGGCGTAGCGCCGCGGGATCAAACGAGCATTTCATCGCGCAGTCCGCAAGCTCTTGCGTGGTCCCGCGCACATAGCCGCTGACACCTTCCTCAACAATGTCCTCCACCGATCCACCGGGCATGGCCAGCACCGGCGTGCCACAGGCCATGGCTTCCACAAGCACCAGGCCGAAAGGCTCATCCCACTGGATTGGGAACAACATGGCCCGAGCGCCGCCCAGGAGTTCGTTCTTCTCTTCCAAGCCGACTTCGCCAAGGTATTCCACGAACCGGCCGTCAACTTCAGGCTTTACTTTTGTTTCCCAGTAGTCCCGGTACGCAGGCTGGATATCGCCAGCGATCTTCAGCGGCAGGCCAACCCGCTTGGCGATCTCAATGGCAAGATGCGTGCCCTTGGGAGGGGCCACTCTTCCCAGAAAACAGAGATAATCTTGTTTCCTGGTCTGGAGGCGGTACCTGGCCATATCGATCCCGTGATGGATGGTGCGCACTCGGGAAAGCTTCAGTTCTTTTCTCTGGAATTCGCTGATGGTGACAAACGAGACCTGGGGGAACCGGGAGTAGAAACCCGCGAGCGTGGGCTCATAGGCGTGATGGATGGTGTAGACCACGGGGACGTCAAAGAAACGGCAGAGCGGCAGCCCGGGAGCGTTGTTCATGTGGATGAGGTCAGCGCTCCCAATTGCGTCCCGGACAGCCCAGGCCACGTGGTTCAGACCCTTCAGGTTCACCTCAATATCGCCGGCGATCGGCCATTCCTGCTTCTCATAGAGCCATTTCACGGGAACAGGAACGGTGGATTCGCCGTTGGTATAGAGAGTCACATCAATTCCCTGCTGCGCCAGCCCTGTGGCCAGTTCAGCCAGAAAAAGTTCGGTGCCGCCGTATCTCTTGGGAGGGACGGCGATAAACGGTGGAGCTATCAGCGCTATCTTCACAAGAAAGAGACCAATGCCGGTTGAGATGCGGAATCTCAAGGCTCTGTTGGCGAGCGCGCCTGCAGCACTCGCAACTAAGGGGACTTCGCCCTGCGCGGGACGTGGCGGCCGGCGATCTCCACCGCACGCTCGAACTCTCTGGCACGCACGCTGTTGGAGTGAGAGGCCAGCACGCGCTCGCGGGCAGCGCGTCCAATGCGCCGCAATTCACGATCGTCATAACCGGTCAAATACCGGACTACGTCTTGCGCGCTCGAGGGCAAAAGCACTTCACTCCCCGGAGCAAAAAATGACTCCAGTCCGGCCCAGGTGTCAGAGACAATCGTGGCGGCGCAGGCGGCAGCTTCAAACAACCGCACGGAAGGAGAATACCCGGCCATGATCATGTCACGGCGCGTCAGATTGAGCGTCATGCGGGACGAGCAGTAGAACTCCGCATGCCGGCTTGGATTCAGATGCACGATGCGCTCTACGTTGGCCGGCCACGACAGGGACAAGGGATACTGCGGACCCGCCACAATGAACCGCGCCGCCGGCACCTGGCGCGCCGGAAGGCAGAGCAGTTCCTCGATCTTGGGCTGGCGGTCTGGCGCGTAAGTCCCCATATAGCTCAGATCGCACCTGCACTCTCCCGCCGGGGCCACCTCGCGGTGCCTTTCCGGATCAACCGAGCAGTAAAGCGGCAGGGCCAGAGACACGCCGAAATCCTGTTCCAGTTCCTGAAGTATGGGACCGCCGGTGAAACTGAAATAAATATCGAGTTCAGCAAGATGGCGAGGCAACAGATAGTCGGTCTTACCGGACGTCTTCAGGGCGCCGACGGTAATGGGCGTATCGATGTCATAAAACGCTTTAACCGGGAGATTGGCGTTGCACATTTCATCCAGCGCTGCCACACCATCGGGAAAGTAGGACCCAACAACGGCGACATCGGAATCGCGAAGCTCAGCGCGGACCCAGGGCAGCGCCTGGTTCCAGTCTTCAAAGATGCGCGCATCGCAGAAAGCAGGTTCGGGCAAATCGCGATTGTTCTGGTACCACTCAGCATTGCGCTCGAAGAAGACGATCCGGTGCCCGCGGCGATGCAGCGCACTGCACAACGCGCGAAAAGTGGTCGCGTGTCCGTTGCCCCACGCCGAAGTAATCGAAAGCCCGAAGATGGTGATTTTCATAGCTTCTAGCTTTTGGTTGCTAATTCTTGCTTTTAACTCTTGGCTCTTGGCCGTTAGCCACTAGCCCTTAAGCGTTACTTTCGGCTGTTACGGCACCGGCGTGCATAGGCTGCCTTGCTACCACTATCGAATCAAACTGCAGTGCGCGCAACTGATAGGTATGCTCGCGCAAAGCGCGCCGTCGCATTGCCGCTCCAATGCCACGAGCTTCCGCGGCAGTGACCGTCCGAAGATAGCGCACAACATCGTCAGCATCTTTCGCCACCAGCACCTCCTGGCTGGGCTGGAAAAAGGCTTCGATGCCCTCCCATGCGTCCGTGATTACGCAAGCGCCGGCGCCCGCAGCTTCAAACACGCGCGTGGGAGGCGAGAACCCCACGCTGGCCATTGATTCGCGGTTGATGTTCAGGACCATCCGCGCCGAACAATTCAGGCGATTGTGATCGCTGGTGCCGACGTGCCCGAGCCAACGAACGTTCTGCGGCAGGCTCTTGCCGCCCCAGCCTTCGCCGCCCAGGACAAACTTGAACTCCGGCGCCAGAAGGGCCGCGCGCAGGAAGAATTCCGCCACGCGCTCTTCGCGGTCCGGGAGGCGGTGGCCGATGAACAGCAGATCACATCGCAGCGCAGGATCGGGCTCCACGGGAAAGTGGGTCTCCGGGTCAAGCGCGTTGTAAATCGCGTGGCAGTTGGCCGCACCCAGGCGCAGGTATCGCTCCACCACCGGCGGGCCACCGCCATAGGTAAGAACAAGGTCATATTCCGTGACCGGTCGGCGGAACGGGTCCTGCGGGTTGTTTTCCACACGCGCAAGCGTCGCCGGCGCATCCACGTCCCAGAATGCCACCGCCGCCGTGCGGGAACGACAACCGAGGACCTCTTCCTCCAGCAGTTCGTCAAAAACGCCTACGCCGCTGTGCTTGATCACCAGGTCGGACTCGCAGGCGTGGTGCAGCAACTCGCGCAACTGTGCTTCTGTCTTATAAACAATCGACGTCACGTAAGAAAAATTTCCTGCATCACGGTTCTGCTGGCGGCCGTAAGCATCCGGCTCGGCAAACGTGATTTCGTGTCCCAGGGCATTTAACTGGCGGTAAATCCCGCGATAGTACGTGGCGGCCCCATTCCAGTAAGAAGATGTGATGCTGGAACCGAAAACAAAGATCTTCATGCGGAGAGCTCCTCGCAGATCTCAATCAACTGGCGGGCGCGGTGGGCGCAGGTGTGGCGTTCGCGAACCGTGCGCAGCCCGTGTTCGGCCATCTGGCGGCGCGCGCCCTCGTCTTTCAGCAGGTGCTTGAGTTCCGCCTGCATCTGTCGTCCGTCTCTGACAACCAGGTAATCTTCGCCGGGGCGGAACAGATGCTCTTCGTCCAGCCAGGGAGAACAGACCAACGGAACGCCACAGGCGAGCGCTTCAAACACGCGGATGGTTGGAATGCCGCCCAGGCCGTTGGCGTACTGCCGGCGCGGCACGTGCACCGCCACGGCACTGCGGGCGTAGACCTCAGGAGTGCGCAAGTTGGTCAAATAACCGCGGTAATCGATCCCGGCCTGCTGCAACTCGGCCAGGGCGCTTTCCGGATAGCGTACTCCGTGAAACACGATACGGTGCGCGTCGAGCTGGGTGGCGGGCCCGATCAAAAACTCTTTGAGTTCGCGTGTTCGCTCTTCATCGCCCCAATTGCCGATCCAGACCACATCAATTTCCTTGCGGCGCGCCAGTGGGTGGAACTGGTCTATGTCGGCGGCTTCGTGAAAGGTCCAGGCTCGCGGGACGCCGAAGCCCTCGGCATAGATCCGCCGCAGCGCCTCGCCGAAAGCCAGAACGCCATCCACCCGATGGAGATGAAATTTTAGGATCTCTCCGGCGCGGGTATAGGCGCGATGGTGTGTGTCATGCAGCAGAGCAATAAACCCAAACTTCTCCTTCAGGGCAAGCACACTGTTGACCACACGTTCCTGGTTCCACTCATGCAGCAGAACAACATCGGCCTCCCTGAGTTCGCTCTGCAGGAAGCGGGAAAAGCCGGGGTCAGCGGATTTGTAGAACCGGACATCCAACTCGGGATAGACGCGGTGAAACATGTCCACGGACTCGATGCCGCGCTCACCTTCGCATCGCATCAGGTTGGCCAGCGACCACGAACCCAGTTCTTCATAGCAGCGGACACGATGTCCCAGGCGGACCAGTTCCCGCATGAGCCCGCGCAGGAAGTGCACGTTGCCGTGGTTCCAGTCAGAAACCAGGGAATGGCAAAACAGCGCGATATTGAGTGTTTGCTTCATCCGGCAACCACGCCTGCAGGAACCAGGCTGCGATAAAGCTCCATGTAATTCTCCACCATGCGCGCTGAGGTGTAGTTGCGCCGCGCACGGTCATAAGCCAGGTTGGCATACCGGTCGAGCAAACCTGGGTCGCGCACGAGTGTTGCTAGAACTTCACGCAAGTCGCCGGCCTCGCCATTGCGGAAAAATACCGCCGCGCCATCCCAGAGTTCGCGGAACGGCGGGATATCACTGGCCACCAGGGCGCAACGGGAAAGCGCGGCTTCCACAGGCGCCAGCCCAAAAGGCTCGTATTGCGATGTTGCCGTGTAAATCGCGGCGCGGGAGAAAATCTCACCCAGTTCTTCTGGCTCCTGCTGTGGCTCCAGGTGGATATTGGGCCTGATCTCCTCAGCGGCAAAGGCGTGGGATTCAAGCTCAGGGTGGCGGTCTGCGCCAATGATGTAGACGGGCGCCGGGATCTCCGCCCGCAGCAGGAGGCCGGCGTTCTTGCCTGCGTCCCAGAGGCGGCCCACGCTGACGATAAAGTTCTCTTTGTCCGCGCGCGGATTGAACAGCGCAGGCGTGCGTCCGTTGTGCACCACAGACGCCCGTTCAGGTGTCCCATAGTGCAACTCAATTTGTGCGAGCATCCAGCGGGAAGGGGCCACGACGGCAGTTGCGCCGGCGAGACCGCGCGTGACACTCTGGCGATACCAGCGCAGCCAGGCCGACTCGACCGGCTTTTGTTGATGGACCGCATGCCACCAACTCACCACATCACTGTGCGCCACCACCAGGCGAGGGACGCCACAGTCGAGGGCGCCATAGAAGAACTGGTTCAGGTGGAGCAGATCGGGTTGCGTCTCACACACCACGGAGCGCAGATACTCTGAGGAAGCTTCCATATCGCCTTCAGAGTCCTGCATCCACTCCAACTTGAAGGCCGTGGGGCGGTAGTCCAGGCCGCGCAGGGCCTCAATCCAGCGCGTTTGCTCGGCTGGCAGGATGTCACCGAAGCTGACCAGGGTGACCCGCATGCCTTGACGCACCAGGCCGGTGACCAACTCCCGCGTATACGTCCAGACACCGCCGAGCGTATCAGCGGTGACTAAGATGTGCATCTTCCAGTTCCTCGATTGGGGCCGGTTTCTGTTCCTGGATATCGCTGTAACCCTTGGCGGCAAACGCGGTGGTGTAGTAGTGGTGGGCGCGCTCCCAGGCCATATCATCGGGCGGCGCGCCGAACGTCTGCCGGTACAACGGACTTCCAGGGAACGGGAACATGGGCACAGGCTCGCTGACCCACACTCCTTCCCGCCTTAGATGCTCTTGCCAGCTCTGAATCTGCCCGCGGTCGTCTTTTTCGGTAAGAATCAAATTCGCTTGCACCCACGGGACGCGGCGGCGGGCGTGGAGCAGCATTTCCCCGATCTTTTCCGTATCGATGCGGCATTTCTTGTTGAGCTCTTCGCGGCCTTCCCGGGTGATGGATTCCACCCCGCACTCCATGGAAATGCAGTGAGCGCGACCGAGCAGGTCGAGGCCCTCTTCGTCCCATAGGTCAATCCGTGTCTGTATCCCGATCTTGATAGGACGCTGGGCCAGGCCTTCCAACAACCGGCGAACGTTTCGGCCGACGCCAAAAACTTCGTCGATCCAATAGACATACTCCACGCCACGAGCCAGAAGCGTATCCACTTCGCGGAGCACCGCGTCCACATCGCGCTCGCGAAACTGATTGCGAAAGAGGGTCTTGTTGCAGAAGGTGCAAGCCCAAGGGCAGCCGCGCGCGAACTCCAGCTCCGCGCCCAACCCCTGCTCTCCGGTGAAGACGTGATGGCGGTGGCGGTGGAGCTCAGCGTTATAGTCGAGGAAGTCAAGCGCGGCCAGCGCTGTCATGTCTGCGACGCCCAAAATCGGAGTGACCTGTATTCCCTGTTCTGTGTGGAAACAGCAACCGGCGATCTCCTCCCACGGCCGATCCGCAAGCTGCGCAATGGTGTGGTCCGGCTCGCCCCGCAACGCTACATCGCATCCGGTCTTACGAATCGTTGCGGAAGGTGTTGCGGAAGAATGCGGGCCGATTACCACCTTCACCGCTCTGCTGTTCAGGCCCTGAAACCACTCCATGGGCACACGCAGTTCCGGCGGCGGGCATCGCCAGAACAGATAGGTAGGCGCGGTGGGGACCACCAGAAAGTCCGGCATGAAAGCGTCTACGCGTCTTTTGGTTTCCCCGAGCGTGAAGTTGTCCATGTGCGCATCCACCAGGAGCGGCTCATGTCCGGCCGAGCGAATGCTCTGGCAGGCAAAAAGAAGTTCCAGCGGCACATGAGGATCAACGCAGCCAAAGTAAGTCGATCCCCGGAAGTCCCAGTTCGGATTGACAAGAGCAAACTTCATGCCGCTGGTTGCGCCTCTCCGGCCACAAATTCAGATTCCAGATGAGGAGAGAAGGCCGCGCCGGCCAGGACCTTGTGATGCTCTTCCCAGAATTCGCACAGGAGCCGAAGCGTGCGCTCCAGGGTGATTGCAGGTCTCCAGCCGGTGTGGCGCTCGAGCTTGCCGTAGTCGGTTACGTAGATGGGTTGGTCGCCGGGGCGGGCGCCGCGCAGCACATAGTCCAGCCGCCGCCCTGTGAGCGTTTGAATTTTGCCGATGAGTTCCAGCAGGGAAACCGTGTTGGCAGCGCCTCCACCCACGTTGTAGACGTGCCCCGCCGTCATTTTCAGGTTGCCGCGCACAGCCTCGATCGCGCGGATCAAGTCCTTAACACAGAGCACGTCGCGGACCTGGCAGCCATCTCCATAGATCACCACCGGCGTGCGCTGCAGGGCGGAATAAAGGAAGTGGGCAACCCATCCCTGGTCCTCCGTGCCGAACTGCCTCGGTCCGGCAATGCACGACATGCGAAACACCACTGTGGGCAAGCCATAAATGCGGCTGAAATCGTGGACATACTGGTCCGCCGCGCCCTTGGAGCAGCCATACGGAGAGTGGAAGTCAAGCCGCTGGCTTTCCGATACGCCACGATAGCCAGGATAGAAATATCGTTGTCCGCGGCGGAGGGGCGCCCCGAGCCCAAGATCACCATAGACCTTGTTGGTGGAGGTAAAAAGAATGAAGGGAGCGCGACCCGACCGGCGAGCGGCATCCAGGACGTTGAACGTGCCGGCCAGGTTCACATCAAAATCCAGGCGCGGGTCCGCTACTGAGGTAGTGACAGCGACCTGGGCGGCGAAGTGATAAATCTCGCCAGCCTCCGCTACTGCTGCCTCCACGGAGCGGAGATCACGTACATCTGCGATGGTGACCTGAAGCCTGCCGCGTTTGTCCGCCTGCTTGAGCCATTCCAGGTTGCTGGGCACACCGGGCCGAGTGAGATTGTCGAAGACATGCACACGGGCCTCTGTTGTGGTGAGCAGGTGGTGCGCCAGATTGGAGCCGATGAATCCAGCGCCACCAAAAATCACAACAGAGCGGTTCTCCCGATTGTTCATTCCCTATACCCCCGGAACTTCCGGCCCCTCAGGCTGCCAGCCCAAAACTGCTGAGCTGTGCTGCAGCCTCGGCGACGCGGTCCTGAGGACGCTGCCCGCGCAGCCACCCCACCAGGTCCTTGACTCCATCCACAAAACGCACCCGAGGCTGGTACCCCAGCAACCTGCGCGCGGCGGAGATATCGCCAAAACAATGGCGGATGTCTCCGGCGCGATGTTTTTCTGTGATCTCCGGCGCAATTTCGGTTTCGAGCGCCTGGGCCAGCGCCGCTGCCACTTCGCGAATGGAAATCGGCGCGCCGGAGCCGATGTTGAGTGCCCGGCCATCGGCGCCATTGCTCTCCATGGCCAGAAGATTTGCCTGCACCACGTCGTATACGCTGACAAAGTCGCGCATCTGGCGGCCATCTTCAAAAAGCAGCGGCGGGTTGCCGTTCAGCAGCCGCGAAGCGAAGATTGCCGCGACGCCGGTGTATGGATTGGAAAGCGCCTGGCGCGGCCCATAGATGTTGAAGAAGCGCAGCGCGGCCACCGGCAGACCGTACGTCCGGCCGAAGAGCAGACACACGTCTTCCTGGTTCTTTTTGGAAAGAGCGTAGATGGAACCGCATTCGCGCGGCTTGGTTTCATCCACCGGAATGGGTGTGAGCTCGCCGGGGCAGCTGAGACACTGGAGTTCCCACTGCTTCTGCCTGACCCGGAGGGCAGAACGCAGAGGCGGCGCCACAACACCGCATTGCGCGCACACGTACTGCCCTTCACCGTAAATTGACATGGAGGAAGCCAGCACCAACTTCTGTACTCGGCTTTTGCGGCTGAGAAGCTCCTGCAACAGCACAGCAGTGCCTTGCTGGTTCACTTCCAGGTAATGGGCAATCTCATACATGGACTGGCCTACGCCAACCGCGGCCGCGAAATGGAAGACCACCTCAATGCCTTCCAGAGCAGAACTGACGGCGCGGGCGTCGCGGATGTCACCGCGCAACAGTTCCGCATCGGAAGAGAGGTATTCAGGGAGCAAACTGCCGTGGACCTGGGGTGTGAGATTGTCCAGCACGCGGACGCAATGGCCTTGCGCCAGCAGCGCATCCACCAGGTGCGATCCCACAAACCCCGCTCCTCCGGTCACCAGAACTTTCTTGCTCATGGCTAGCTCGCTCCTACAAGCACGCGGTTCCTCTGGTGGGCAGACGCAGGCACGTACCTGCGTACCGCCCACACGGCGAACTCGGCGAAATCTTCAACACGACGCGGCGGACTGGCATAGTGCTGCGCCACGCCAAGATGTTCCGGTGTAAAACACAGGGTCAGGGTGGTGGCAAACGGCTCGAGCGCTTCCATCTGGTGATCAAACCAGGCTTCTGCGCCCGGCCTAAACCAGTCCGCCCAGCTGATGCCGGTGCGCAGGTGCCGTACACCCAGGCGCTGCAGCCAATCCACGGCAAGATCGAGCCGGTGGTCCTGAAAATGAAACCACTGGCAGATGCCGAGACCCGCGGGGAAACACTCAGCGGCCGCCTTGGGCGTACCGTCTTCGCGCAGCAGGCCCATGTAGTAGTGGCGGTAATAGGCGCTGCCCTCAGCTTCCTTATGTCGCGTTGTAGCAGTCCAGGTAGCAGGAAGGTCAAGCAGGCTGTACCAGTGCACTCGCTCCACAGCAGGGAGCAGTAATTCAGCGGTCTTCTTGAGACCGAAAACCTGGACTTCATCGGCGCCGAAGGATGAGACGCCGGCTTCAGAGACCCAGACCGGTTTGCGCGTCACCGCGCGAATCCTCTCGATCTGCTTTGGCCAGTCGTGGATTTGCCAATGGTTCCAATCGAGAGGAAACCCGTGCACAGCCACAACATCCACCGCGTCGAGCACGCCGTGCGCCCCCATCAGCTCGATGAAGTGAGGATCAATGGGAGATATCCCGCCCAAAACCAGAGGCAGCCCTGGACATTCCTTGCGCACAGCACGAGCAGCGGCTTTCACCATCTCAGCAAACGCCTTCCATTCCGGATCGGCCTTGAAGTCCCAGTGCGAGAGGTTATTCGGTTCGTTCCACAGCATGACTGCTTCAATCATCCGAGCACCTGCAGAAAGCCGGGCGGACCTACAAAGTGCCCGCGAGTTCGTGGTCAAAGAGGTACTTGCCATCCCTGATAACGCTTTCAGGACGGCAAATCCATGTTTCGGCTTCGGGATGGGCTTCAATCTCCAGGCCCGAGCTGCGCAGCATGGCTTCCACTGCGCCATGATTGGGTATCCACCAGTTGGTGGGGTCTCCCGCATAGCTTTTCTCGATGAAATGCATGCGCGGAAAATCCGGGTTATTGAAAATTGCTTTGTTCCAGAAATGGTAGTCGTCCTTGAGCTTGGGACTCGAGGTGGAGCCGCGCACCATGGTCTGGAAGATCAGGCGCCCCTTCACCTTCTTGATGAGTTTGTCCAGCGCGTAAAGCGGATAACGCAGGTGATAAAAGACCCCCATGAAGAGAACGTAGTCGAACTGGCCGGGAATCCGGTCTACGTCGTAAACCGAAAGCTTCTCAACCTCGATTTCCATGCCGAGAGTCGCGGCGACGAAACGGGCCTGACTCAGGTAGCGGTCGTCCACATCCACGCCCAGAACTCTGCCCGCTCCGCGTTTCTTGAATTCCACGGCGTAAAAGCCGGCGTTACAGCCCACGTCCAGAACGGAAACTCCGGCCAGATCTTCCGGCAGGGCAGGAGCAATCTGCTTCCATTTGACGCGCGGGAAATCACCCAGGAAATGGGCTGGCGCCGTGGGTACGCCTTTCAGATCGATGTTGTGAAACCACTCCCCCATCTGGGAGATGCGCCGCGCAAGCTCGTGCTTCTCCACAGGTCCTTCCGCAGTAAGTTCATGAATGAGATCAGTCTGTGTGGTTGCCATCTGGCAGCTCTGCGCTTGATTGTTCCGCGATCCCAAGCGGGATTTAGAGGGTTAGAGTCGGCACAAGGTACATGGGATGTCCTAGCGCCTCAAGTACTTCCATTTTTCAGGAGACCCCAAGGCTGTACCCGGCGATATGCCATGAAAGGTCCTCTGGCAAGGCGACAAGACGCAGAGCAGCCTTGTTCAGACGGTCCTGCGGCTCCCGACGAGGTTAATGATCGCGACTACCAGGGCGATGACCAGAAGGAGGTGAATCATTCCGCCGGCCACATGAAACCCCCAGCCCAGCAGCCAGAGGATGATGAGGATTGCAAAAATCGTCCAAAGCATAGACCCGCCTTAACAATTCTCAATTCTGATGTGTGAGAGTCAGCTTCTCGGGACGGAGTTGTCTCTAGTGCTGGAACTTGCCGCCTCAAGACCCGTGATCAGGGTCAAACGGATCCGCGCCCAATGCCATACTCTTTGAGCTTGCGGTATAAGGTTGTCTTCCCGATGCCCAGCATCTGCGCCGCCATCTGCTTGTTGCCATTCAGTTGATGGAGGGTATCCAGGATGGCTTTGCGCTCCACTTCAGCCAGTGGGATGATCTTTGCCGGCCCTGGAGCCGCGCGTTCTGATGAAACACGGGTCTGCATCTCCGGCGGCAGGTGGGCAGGGGTGATCAATGAACCGCCACTGGCTGACGCCGCGTGGCGCATGGCTTCTTCCAGTTCGCGCACGTTTCCCGGCCAGGCGTAATTCAGCATCACTTTCATCGTCTCCGGGCTCATGGAATAGGCAACGCCCGAATTCTGGGAAAGGGCGCGCAGAAAATGTTCCGCCAGCATGGGTATGTCTTCCCGGCGCTCGCGCAACGGTGGGAGCCGCAAGGCCACCACGTTCAGCCGCAGGTATAGATCGCGGCGAAAAGTGCCCTGCTGCACGGCCGCATCCAAGTCGCGGTCCGTCGCAGCGATCACACGGGCCTCCACCGGAAGCACTCTGCCGCCATCGGGCTGGCGAATTTCTTTTTCCTGCAAAGCGCGAAACAGCTTGCCCTGGATGGCCAACGGCATCGCCGCCACAGCTCTGAGAAAAACGGTGCCGCGGACGCCGAGCGCGTGCTGGTCCATGGCCATGGCGGAGGGAGCAAACAACGCGCTCTCCAACTGGGAAAAAGGAGACGCACAGTTCACCTCGACAAAAGGATGCTCGCGCAAGCTGCCGCAGGCATGTATCATGCGGGCCAGACTCGACTTCCCTGCTCCTTTTTCTCCCAGGATCAAGATGGGATGTTTGCTGGATGCCGTCCTTTCAATGATGCGATACAAACGCAGCATCGCGGCTGACTGCCCGATCATGCCACTTGCGCTGGGGCGCCCGTTGACTCCGGCGCGTACCAACTGTTCTTGCGCAAGGACCCGACTTGCGGCAACTCTCTGCAACAAACTCATGAATTCCTCGTTCTTGAAAGGCTTGCCAAGAAAATCGCAAGCGCCGTTCTTGAGGGCCTCCAGAATGGACTCCAACCTGGATCTCTCCCCGGTCAGCACCACTTCCACGCCGGGCTGCAACGCCTTGACGCGAAACAACATGGTGGAAGGGTCGGCACCCGACAAGCCAGCGTCTAGCACCACAAGGTCGGCGGTGCGAACCGAGAGTTGGCTCAGCACAGCGCTGAAGTTGTCCGCGATGCGAACCATGAAGCCAAGTTCTTCCGCAGCCCGCTGGCAGGCTGCGCGGATCCCTTGGTCTCCGTCCGCGATCAAGATGCAGAAAGTCTGTGCAGCAGAATCGGCTCGTGAAATCAGGTGCGTTGCCCCTGGCATAAGGTCCCGTTCCCGCCCATGCGTGCCCTGTTCTGGGTCTGTTCAATCTGCCATGGACTTCCTCGCCGGCTGGGCAGGAGAGGAAGTTGTTCGGCGGCATACCCCGCGTAAGCCACCTTGATAGAGCCCTTGCGTGATGCTGAGCTGATGTCGGCGCGGATGTTTCATTGGAAATTCTTAATGCTTTCACACCGGAAACGTTCCGCGTCAGCTTCGTTTGCCTTACCTTAACCGAGCATGATGAAGTTGACGCAACGCTCTCGAAAAATTTCCGTATTCAGAACATCCGAGTACACGCGCCACATGGACAAGCACAGACTGACCCAAAGGACAAGGGTAACAACGGCCAGTTCACTGACGCAGACTTGACTTATAGCGAAGCGCCGCGCTACCTTCGCCCATCAGCAGCCAACACCTTTGGGAGCCGATTTTGCCGATTCACCGACTCATAACATTAACCACAGATTTCGGTTTGACAGAACACTATGTGGGCGCGATGAAAGGCGTGATCCTCAGTATCCATCCATCCGCGCACATCGTCGACATCACCAACGCAGTGCAATCGTTCGATATTCTCGACGGCGCAATCGCAATTTCTCAGGCGTACACTTGCTTTCCCAAAGACACCATCCACGTGGTGGTGGTGGACCCCGGTGTGGGAGGACCCCGCAGGCCGCTGGTGGCGCATGTTGGACAGTATTACTTCGTGGCCCCCGACAACGGAGTGCTCTCGCTGGTGTACGAGCGGGAGGACCGGGCCACCGTGCGGCACATTACCGCCGAGCATTATTTCCGCCAGCCGGTCAGCAACACTTTTCACGGACGCGACGTGTTCGCGCCCGTGGCCGCATATCTATCCAAGGGCGTAGATGCCGTAAAGTTTGGGGACGAGATCAGCGACTATGTCCGCTTTGCCGCTCCCAAACCCAAGGCTGTGGCAGCGAACTCGTGGAAAGGCGTGGTGCTCAAGACCGACAAGTTCGGTAACCTGATCACCAACATCACGCCGCAAGACGTTCCCCAGATCTTTGACGGCTCCGCGGCATCGTTCAAGATCAGCATAGGCAAGGCGGAGATCACCAAACTCCTCTCCAGCTACGCCTCTGCCTCGCAGGGCGAGATCTTTGCTATTCTGGGCAGCACGGGGTTCCTGGAAATCTCCTGCAACAAAGGAGCGGCCTCGCGGCTGGCAGGGGCAGACAAAGGCAGCGAAGTTTCCCTGACGCTGGCGTGAGCTGTAGCCCTGTGTAGAAGAAAATGAAGCAACTGATCCGATTTTTGTGGAACGCAACCCGCGGCCATCATCTGGCGCCCTGGCGCAGTCCCTACCTGCTTTGGCGCATGGAAACCTATTCGGGTCTCAAAATGGACAAGATTGGTTTTGTGGAATTCTGGGGATTCTTGATCCGCGAACGCAAACAACTCGGGCGCTTCCTGAAATGGACTGCCGAGATGAATAACTACGCGCGGCCGAAGCCGAAGAACCCATAGCGGAATTGCCAAGATTGCCAGTATTGCCAAAATTGACAACTGAAGAGCCGCTTTCGCCAGACTGAGTGCTGAATGCTAGATGTTGTACTTTTTCAGCAAATGTCGAAACGAACGGTACGATACTTTTAGCAATTCGGCAGCCCGGGTCTGCACGCCGCCCGCGTGCTGCAACGCCTCTTCAATGAGGGCACGCTCGATATCGGCCACGTAGCGCTCAAAGTCCAGCCCTTCAGCGGGAAGGGCATGGTGCCCGTTAGTGGAGCCCGAAGCCGGGCGGCTGTGCGGGCTCTGCCCATCCATCTCAACCGCGAGTTCGCTCGATGTTTCCAGAGCGACGGCCCGCTCAATCGCGTTCTCCAACTGGCGTACGTTTCCCGGCCATTCTTGGGTCCGCAGCGCCGCCATGGCCTCGGGCCTCACCCGCAGAATGCTTTTCTGGGCCGCGCCGGCGTATTTTTTCAGGAAGTGATTGGCCAGCAGCTCGATGTCCTCGCGGCGGTCGCGCAGCGCCGGGACCTGAATGGGAATCACGCTGACGCGGTAGAAGAGGTCCTCACGAAACGCGCCTGAGGCCACCATCGCGCCCAGGTCCCGGTTGGTCGCGGCAATAACGCGCACATCAATGGCCGTTTCCTGCGTGCCGCCAACGGGCCGGAGACTCCGCTCCTGCAGGACGCGTAACAGTTTCACCTGCATGGAAACGCTCATCTCGCTGATTTCGTCCAGGAAGATGGTCCCGCCGCTGGCCACTTCAAACAAACCGCGCTTGTTCTGGCTGGCGCCGGTAAACGCGCCCTTCACATAGCCGAACAGTTCGCTCTCCAGCAAGGTCTCGGGAAAGGCGCCGCAGTTGATGGAGACGAACGGCTCACCCGCACGCGGCGAGCAACTATGGACCGCCCGCGCCACCAGCTCTTTCCCGGTGCCGCTTTCGCCATAGACCAGCACGGTGCTGCTCGTGGGCGCCACCGTGCGGATGGTGGACTTGAGTTTTTCGATTACCTGGCTCTTGCCGATGATCTGTTCCAACGAATTGCGGCTGGCGGCATCACGGCGCAAAGCAAAATTCTGGCGGCGCAGACTCAGGTTCTCGAGCGCGCGCCCCACGGCGATCTTCAGTTCTTCCAGCAGTCCGGGACCTTTGTGAATGTAATCGAACGCCCCGCCCTTCACCGCCTGCACCGCCGATTCATAGTCTTCCACCGCGGTAATGAGAATCACCGATGTTTCCGGCGACGACTGGCGGGCAAAGCGCAACACCTCAATCCCATCGGTCTGCGGCATCTTGATGTCCGTGATCAGGACCTCATAGTTCGCGGAACTCAGCTTCTTTTTCGCGGCTTCACCGGCGTTCACGGTCTCAACGCGATGCCCTTCCTTGCGCAGGGAGATGTCCAGCATTTCGCAGATGGAGCGCTGATCATCGCAGACCAGAATGCTAGCCATGCGACACCTCCGCGCTCAACACTTCCGCCGGCGCAGGCGGCTGCGCCGCCCGTGCATCCAGGATCTCCAGAACAAACTCGGCGCCCCCGCCCGGGTGCGAGAGGGCTGAGATCCTGGCCCCGTGCGCCTGCACGATCTGGTAGACGATGGCCAGTCCCAGGCCCGTCCCTCCCTCAAAGTGCGACTGGAACGGCTCAAAGATTTTGTCAATCAGGTCGGCAGGGATGCCCGGCCCGGTATCGCGCACGCCAAAGCGCCAATACTCCGCTTCAAGCCTCACCGTGACGGTGATGGTCCCTTTCTGGTTCATTGCCCGAACAGCGTTCTCCAGCAGGTTCCAGAACACCTGCTTGATGCGGTCAGAGTCGGCCGTGGCAAAAGCCTGCGCGGTTTCGAACTGGCGCACAATCCTGAGCCCGGCGCTCTGCGAACGGTTCTGCAGCAGGACCAGCGTGTCTTCCAGAAGCGGCAGCAGGTCAACCCGGGAGAGTTTGTAGCTCTTCTCCCGAGAGTAGGCGAGAAAATCCGTGATGATGGCGTTCAGCCGCGTGGATTCCCGCGTGATGATGTCTACCAGGGTCTTCTGCTCGTCATTGAAAGGTGAAATCTGGGCGAGGACCTTGATCGATCCCGCAATCGAAGCCAGCGGATTGCGGATCTCGTGGGCGATTCCGGAAGCCAGCCGGCCCACTGCGGCAAGACGATCGCGCATGCGCACCTCGCGCTCCAGACGGCGCAGCTCGGTGCGGTCCTCAAAGGTATAAACGTAGCCGATGGTTCCATGCCCGGGAACGGAGAGAGCGGTAACAGTCACACCAAAAGTTTTTTCCACTCCTGCCGGAGTCAGGCCACGGATTTCTCCTTGCGCGGACAAGGTTTCCAGGTGCGGCAGCCTGCCAAGGAAAAGCTCTGAGACGTGCCGCCCGTAGACCGATGACGCGGTGCGCTCCAGCAACCTCTGCCCCGGAGCATTGAGCAAGGTGATGCGCCCCTCAAGGTCCGTGGTGATCAGCCCGCTGCGGATGGAGTGCACCACATTCTCATGCAGGGCCTGGAGGCTGAGCAGTTCGCCGCTCTTGTCCTGCAGCTCTCTTCCCGCCTGGCGCAGCTTGGCCATCAGGGTGCTGGAGAGATAGGCTACCGCGAGGTAGACGAAAAGGTTGACCAGAATAA
>DASVFK010000267.1:0-2431 GCA_036380095.1 Candidatus Angelobacter sp. | reverse complement strand
GAACTCCAGGGAGCCGTGGTGCAACTGCACCACGCGGTACGCCATCGCCAGCCCAATGCCGCTGCCCCCCTTCTTGGTGGTGAAGTAGAGATTGAAGACCTTGTCGCGGATGTCCGGAGCGATGCCCGGGCCGTGGTCGCGGATGGTGATGAGCGCGTTATCGCCTTCGCGGCGGGTGGCGATGCCCAGGTTGCCGCCGCTCGCCATGGCCTGCACGCCATTGATGACGATGTTCAGCACAGCCTGCTTGACCAGGTCGGCATCGATGCGCACCGGCATGGGCTCCTGGCTGGTCTGGCGCTCGATGCGCACCTGGTGCTGCTCCGCCGCCGGCGAAGCCAGCTGCACCACATCATCCACCAGCTTGCGCAGGTCCATATCGGCCAGGCGCAGGTCTACGGGCCGGCTGAAGTCAACCAGCGTTTGCACCACGCGGTCCAGCCGCTGGATTTCGCTGCCGATCACGTCCATGTGGCGGCGCGTGTCGGGATCGATCTCCTTGAGTTTTTGCCGCAGCACTTCCAGGTGCACCACGATTGCGTTGATGGGGTTCTTCACCTCATGGGCCACGCCGGAGGTGAGCCGGCCGATGGCGGAGAGGCGCCGGGAAAGCTCGATTTCGTCTTCGATGCGGTGGACGGATTCGGCGTCCCGCAGTGTGAGCAGCGCGCCGATGCGCTGGCCGCGCTCTTCGATGAAGTCCAAAGCGACTTGCACGCGGCGGCCCTGCTCGGTCTCGATTTCCTTCTGGCCGATCGAGCGCCGGGTCCTGAATCCTTCCAGAATCATGCGCCCCACCGATGAGGTTGGACTGAAAATCTGCGTGGCATAGTTGCCCAGCATCTCGCCGCGCGATTTGCCCACAAACCGCTCCACCGAGGCGCTCACCAGCACGGCGCGATTGTCGCTGGTAAACAGCATCACGCCGTCCTGCAGGTTGGCCATCATCTGGTCCAGGTTTTCCTTCAGGGCGGAAAAGACCTCCTTCACGTCGCGCATCTGCCGTCCCAACCGTTCGATCTTGGTGGAGACAGTGCCGTATTCGCCGTGGAGCTGGGGAGCTTTTTCCGGAGACTCGATCTGGCCGGCGCTGATGAGATCCAGGCGGCGGCTGATGACCTTGAGTGGCCGCAGCGCGATGTTGGAGAGCAGCACGGAAATCAGCAGCGAGATGAGGATGGCGTAGCCGGAGAGTTTGCCCGTTCTCTTCAGCTCTTCCAGTATCTCGGCCTTCAAGAACGTCGTCGAGACTCCCACTCTGACTTCCCCGAAACGGGAGCCATCCTGGCGCGTGATGGGAATGCGCACGTTGTAATCCTGCGGCTTGCCGAAAATCGTCTCGAGCTGCTTCCGGATTCCGCCGGAGTCAATCGTGGACCAGTCATCACGCTTGGGCAAAGGCTGGCCAACGTTGTCCCGTGTGGTGTGAAGCAGCGCTACTCCGCTGTCATCGGTAATAGCAACGTCAATGATAGGTTTCCAATAACCCTGCACGGACGACATGAGCGTGTCCACGCTGTTGTCCGTCTGCAGGACGTCTTTTTCCAGCTTTGCCATGCTCGCGGGATCTCCCAGCTTGGCTTCCTTCCAACTGGTGAAGTCGACGCTGATGGCATCACGAGCAAGGGCGGAGACGCTCCAGCCGGCGCTGGAAATGCTATCGGTAGTTTCCTGGATCCTCTGGCGCACGACACGCTTGACAGAGATGGCCTGCAGCACGGTCACGATCACCACCACCATCAGCGTGATGGCGATCACCATTTTGGCTTTCAAGCGCAGAGCGGTCATTGCGGCGGGACCTAGCTCGCGGCTTCACTGGCGGCGCCGGAGCTTCCGTACTCCTTTAGTTTATTGTGCAACGTTTTCAGGCTGATGCCCAGGATTTCCGCGGCCTTGGTCTTGTTGTTGTTGGTGGCGGCCAGGGTCTTTAGAATCAGCATTTTCTCGGCTTCTTCCACGGTCGTGCCCACATCCAGTCGGATGCCTCCGCCATCGGCCGTCGCAACCTTCATCCCGCTGCTGCCGAAGTTGGGCGGAAGGTGCCGCTGTTCGATCAGGGGCCCATCGCAAACGATGACCGCGCGCTCCAGCGTGTTGCGCAGCTCGCGCACGTTGCCCGGCCAGTTGTGACTCTGGAACAACTGCAGCACCGCGTCACTCACGCCACCCACGGAGCGGCCGTGCTTGGTGTTCATTTCCGCCAGCAAAGCTTCCACGGTCTGCGTTATGTCATCTTTATGTTCGCGCAGCGGCGGCATATGGATGTTGAAGACGTTCAGGCGGTAATAAAGGTCGCCGCGCAGCTCGCCTTTGGCCACGGCCTCTTCCGGGACTTTGTTGGTGGCGGCGAGCACGCGCACATCCACCGGGGTTTCCACCTTGCTGCCCAGGCGGCGCAGCTTGCGGTCTTCCAACACGCGCAGGAGCTTGG
>DASVFK010000266.1:0-14327 GCA_036380095.1 Candidatus Angelobacter sp. | reverse complement strand
CTTGGTGATCTGTATCAATCTGGCCGTGCCATCTTCCATATGCCCGGCAAAAAGCGGCACCTGCCAGGCGTAAGCCAGCGTGATACACATCCAGATCCAAAGCCCAAACATCAAGAGAGTTTCGCGGGTGAAAATATCTCGGTTCAGCTTGTCGCGCGTGAAGAGTAAACCTGCGAGCGTGGGAATGGCCACCGCCATAGCAACAGGAAAATTGTAGACGGTCCCCGACCAGGCAGAGCGATGCGGATTAAAATACGAGACCCATGCCCACATCAGCACGCCGAAAAAAGGCCGCATCAGACAAAATGGAAGCGCGCCCAGAATGGCCGCCAGAATGACAAGGTCACGCATGCTTACCTTCAGGTCCTAACTTCTTCTCCCCGCTGGAATCATTGCTCGCAATGGAGTCAAGCTTGCATTGGCCTCCGGGTGCGGCCGTTGGTTCAAATACCACTCCTGACTCCTAAGTTGCTGCACGTCTTATTCCAAAGGCTGAAACTTGCTGGGCTCCGTTCGAGACGGTTTGGCATCTTCCAGCCGCTTGTCGGGTGAAATATTTTGCACACGATGGCTTTTGCGAGGCAATTTCTTTCTTTCCCTGGCAAAGTACGGCTGTGGAGTTTTTTCTTCTATGTTGTTGATTTATAACTATTTATGTCAATGGTGATCGACGCAGTTGTGAGCACCTCCAATCACGCCCGTTGGCATTTTTCTTCACAACATCCATAACGCTCCTGGTTTTTGAGAAGTGGCTCCCGTCCACGCAGCGTGCTTCGTTACTCCCGGGTTTGTGCAGCGCCCATCAACTCCTGCAACTCCGGAGACGGCGGCTGCTCATTCAAGAACACGCTGCGCAAACGCAGCGCAAATAATGGCAGCGAAGGCTCTTCTCCTCCAATCCTCCGCAACAAGTATCTGTTGGTGTCCGGAGTATTCACGCCCCAGGCCGTCGATACAGCGGAGCGGTATCCGTACCCTGGCAGGACAGAGCAGATTTCCTTGCCGATATCTGCCGGCGATCCGAAGGGAAAGGCAAAGTGCACGACCTGCTGTTGCAGCCTCTCCTCCAGGAGTCTCTTCGAGTCGACCAGTTCGTGCTCCCATTCAGACGGCGAAAGGCGACTGACGGCCGGGTGACTCATCGTGTGGGCGCCAAAATGGATGCCGGACTTCTGCATCTCATGGATCTGGGCCCAAGTGAGCATCCGGTCTTTCGTCTCCGCCGGTGGCAATTGTGCCTTCTTATCCAACGCGGCGCAGGCGGCAATTCTGGCCTGGTTCGAGTAACCGCGCAGCGTTTTGACGATCTCCGTCGCGGCACGCATGCGGGATTCCTGTGAAGTCAGCGCGAATCGTCTCTGCGCGTCGCCTTCGATCTGAATGGTATCTGCCGGGCACAGCATGGCTGCAGCAAATATCCGGTCATACCAGCTGATCTCGCCCGTCTCCACCGCCGACGCTGTCAGGTAGACAGTCGCCGGAACTCCATATTTGCGCAGCACCGGAAATGCTTTCGTGTAAACACTGCGGTAACCATCATCGAATGTGAGCGCTACTGCCTGGCCGGGCCTGCCATCTTCATCCAGTTCGCGACAAATCTCATCGACCGTGACGATACGGTACGAGTTACGCAGAAAACGGATCTGCTGTTCAAAGACCTGTTCATCAATACCCGAGTGGAACGGCACGCCTCCGGTTCCCACGCTGTGGTAGCAAATAATGACAAACCTGGGTGAGCGGACGCGCTTTAAGGCCGGCACCAGGCCACCGTTCGAGTGGATAACTTCGAAACGTTGGGAAAAGTGCTGAACCAGCCTCAGGATGCCGGTTCGGTGCATCCCCGCAGCGGCCAGCTTCACCATGGACTCTCGACTAGTCGTCCGCACAGGCCGCCTTCGGGAGACTGGTGCTGAGATGCTCTCTATGCCAAAGCTCCAGAGTCAGGAGATACCAAACGATTTCGCCATAGAAGGCGGTGTGTTCGTTACGTTGCAGATTGAGCAAGCGATCGATAAAGCCAGCGCGGAAATAGCCCCTCTGGCGGGTCCGCGTATCATGCAGCACGTCCAGGGCGAGAGCATGCAACTGCGGGTCGGTCAGCAACCACGAGGACACCGGCACTCCCATGCCATGCTTTTTCTTGTACAACACCTGGTCCGGAAGAATGCCCGTCATAGCCTTTTTGAAAATATAGCGTTTTTGCAGTCCGCGGAGTTTCAAGTCCACGGGTATCCGCCCGGCAAGTTGGACCAGGCGATGGTCCAGGAGTGGATAGCGAACGCGCACGCCTGAAAGTTCTGCCATGCCGCTGACCTTCTTCAGGTCGTTATCAGCCAGCGCCATTTTCACGTCCAGATACAAGAGCCGGTTGAGTTCACTCGAGTCCTTGACCTGGTCAAAATGCCCCTGTGCGGTTTGCAGCCATTGAGCGCGTGGAGCTTTCTCCAACACACCGGCCGCGAAGATCTCCTCCGGGGGAAGCGAGAAAAAGAAGTTGCGGGAAAAGAACCGCTGGGGATTGGGAATGAGTGCCCTCGAGATATAGCGGGCCGGCAGACCAAGCCACCTGTGTTCCCGGGGCAACAAGCCTGCCATCGGCTCGATCAGCATGCGGCGCAAAGCTTGAGGCAAGCGATGATACAGGGCAAAATATTTGTCCGTCTCGTATCTCTGGTTGCCGGCAAACAGTTCATCCCCTCCATCTCCTCCGAGCATTTGCTCCACGCCGTTTTGGCGGGCCATCACTCCACAGAAATATGCGGCGATGGTAGAGGAGTTCGCGAAAGGCTCGTCATAATAAGCTGCGATCCGTGGAATCGCATCGAGGGCGTCCCGGGGAGACAAGCAGGACTCATGTTGATCAGTGCCAAAACGCTGCACGACGGTTCGAACAAAACTCGCCTCGCTGTAGGATCCTTCCTTGAAGACAATCGAAAAGGTATGCACGGGCTTCTGGCGCTCACTCATGAAGGCGACTACCGTGCTGCTGTCCGTGCCACCGCTCAGGAACGCGCCGGTTTTCTCGGGAGTAGAGGCTGCCAGATGACGATGGACGGACGCCCTCAGCTCGTGACGCACAAGCTCCGCCCACTCTGCCTCCGGCCGCCGCTCTTCTCTAAACTGCAGGTCCCAATACCGGTGATGCTCAAGGCGGTCGTTTTCGAAGATCAACACAAACCCCGGGCGCATCTTCTCTGTTCCCTCGTAGATCGTGAGTGGCGCGGGAACAGCACTGAAGAGAAGGAACTGCGCCAGTGCGGCCTCGTTTAAAGCGAGAGATGAGTCAAAGAGCTTAAGGGGACTCAGGCGGCTGGCAAATGTCAAGCGCCCCTTGGCCATTCGCCAGTAGATGTTCTTGATGCCCAGCCGGTCAATCGCAATGATCAAACGACGGCGCCGTTTGTCCCACAGCGCAAAACTGAAAGCACCGTCGAGCTTGTGCACGAAATCCACGCCATGCATCGAATAGAGGACCGCGAGCACCCCAGCAACACTCGCCGGCGCGGGCTGTCCTTTGGCTTCGATCGAGGCTCGAAGCGCGCTAAGGTTGAGCAAGTCTGCGTCGGCAGCTACTTGCACCTCCTCGTATGCTTTCAGGTCCTGGCCGTCAAAACGCCGCGATACACCCAGTGCGGCTGACTCGCCCCACAATGTGTCCTGGGTCTCAGCTTTGGCGACCACCAGAGCGGCAGCCATGTCGCGGATCTCGCGTTGACTGAAGGTCCGGCCCGGCTGGCAGATTCCACAAATTCCGCTCATGGCCGCACGCTCCCGGAACAATGAACATCTGCTCTTCCCGGCAGCCAGCCAACATTCAGGTTTCGTTTTCGCAACAGTTCCACGTAAAGGTCCCGGTAGTTTTCCAGCATGAGCTCATCGCTGAACTGGTCGTGGACCCGCTGGCGGGCTGCGTGTCCGGTCATTTCCCTGGCCTCCGCATCGGTGGCAATGTCAAAGATAATCTCCCTCAAGTGCTCTGCGTCACCGGGCCGGAACATCCAGCCGGTTTTTCCCTCTTCCACAATTTCCGTATTTCCACCCACCCGGGTCGCCACAACCGGAAGGCCGGTCGCCATTGCTTCCAGGATGGTGTTCGACATTCCTTCATTCAGCGAGGTTTGGACGAAAACATCCATGGCGGTGAGCATCTCAGGCACATTTTGGCATCGACCGGGGGAAATGAAACCGCCGGTCCCGATCAGATTCTGCGCGAGATCCACCAGGCGCGGGAGTTCTGGTCCGTCACCGAGCAAAAGGAGTTTGAAGGTCCGGTCCTTCCTGTGCAGCGCCGATGCGGCTTTTATCAATGTGTCGTAGTCCTTGATGGGCACCATCCGGCCCACCGCACCGATGACAAAATCCCGGTGTGAGAGTCCAAGCGCAGCGCGTGTCTGCTCGCGCACGATCGGGTTCGGGCTAAAGCGCTCGGTGTCCACCCCGTTGTAAAGCACGCGAACCCGTTCCTCGGGAACGCCGGCTTGCCGCGCGTGGAAATCACGAAGCTCTCGGCTGACCGCAAACACGGCGTCCGCAGTGGCAACCACCAGCTTGCGCATCCATCGCTGGCGCAGGGGCGTTCTTGTCACGGAGTCGACTTCGTATCCGTGTTCACTGTGAATGGCCACCGGAACGCCGGCGATCCGGGCCGCCAGCACTGATTCGATGGCGCCCCAATTTCGGGAGTGGACAATGTCCGGCTTGCACTCGCGGATGGCGCGCACCAGTTTCGGAACAAAGAAAGAGAAGGGGGCTTTGGGCAGGTTTAGCGCTATCACCTGTTCCGGACGCAACTCGTCCGCAACAAGACTGGCATCGAAGCCTCTGATGCAATAGACGCAGTGTTCCAGCCCTTCCGTCAATTTGGTGGCAACTTTGAGGACGTTCTTTTCCGTCCCCCCCACCGCCAACTGGTTCACCACATGCATTACCTTGAAAGCACGGGAGCCAGGCAGGACCTTCTCTGCCGTCCGCGCAGTCGCTGAACTGTGGGAATTCGCGATCAGCGCGTTCATGGAAACCACCTGACAACATGGGGTCCAGCGTGCTTGGTCAGCCAGAGCGGGAGCCGGTTCCAAACGCGAGTGGCTTTCTCAAAGAGCGGGTTCACAGGGGAGAAATCCGGGACAGTTTTTTTCTGGACCAGCAGTACCTGGTACGGCAAGGGTGATACCTTCATGTTCCATTGCGACTTGAACGCGTACGCACCCGTGCCTTTCTTACTGCGTCCGAAGTCAAAGCGGCGGTAGCCCTGCCGGCACGCCCACTGCATTAACTCCCAGTACATCAGATTGTTCGCGGCCAAACGCGGCGCTTCCGGAGAAGCGCCGGCGTAGTACGGTAAGACTGTGTCGCCGAAGGTGAAGGTAAAGACACCGCTGACCGCTTCCCGATCGGAATACACCATCCGCAGATCGATCTCGCCGGGAAATTCCTCAGCCAGGCTGGTAAAAAGACTCAGGGGAAACATCGGCGTGCCAAGACGACGCAGGCTCATTGCCATGAGTCCATAGAAATCTCTGATTTGGTCGAGCCCACGCCGGACGCTTAGCCCGCCTTTTTGCGCCTTGCGAATCATGTAGCGCGTATCCTTCGGAAGGCCCTTGAGATTGGCTTCGGGGTCGGCGCTCAGCTCGCCTGTAAACGTCACGTACCTGGGATTCACATGGAACCCGGGCTGCGGTTCC
Source organism: Candidatus Angelobacter sp. (assembly GCA_036380095.1). Classification (GTDB taxonomy): domain Bacteria; phylum Acidobacteriota; class Terriglobia; order Terriglobales; family Acidobacteriaceae; genus Angelobacter. The sequence goes on along the minus strand of DASVFK010000266.1, from coordinate 8,643 downwards.
CCATTGCGGTTGCGCAGCTCCAGGTACTGGACTTGCCGCTCCTGGGCCATCTGCTTCGCATACTCGAGCAGCGCCAATTGACTTTCATTGTCGCGGGCGGCGATGCCGCCATAGACCGCAAAGGGAGTCGAGATCAGGCAATCGCCGAGAATCCAGTTTTTGATGGAAAAAAGCGGCAGCACGCCGGTGACTTCGCCATCGCGTTCGGCATAAACGGCACAAGGGCGATAACCGAAGGTACGCTCCATCACTCTCATCCACCCGCTCAGGTGGAAGAAGCTGGCTGTGGGCTCGCTGCGGACGAATTCGTCCCAGCGCCGGCGATCCTCCTCGCTGTAAGTTCGGATGGCAGGGCGCGCGAGGCTGGAGGCAGCAGCGACGACACTTTCGCCAGGTGCTGTCTTGACAACGATGGATTCGGTCATCACGGTTCCCTCTAGGCTCGATTGTTCGCAGATACGGTCACGGGTCGGCTCAACCATTACCTGAAGGCAATGTATGAGATTGTGAGCCCCACCAGCACCGAGGCGGCAGCCGCGCCCAGGAACGCGCCTCCCATGCGGAGACGTAGCATCATGACTTCTCTCGATGTACGAATGCTGGGAATGTCCGCGAGAATCGGTACGCCATCAAGAAGTCCCTGGACTTCCGACCTGGTGTAGATTGAGCCTTTTGACATTTCCAGCGCGACCGCGAGGCCAAGTCCCACAAACAGGCCGGCCAGCAACCCAACCAGGCTGATGAGGGCGCGCTTCGGGGAATAGGGGTGGGAGGGAACTACCGCCCGGTCAAGAACGACGAACTTCTCGCCTTTCTCGTGGGTCTCTAAGGCGCTGGCCATGTCTGCAGAAAGCTTCTTGCTCTCCAGTTCCGAATAGTGCGCCCTCAGGGAATCATAGTCCCACATCATTCCTGAGATGCGTTGCTCAAACACCGGAATTTTTTCCAGTTTGCTGGTGTGGAAAGCGATCTGCTGTTGCAATGCCTGCTGCTCGGTCTTGTCTTTTTCCACTTCCTGGTCAAGCTTCTCCAATTGCATCGCCAGGATAGGGTTGCTGGTCGATTTGCGCTTGTTCGAGGCCGCTTCGCGTATCACCGGAGGCGCCTGAATCGAGCCATCCTGCAGGGCGGCCTTGCGCTTGTTCTCCAAGTCACGCATTTCCGCTTCTAGTTTGCGAACGTCAGGATGCTTATCGCCATAACGTGCCTTCAGCGCAGACATCTGGGCTTCCAGCTTCTGAATCTGCGGAGTATAAAAGGATTCCGCCGCGCCTGAATCCAGGTCCACGGTGGGCGACTGGGTTGCCATCATGGACTGGAGATAGACCTTCTGCTGCTGTGCCCCCCTTACCCGGTCTTCGCTTGCTTGAAGCTGGCTGCGCAATGTAGTCAGCGCTTCCAGGTGGTATTGCTTGGAATCCGGAAGGTCAAGCATGTACTTCGACTTGACGTCGTTCAACTCCGTCTGCTTCAGAGTCAATTGCTCTTTGGTCCGTTTCAGTTCGTCATCGAGGAACTCGGCGGTGCCATACGACTGGCGCTCGCGCGCCTTGAGGTTCTCAGAAATAAAAATTGCCGCTAGCTGGTTGGCCACATCAGCCACTTGCTGCGGATCTCTGCCGCTATAGCCAACCTTGAATGCGCTGAGTCCGCGTCCTCCCTGCTCCACCACCTGGACGGTGATTGCGTGCTGCATGGCAGCGATGATTTCCTGTTCGCTCCTCTTACCCTGCGCGTCTCCGTAGAGGTGCATGGCATCAATCAACCGTTTGATGCGGCTCGGCGAAGTCACTTCCTGCTGGATGGTTGACAAGCGGTCACTGATATTTGTGCTGACGGTGGAGGCAACATAGTTGTTTGGCACCTGCTGCGGGTCCACGAGAATCATTGTTTCCGCGCGATAGATATTCGGCATGCGCTTGACAACGATGACCACCACGAGCGTTACTGCCATGGCGGTAAGGACGATCAGTGCCACCCGATGCCGGGCAATCGCCAAATAATCACGAAATCCAAGCATGCCTTCGTCTGTGTTCATTCCTGTTTCTCTCACAACACACCGTTTTCTGCCTGTCGCCGGCGTGGATGGTGCATCTTTCAACCGGCTGAAGGCGCTCAAAGTCTAGAGGCCGGCCTTGCGCGTGGAAGCCCAGCGCAACCCAACCTGGAACTGCTGCTGGTTGCTTGTATTCACCTGCGCAGCATTGGCGGACTGCCAGAACCTGGTGTAACCAAAAAACCATGAAATGTTACGGTACAGCGCATAAGTGAAGCCGCCTTCCACGTACTTGCCTCTGAACGACCGGCCCTGGGCGGGTCCGCTCAGATAACCGAATCCAGAAGTCGCACTCGCTCTGCGGCCCAACTGCTGGCTGTAATTGGCCCAGCCATAGTCGCTGTAACCGTGCGTAAGAAACCCGGAAAACGAGGCGTCACGCCCGTAGGTAACTTGAAGCGAGCTATGCCGCAAAGTCTTGGTTGCCGTGACCGAACCGACCCCGGTCCATGTTGCGCGCTCATTTTGCGTTGCGCGCGAACCACCCAGCTGGCCGCCCAGGGTAAAGCTTCGTCCCAGCCGGCGTGAAAAGGTCGCGCCAAATGAGTGATAGTACGTGGTCTGGGTGAAGTCCCTTTCCTGGGCCTCCTGGTACGTGTAGAAGAAACCCATGGACTGGCGGGGTGAAAAATTATGGTTGAGTTGCGCCTTGGCGCCATACTGGAACAATGTCTGCGTCGTTGCCGGCGTTGCAGTTGACGGATCGGCTGCGAGGGAGACGTTCAAATAGTTGAAGAATGGCGCGATCGAGAAGGCGGTTCTCGCGCTGGTGTTGTAGCTCAGCGGAATGGCAAACGAATTCATCAGAGTTTCCGCTCCGTTGTTCAAAAACGGGTTCATGAGCGAGCCAGTGAAAGCATTGCGGTCCAACGCTCTGTCATTCAACGTGTTTTGACGTCCGTAGTAGCTGAACCAATCCGTGATGCCAAACGTAAAGCGCGACGTGGGCGCGAAAATAAGATCAAGCGTGCTGTCCTGATTTGTCAGTTGCTGGGAAAAATGGCCGTCTACCTCAAGAAGCCGAGGGTTGTACTGCCAGATCAGCCTGGTATGTTGCAGCCGCTGGTCGTAGGCAATGTTGGCATGGAAAGTTGCGGCAGACAGCTTCGAGGTCGAGCTGCTTCCCGCCAATTCCTCTGTGAGGTATGTGTAAAAAGCATCCGCGGACCGGATCCCCACTGGCCCGAAATGCAGCCAGTCAACGTTTTCTGAGAACCAGTTTCCGTGTCCACCCAATTCCTTGACTTGGGGAAGGTCCGGGGTACGCGTAAAAGACACAGACTGAACGACTACTTCTTCCTGAGCATCAGGCACGCCGGTCTGCCCGGTTTTCTCTTGCGAAGATTTCTTGGAGGTATCCTGGGCAGGCTGTTGCCCATCCGCAGGTGGCGTCGTGACTGGCGGCGGCACATCCGGCTTTTGCGCATTCGCCAAGGAGACCGCCAGACAAATCACGCAGAACCTGGCCCAAAGTGTCCATCTGCGGCTTACCAATGGCGAATTCAGCATGGAATCTGCTCCAAACATGCAAAGTTACGGGACCACTACCATGTCGCCGGGTTGCAGAGTAATGTCATCTGAGGCCTTGTTTCCTGACATGGCCTTCTTGTAGTGGAACGGCAGGCGCGTCTGGGAGCCATTGTGCTGGCGAATCACGTAGATGGAACCAACCTTGGCATAAGCACCCGGCCCACCCGCTTCCGCCAAGAGCTGAAGCACGGTTTTGGGATTGTTGAGCTGGTATGTGCCCGGCCGAACCACTTCGCCAAGCAGATAGACCTTGCGGCTCTTGATTTGGCGCACGATGATCGTGACCTGCGGCTCCTTCAAAAACTCCTTCAGCTTTTCTGTCAGCAGGTCCTGGAGTTCCTTGGTGGTCATGCCCGTCACTTTGAGATCGTTGAGCAAGGGCAGGGTGATCATGCCATCGGGCCGCACAACTGCGTTGGTTGAGATGTCCGGCTCATGCCAGACTGAAATCCCCAGTTCATCCTCAACGCCGATTCGGTACAGAAGAGGATCTCCATCCAGAACCGAGGGAGCTCTCGCTCCGCTCTTGACATCGGCGCTCGGGCTCTTCGCGCTGGTTCCGTCTGAATTGGCTTTAGCCGAGGCCTTCTTTTCCACGGCGTTGTTCTGCGCCAGCGATCCCACCACGAAGGCGAGAACGATAAGCCCCATCCGGGTGCCAAGCATAAGTCTGGTTTGCCGCACGACTTTGATCCTCCTGCAAAACATCGACGCCAAGCATTATGGCAACACGAGTGCCAAACCCGATTCGCCCCATATCACTGATTTCCATGGGGGTTGCAGGCATTAGGAAGCGTTGCACCCGGTTTTATAGAAAACTTTTTCCTATGGTTATGAAAAATGATGCACAGGAAAACTGTTAAGAATGTGCCTTTGAAAGTGGCCTTTTGCATGCACCTCGGGATTCACGAACCCAAGCGTGGGCTTTTGCCTTCCTGGTCTTTTCAGAGCGAGGCGGGACTTTGGGTCTCTGTTTGCCTGTTGAAGCTATGCGCGTATGAACATACTTTTCGTTTGTCACCGTTTTCCGTTTCCACCGAACCGCGGCGGCAAAATCCGGCCGTTTCACATGATTCGCCACCTCTCGCAGAAGCATCGCGTGGTGGTGGCCACGCTGGCGCATTCCCAGGATGAATTGGAGCAAGGGGCAGGGTTGAAACAGCACTGCAACGAGATCCTGGCGGAAGTGGTCCCCAGCCCTGTTCGCTGGATGCATGCGGTGGGCGCTCTTCCCTCCGCGGCGCCTTCCTCCGCACGATACTTCCACTCCGCGCGGCTCCAGCGCAGGATCATGGAATTGCAGTCCAGGATGACGATCGATGCCGTGATCGTGCACTGCGCTTTCGTGGCTGACTACGTGAAGCAGGTGCGGGCGCCGTTCAAGATGATGGATTTTGGCGACCTTGACTCCAGAAAGTGGCTGGATTACTCCCGCTACACCGCATTTCCCTTCTCTGCGGGTTATGCCGTGGAATCTTTCAAGCTGGAGCGCGTTGAGCGACAACTGGCGCGCACCTTCAATCACTGCACGGTCACCGCGCAGGGAGAGCTTGAATCTTACAGAGAGCTGGGGGCGGCCACGTCCTGCACCGTGATTCCCAACGGCGTGGATTCAGACTATTTCCACCTGCCCGAGCCGCAGGCAGACGATTCGCGAACGATTGTGTTCCTGGGCCGCATGGACTACTTCCCCAACGTGGCCGGCATCACCGACTTCGTCAAGAACGTCTTCCCGCTGGTGCGCCGGCGCGTTCCGAACGCTCATCTCCGCATCGTCGGCTCGAATCCTGTTGCCAAAATACGCGCCCTGGAAAGGCTGGGGGGAATCTCCGTGACCGGATACGTGCCGGACGTGCGTCCTCATGTGGCGGAGGCTGCCGTGGCGATCGCGCCTCTGAGTATCGCTAGAGGGACACAGAACAAAGTCCTGGAATGCATGGCCATGGGAATCCCGGTGGTGGCTTCTCCCCAGGTGGCGAAGGGCGTTCAGGCGTCCCCGGGGCGTCATTTGCTGGTAGGGGCCACGGCAGAAGAGTTTGCCGGTCAAGTCATCAAGCTGCTTGAGGACGCGCCATTGCGGGCAAGGATGCGAGAAGCAGCCAGGCGGCAGGTGGTTTCCGCGCACTCGTGGGAGGAGTCCATGAAGCTGCTGGATGAAATCCTGGAGGGCCACCGCGAGACGACCCAGCACGCAGGCAGCCCAGAGTCTGCGGTGGCAAGTATCGGTTAAACGTCTTGTAGTCAGTTGGTTACACAGGTATTCCCGGCTATTGGCAGAGTACGTGCATTGAAACTCGTGCAAGTAACAAATCAGGAGCAAATTGGCAAATGGTTGAAGCAGGGACCGCGAAGTCTAAGATCACGCAATTCATACTGGAAAAATTTCCGGTCGCACGCAAACGACAGCTCGGCGACGACACTGCTCTCCTTGAAGCCGGAATCGTGGATTCCATCGGCGTCCTGGAGATCGTGACTTTTATCGAGCAGAACTTTGCCGTCACGGTGGCGGATGACGACCTGCTGCCGGAGAACTTCGGCTCCATCGCCTGCATTGCGCGATTCATTGAATTGAAAATGGAACCGGCCGCGTTGCGTGAACAAGCGGAAGGAACGGTCACAGCGTGAGGCGCCCGAAGCAAATCCTGATGAGCGTTCTTTTATGAAAATCCTCCACATCGTCGGCGCGCGGCCAAACTTCATGAAGGTGGCGCCGGTGTATCGGGCGTTGAGCCAGTATCCGCAAGTGGACCAGAAGGTCGTCCACACGGGCCAGCACTATGACTTCAACATGTCCGACGTTTTCTTCCAGCAGCTTGGCCTGGGAGCCCCGGATTTCAATCTGCAAGTCGGCTCCGGCAGCCACGCCCAGCAGACCGCGGAGATCATGTTGCGGTTCGAGCCTCTGCTCCTCGATCGTAATCCTGACCTGGTGCTGGTGTATGGCGACGTGAATTCCACCGTGGCCGCGGCCCTGGTTTGCTCCAAGCTGAAGGTTCGCGTTGGACATGTGGAAGCGGGCCTGCGCTCTTTTGACCGCTCCATGCCGGAGGAGATCAACCGGCTCTTGACCGACCAGCTCTCTGACCTGCTTTTTACTCCGTCTGAAGACGGCAATCTGAATCTGGCGCGCGAAGGTGTTGCCGGCGAAAAGGTCCACCTGGTGGGCAACGTGATGATTGACACGCTGGTGCGCATGCTGCCGGCGGCCGAACGCCAGCCGCTCCCAGACGTGCCGGAGAGGTTCGCGCTGATTACTCTGCATCGGCCTGCCAATGTGGATGATTCGGCGTGGCTGGAGGGGATGCTCAAGAGCTTGCAAGCCATCGGCAAGGACCTGGCCGTGGTGTTTCCCGTTCATCCCCGGACGCGGCAGCAGATTTCGAAACTCGGCTTTAACGGCACTGGCAATCACGGGCTGATCTTGCTCGATCCCCTGCCTTATGTGACGTTCCTGGCCTTGCAGCGCCGGGCTACCGTGGTGATAACGGATTCAGGCGGCATCCAGGAAGAAACCACCTATCTGGGCACTCCGTGTCTCACGGTGAGAGAAAACACGGAACGCCCTATTACCGTGCAGGTCGGGACGAACATGTTGGTGGGCCGCGACCCTGCGAGAATGCGGGCCGCCGTGGAAGCTGTTTTGCAGGGACATTGGCGCAAGGGAGATATGCCTTCGCTTTGGGATGGGCATGCCGCGGAACGCATTGCTGCCGTCATCATGCAGGAAGTTCAAGCGGAATCGGCGGCTTGTCGCGAGCCGGCAAAGGTCTCAAGTAGCGTTGGGGTTTGATGGGAGATTTCCGTGACCGGTTGGAAGGAAACTGTTTTCCCCTTTAGGGGAAAACATTTTCCTAGGGTTGTCATTGCTCGAAGCGACCCCAAACAGCGGCAAGTGTTGATTCCAAAGCTGCTGAAAACACGTGGGTTATGAGGTCAATTTTCGAATCTAGGTTGATTCCCTTAGCGGCGTTTGACGTTTTCAGGTTTGGTGCTCCAGGTGCAGTAAAGACGATGCAGTAAGAAAACGCAGATCTTCTCGGGCCCCCATTGATGGAGTAAGTCAGCAAAAAGCAGGACTTAAGCAAATGGCTCTCGGCACATCTTCGATCGATCCATTGCCGCCGCTGAACGTGATATTCGGCAAGTCGCCGTCCATGCGGGGCATACGCGAACAGCTTGAGCGGATCTCCGCCGCCAATCTTCCCGTGTTAATTCACGGGGAAAGCGGCACCGGCAAAGATGTGCTGGCGAGGCTGTTTCACAAGCTTTCACCTTGGGCTTCCGGGCCGTTTGTCAAGATTAACTGTCCGGCCATTCCGGCGTCACTCATGGAAAGCGAGCTCTTCGGCTATGAGCGGGGAGCATTCACCGGCGCCAACACTTCCAAACCGGGCCGGGTGGAGATGGCGCACCGGGGCACGCTCTTCCTGGATGAAATCTCGGAACTCGACCTGGGGCTGCAGTCCAAGCTGCTTCAGCTCCTGCAGGACGGGCAATTCTGCCGCATCGGCGCGCATGAAGACAAAAAGGTGGAAGTCCGTGTGGTATGCGCCACCAACCGGAAGCTGGAGCAGGAAATTGAAGCAGGAAACTTTCGCTCTGACCTGTTCTACCGCATTAACGTGCTGAATGTGCACGTGGCGCCTCTGCGCGAGCGTCCCGAGGACATCCCCGTCCTGGTGGACTATTTCATTGAGATCTACAACGACAAATACAACATGCGGGCGCGGCCACTCAGCCCCCAAGTGATGCGCAAACTGCAGAATTACAACTGGCCGGGCAATATTCGCGAACTGGAAAACATCATCAAGCGCTACATCATTTTCGGGATGGAGTCGGTTTTCGCCGAGCTGCCGGAGAGACAGGAGTCTGTGGTGAATCCTTCCGGCGGCTTTCTCATCCCCGCTGAAGTGGCGGAAGGCACCGCGGTCTCGCTCAAGAAACTTACCAAGCAGTTGGTCATCGAGCTGGAAAAACAGATCATCTTCAAGTCCCTGCAAGCCCACGACTGGAACCGCAAGAAGACCGCGCAGGCGCTCAGAATCAGCTATCGCGCG
>DASVFK010000265.1:0-5968 GCA_036380095.1 Candidatus Angelobacter sp. | reverse complement strand
GCCGGACGTCTTCTGCTGGCACAGCGCAAATATCCCGCCGCGCAACAGCACCTGGAAGGAGATTCCGCCAATCCTCTCTCGCTCAAACTGCTGGTGACCGCTTACGAGAAGAACAAGGCCCGCGTGGAGGCCCGTGCCCTGCTCAAGCGCCTCCAGGAATGGCGCATCCCCAGCATTGAAGAGTCACTGGTGGTGCCGGAGGTCAGGGAAGGCGCCGTGGTTTCCAGGAAGTGAGAGATCTGGACACTCCTCGATTTCACAAGACCTGATTTTTGCTTCGCGCTCGACATTTTCCAAGGCCCGTGTTCCTATCGTGGTGAGAGGGAACCTGCATGTCGGCCAAGCCTGCCCCACCTGCACAGCGTACGGTTTCCGTGCTGGGCATTCCTTTTGACGGCAACTCCAGCTTCTTGCGCGGGCCGGCACAGGCTCCCAAGCTGATTCGCCAGGCGCTCCATTCTGACTCGACCAACCTGTGGACAGAAGATGGCTCCGACCTCAGCCGTGACGGCGCCATCCACGATACAGGCGACCTGGAATTGCCCAACGAGTCCATGGCTTTTGCCGCTATTGAAGCCGGCGTGCGGCGGACTCTGGATCTGGGCCATCCGCTGATCTGCCTCGGTGGCGACCACTCGATCTCCTACCCGATTCTGAAGGCTTTTCACGCGCGCTGGCCGGACCTGACGATTCTGCACTTTGACGCGCACCCGGATTTATACGATCAACTCGGCGGCAACCGTCTCTCTCATGCCTGCCCGTTTGCGCGCATCATGGAGGAGCGCCTGGCGCGCCGCCTGGTGCAGGTCGGCGTCCGTACCATGAACGGCCATCAGGCTGAGCAGGCGAAACGGTTCGGCGTGGAAGTGATTGCCATGCGCGACCTGGCCAACCCACCTGAGGTGGCAGGGAAATTTAGATTCGAAGGCCCGCTTTATATTTCCTTTGATCTGGACGTGCTCGATCCGGCGTTTGCGCCTGGCGTTTCCCACTACGAGCCCGGCGGGATGAGTGTCCGCGACGCACTAGCGATCATCCAGGGCCTGCGCGTGCCCATCGTGGGTGCGGACATCGTGGAGTACAACCCCCTCCGCGACTACCAGTCACAAACGGCCATGATAAGCGCCAAGTTGCTCAAGGAAATTGCCGCGGCCATGATGCGCAGCGGAGAATCGCCGCGTAAGTGGCCGTAAGAAAAGGGTGCTAAGAGGACGACAAACGCCAGCCCGCTGGGTGGACCACGCTTTCGTCTCTTTTGGCGCAGCGCAAAAATGACGCCATTCTTGCGTTCTTGGGATATGTGGGCAAATAATCGTAAGCTCAACGCACACCCATGAAAGTTTTCCCAAACCGAGGCGGCTGGGCACGCCTTTGCTTCACCTTCTTGTTCCTTGGTTTAGCCGGGATTGGTTTCGTCGTATACATGACGGCCATGCCGTGCAGCTCCGTTACGGGGTCTCTGCCTCCTCTCTCGGCTGAAGAAACACAGATCAGGGCCAACCTCAGCGCTCACGTGAACTACCTTGCCGGAACGCAACCTGATCGCCTACCAGCCGCTGCTCAACACCGCGCAATACATTGAAGACAAGTTCAAGGGCTTCGGGTACCAGGTGATCTCGCAGGAATACATGGTGCAAATGCGCAAGGTGCGCAACCTGATCGTTGAAATCCCTGGCGACGCCCGCGCCAAAGAGATCGTCGTGGTCGGCGCGCACTATGACACGGTCTACGACTGCCCCGGTGCCGACGACAACACCAGCGGCCTGGCTGCTTTGTTGGAACTGTCCAGGCTTTTCAAGGACTCTCATCCCGCACGCACTCTCCGTTTCGTCGCCTTTGTGAATGAGGAGCCGCCCTGGTTCCAGACCGAGAACATGGGCAGCTGGATCTACGCCAAAGAAGCGCATAAGCAAGAAGAGAAAATCGTGTCGATGCTTTCGCTTGAGACTATCGGCATGTATTCTGACGCGGAGGGAAGCCAGCAATATCCTGAAGGCTTCAAGCGGCTTTACCCCTCGAAGGGCAACTTCATCGCCTTCGTCGGCGACCTTTCTTCGCATGCGCTGGTGCGCCAGGCCGTGGGCGCTTTCCGCGCAACCAATTCTTTGCCTTCTGAAGGCAGTTCCGCGCCCGCCTGGATCTCGGGTGTGGGGTGGTCTGACCACTGGTCATTCTGGCAGGAAGGATACCCGGCCATCATGGTCACCGATACAGCGCCGTTCAGAAATGGCAATTACCACGAGCCATCGGACAAGCCGGAGACGTTGGATTACGACCGCATGGCGCGCGCTGTGCGCGGCTTGAAGGGAGTGGTGACAGATTTTGCCAACTAGTCAGGCCGGGGATAACCGACGCTTGCCCCTAAACCCTTACACCCCGACATTAAAGCAATGATCGCCGCTTTCTGGGCCCGCGCGTTTGAGTCTCTGCTGGCCTGCCCTCTATACTTGTGCCATGCCGCTTTCCGCCGTGATCATCGATGACGAACAGCTCGCACGCGACGAGTTGAGCTACCTGCTCAAGGGCGTGGACGAGCTCAGCATCGTGGCCCAGGGACGCAATGGCATTGAAGCGGTGAACCTGGTCCGCGAGCACTCTCCCGACATTTTGTTCCTCGACGTGCAAATGCCCGGCCTGGATGGTTTCGGTGTCTTGAAGAAGTTGATGGACAAGAAAGTCCCCATGCCGCAGATCATCTTTGCCACGGCTTTTGACCAGTATGCGGTCAAGGCATTTGAGGTCAACGCCATCGACTACCTGTTGAAGCCGTTTGACAAAAAGCGCGTGCTGCTGGCGATTGAAAAAGCGCGCAAGAAACTGCATAGCTCGGCCGCACCTGCCACAGGAAAGCTGGACGCGCTGGTGAAAATGCTGGAACAGCAGAAGCCCCAGGTCTCCAAAGTCCTGCTGCGTTCCGCCGGCCGGCTGTTCCTGGTGGACCAGAAGGACGTTTGCTTCGCCTCGATCGAGGACGGAATCATCAGCGTGGCCGCCACCAACATGGAAGGCCAGTCCAACTGCCGCACCCTGGAAGAACTGCTGGACGGCTTGGACCCGGAGATGTTCTGGCGGGCGCATCGCTCGTTTGTGGTGAACATCAACCGCATCAAGGAAGTGGTGCCGTGGTTCAAGAGTTCCTACCAGCTTCGCATGGATGATCGCAAACAGACCGAAGTCCCGGTGAGCCGCGCCCAGACGAAACGCCTGCGGGAGTTGTTCGGACTCTAGCGGTTAGCTCTGAAAGACGATCGCTTAAATTCCTCGACAAGGATTCTTTATGGCGGAGTTCGACAGCAGATTTGCCGGCTCCATCCCTGCACTCTACGATCGCTACTTAGGCCCGTTCATTTTCGAGCCCTATGCGGCCGATCTTGCTGAACGCCTGGCGGATGTTAATGAGGGAAAGCTTCTGGAAGTGGCAGCAGGCACCGGTGTTGTGACCCGCACCCTGGCCTGCACGCTCCCCGAAAATGTTGCCATCGTGGCCACGGACTTGAACCAGCCGATGCTGGATTTTGCTGCTGGACAGTACTCCAGTCCACGCGTTAGCTGGCGGCAAGCCAATGCCCAGAGCCTTCCATTTCCGGATGGTGTCTTCGACGCGGTAGTCTGCCAGTTTGGCGCGATGTTCTTTCCGGACAAGATTGCCGCGTTCGGCGAAGCTTTGCGCGTGCTCAAGCCGGGCGGACGCTTCATCTTCAGTTCGTGGGACCGTCTGGAAGAGAGTGAAATACCGTACGCCGTATCGCAGGGCGTTATCGCTCTTTTCCCGGATGATCCGCCGCGCTTCCTGGCGCGCATTCCGCATGGCTATTGTGATCCCGAATGCATTGAGAGTGACGTGCGGCAAGCGGGTTTCCCCAGCGTCAAGCTGGAAACCGTCCAGCTTTGCAGCCGGGCTTCATCACATCGTGATCCTGCGATCGGCTTTTGCCAGGGGAGCCCGCTGCGCAATGAGATTGAGGCGCGGGCCGCAAGCCGTCTCGCTGAAACGACCGAGGCTGCAGCCGCTGCCGTCAAGGCCAGATTTGGCACGGGCCCGATCGAGGGAAAAATACAAGCCCACATCATCACCGCTTACCGGTGAATTCAACTCGGCCGCATTTCAGGAACAACTGTAAGTTCGAGCCGGCGTGATCCGCGCAGCACAACCAGCGTGGTCGTACGGGCGATGCGCTCTTCGCTCAGCAGGCGATGCAGCACATCGACTCCTTCTACGGATTTATCCCCCAACGCGACAATCACATCGCCTTCCTGCAGGCCCGCCTTTGCCGCGGGACTGCCCGGCTCCACGCCGATGATCAGCGCGCCGGTCGCGCTCGCCAGACCATAGTGCCGCGCGATGTTGCGGTTGAGGGGCGCGGTCTGCGCCTGCACACCGATGAAGCTGCGGCGCACCTGGCCGTCGCGCAGAAGTTTACCGGCGATGAACTTGGCCGTGTTGATGGAGATGGCGAAGCACAGGCCTTGCGCGGGCAGAATGGTTGCCGTGTTCACACCGATGACCTCGCCTGCCGCGTTCACAAGTGGCCCGCCGGAGTTGCCGGGATTGAGCGCTGCGTCAGTCTGGATCACGTCTTCAATCAGCCGCCCTGACTGCGAGCGCAGGCTCCTGCCCAGCGCGCTGACCACGCCGGCGGTTACTGTGTGCTGGAAGCCGTAGGGATTGCCGATTGCGACTACCAGTTGTCCCACGCGAATCCTGCGCGAATCACCCAGCCGGATTGGGCGAAGCCCTGGTGCGTCAATGCGTAAAAGAGCCAGGTCAGTATCAGGATCTTCGCCGATGCGCTGAGCCTGGAACTCGCCGGAATCCGGCGTCCCGACCTTGATCTTCTTGGCGCCATGCACCACGTGGCTGTTGGTGAGAACGAAGCCGTCAGGAGTAAAAATGAACCCGGAACCACTCCCGCCGCCACCGCGCACTCCTTCCGTCTGGATCCGCAGCACTGAGGGGCTGACAGACTCGGCTACACCAGTTACTACACGCGAGTAAGCATCGAGCGCTTCAGCTTCTTCCGGAAGGACTGGGTCTCCAGCTGCAATATCCTCTTCCGGATGTGAGATGAATGAAACGAAACTTCCCATGACTCCATTGGATAAAGGGATGTGGGCAAAAGATTCACGGATGGGAAACAGCGCTGTTTCTGCGTGTCCTGGGCAAGTCCATTACAATGCACACGTGCTTGATCTCAAGGGCAAAACCGTATTCGTTACCGGTGGTGCGCGCCGCATGGGACGCGCCATGTGCGTGGCTGCAGCAGAGGCCGGCGCCAAAGTCGCCTTCACCTACCTGAGGTCGGCGGACGACGCGGAGCGAACCGTCAAGCTCATCGAAAAGTCCGGCGCCAGTGCTCTGGCCATCAAGTGCGATGTGCGCTCGGAGGAGATGGTCGCCGGCGCCGTAAACAAGATTATCGAGCAGCTCGGAACCCTGGACGTGCTCATCAACAATGCCGGCCTCTATGAGACCGTTGCCTTGGAGGAGATCACGGTCGAGCAGTGGGATGCCATGTTCGCCACCAATGTGCGCGGGCCGTTTCTGGTTTCTCGATATGTGGCCCCGGCCCTGCGCAAGTCCGGCGGACGCATCATCAACCTGGGGTCGCTGGGAGGCGAAAAGCCCTGGGCGACACACGCGCATTATTGTGCCTCCAAAGCAGCCTTGCACATGCTGACCCGCGTGATGGCCAAAGCGCTCGCGCCGGAAATTGCGGTAAACTGCGTGGCCCCGGGAATGATCGAAAGCGGTGAAGGCGCCGGCGACCCTGTATTGAAGGCCCGGCTGGCGCAGCGCACTCCCATGCAACGTAACGGCACAGCGCAAGACGTGGTGAATGCCGTGATGTATTTCGCCGCCGCGCCGCACTTCATCACCGGCCAGATTCTTACCGTGGATGGCGGGCTGAGTCTGGCGTAGACACCTATCGCTGCTGGCTCACGAACGCCTTGGTCACGATGGCCCGAG
>DASVFK010000264.1:0-9724 GCA_036380095.1 Candidatus Angelobacter sp. | reverse complement strand
GTCGCCGGTTTATCTTGCGGGCCACGCTTCACCTTGGAGATCTTGTCCGCCACGTCCTGGCCTTCCACCACTTCACCGAAAATCGTGTGGTTGCCGGTGAGCCATGGCGTAGCTGCTACGGTAATAAAGAACTGGCTGCCGTTGGTATTGGGGCCGGCGTTGGCCATGGCCAGCTTACCTGGCTTATCGAATTTGTGCGGCGAGCCCTTGGTTTCATCCTGGAACTTGTATCCTGGGCCGCCCATGCCGGTGCCGCTGGGGTCGCCGCCCTGGATCATGAAGTCCGGAATCACGCGATGAAAGACGGTGCCGCTGTAGGGAGGCCCATCGCCGCCCTTGCCGCTGACTGAGTCTTTCCACGAGCGCTTGCCTTCGGCCAGATCCATGAAGTTCTTGGTGGTGATGGGCGCTTCTTTCTCGAACAGACGGCAAACTACCTTGCCTTCCGTGGTATCAAAAATTGCGTACGTGCCGGGCTGGCGTGCCATGACAGATCCTTTCTACTTCTTGGGAGTTGTGGGTGATTTCTTGGGCGAAGCCGCGGGCGAGCCGGCTGGCTTGGCTTCGGGGGTTCCCGGCATGATGATCTCAATGTGCGTGATTTTCACCGGGTTCACCTGCTTGCTGTTGCGCGGATCGCAGGTGACGTTGCCCTGGCAGGGCATGGCATCAATCTTCTTCACCACGGCTTGTGCGCTTTCATTGCAAGCCCCAAAGATGGTATGCCTGCCCGTGAGCCATGGCGTGGGCACATCGGTGATAAAGAACTGCGATCCGTTGGTGTTGGGGCCGGAATTGGCCATGGCCAGCAGCCCAGGACGGTCAAACGATAGGCTGGGATCGAACTCGTCTTCAAACTTGTATCCGGGGCCGCCGATGCCCTGGCCCAGCGGGTCGCCGCCCTGGACCATGAAGTTGGGAATCACGCGATGGAAGATGGTGCCATCGTAAAGCGGTTTGTTGTGCTGAGGCTGGCCGGTGGCCGGGTCGGTCCAGTCTTTCTTGCCCGTGGCTAGGCCGATGAAGTTGCTTACCGTCTTGGGCGCCTTGTTCATGAAAAGCTCGCACTTCATCTCGCCTGCAGACGTGTGGAAGACGGCTGTGGGGTTCTTTGCGGTCGCAGCCGGTGCGGCTTTTGGCGCGGCCGCGGGCGCTGTCTGGGCCGCGACGGCAAGGCTGCAACATACCAGCATCAAGACAATTCTCTGGACCATTCATTTCTCCTGTTTGTGAATAGGGCTCAATCTCCATTAGAAACGGCCCGGCACAAAGAAGTAAAGTTACCATCCAGGGCGGGTTTCGTCCTAGACCTTGTAACCTTTTTTCTTAACTCCGGTAATCATCCGGTGAGAAGCAAAGAAAAGCCCAGCGCGAGAGGCCGATGACCCATTCCATCCCCGATGAAGAGCTGATGTCGCAGGTGCGAAACGGCGTCGGCGAGATGCTGGGCGAGTTGTTTGAGCGCTATCAGTCGCCACTGTTCAACTTCTATTACCGGCTGACCGGCGATCGCGGCTTGAGCGAAGACCTGGTGCAGGAGGTCTTCTTGCGCATCCTGAAGTACCGCCAGAGTTATCGGCCAGATACGCCGTTCCGGGCCTGGATGTACCAGATCGCGCGCAACGCCCGGGTGGACTTCCTGCGGCGGCGCCGGCCGGAGACCAGCCTGGAGCCGGAAATGGCCCCGGCCGTGGTTCCAGCGGACACGGCGCAGGAACAGCAAGAGGCGGCGATGCTGCATCGCGCCCTGCTCGAGTTGAACGACGACAAGCGCGAGGTCCTGGTGTTGAGCCGCTTCCAGGGACTCAAGTATGAGCAGATCGCCCAGATCACGGGCGTGGAGGTCAACACCGTGAAAGTGAGAGTGCATCGCGCTTTGCAGGAGCTGCGGGAGAAGTTCCGCGCCGTGGAAGCCGGCAAGCTCTTGCGCAAAGAAGGTACAAAAGGGAGCGGTGCGTGGCCGAATCCCGGGAGTGTTCAATGAAGTGCGAAGAGATTTCCCCGTTGCTGCCGGACTATCTGCAAGGCGGGTTGCCGCCGGAGCAGAACACGCTGGTGAAAGAGCACATGGTCCAGTGCGAAGCATGCAGCCAGGACGTTGCCCTTTGGGCCAAACTGGGCACGCTGCCGGCGGAGCAGCCCAGCCCGGCGCTGCGGGCCCGCTTTGACGCCATGCTGGCCAGCTACGAAGAAGGCCGCTGGGAGAAGCGCCATCTGGCTTCCGAACACCACAAGTTCCAGGGGCTGGGCGCGATCTTCGTTTGGCTGCGCACTCCGGCGTTGAGCATGGCCTGGGCGTTCGTGCTGCTCATCGGCGGCTTTTTGGCTGGGCGCTATGTCGATCGAGACCAAACCAATGACAAGCATATGGCGCAACTGCACAATGAACTCGAGAGCATGAAACGCCTGGTGGTCATCTCCATGTTGCAGCAGCAATCGGCCAGCGAGCGCCTGCAGGGCGTGAGCATCAGCCGCCAGTCCGGCGCTGATCCCAAGGTCTTGGATGCGCTGCTCTATACCCTTCGCTATGACAGCAGCGTGGATGTCCGGCTGGCGGCGCTCGATGCCGTTACACGCTACGGCAGCCGGCCTGAGGTTCGCAAAGGGCTGATTGACGCGCTGGAAGGTCAGCAGTCTCCCCTGGTGCAGGTGGCGCTGATCGATGCCCTGGTGGATATCCACGATTCTGGCGCCATTCAACAGCTCAAGAAATTGCAGCAGGACCCCAAGGTGGACCCCTCAGTACGAAAACGCGCCGAGTGGGGTGTGGTACAGCTTAGCTAGTCAGAGGCAAAACCATCATCATGGAAAGGAACGCAATCATGCAGGGAACAAAAATCATGCTCGCGTTTGTGGTTGTGACGGCATTCGCAATCTTTCATTACCGCGGCGATCAAGCCAAGGTCCAGGCAGCGGGCCTGGTCCTGGCAAATAGTGGCGCACCGGCTCAGGCAGACCACGAGAGAGTTGTTGTTGCGGCAGACGCGGATCAGGACACGGACAGCGATGCGGAGGCACAGGACGATCACGATTCCGATTCCGATTCGGACATGCCGCTCCACGAAGAGGAGACCATCAACAGGACATTCGCGCTGGGAGCAGGAGCAAGAACGCTGGACGTGGACAACATCAGTGGTTCCATCGAGGTGATGGGCGGACAGAGCGGCCAGGCGCAATTGGTGGTGAAGAAGACCATTCGCGCGGAATCCAAGGCGAACATGGAAGCCGCGAAGAAAGAAGTTACTCTCGACATCACCGAGCAGCCTGACCTGCTGAAGTTCTACGTGAACGGCCCTTTCCGCTGCAACTGCAACGACGGATGTTCCGGCTGGCACGGTGACCGTGGTTATTCGGTGCGCATGGATTTCCAACTCCGGGTGCCGCGCAACATCGACCTCAAGCTCAAGACCGTGAACGGCGGGTTCGTCAACGTGCGCAACATCACCGGAAAGTTCTCCGTCAACAACGTGAATGGAAAAATCGAGATGCAGGACATATCCGGCTCCGGCCGGGCGCGGACCGTGAACGGCAGCGTGAAGGTCGCCTTCCGGGAGAACCCGAGAGAAAACTCCGAATTCTCTACCGTTAACGGAGACGTCGACCTGCGCTTTGTGAAGGGGCTCTCCGCGGATTTTCGCTTCAAGACCTTCAACGGAGAAGTTTTCAGCGACTTTGAAATGACGTCGCTGCCGGCGCGGAACTCGAGCGTCCAGCAGCATAACGGAAAGTTTACTTTTCGCACAGACCGCTCCACTGGAGGCCGCGTGGGCGCCGGCGGACCGGAAATCAAAGCAGAAAATCTGAACGGGAGCATCCGCGTTCTAGAAAACCACGAGTAAACACATGAAAAACTACATCAACCAAAATCGTTTTCATAAGTTGTTCTTCGCAATTGTTATCACGCTTTTGACCACGGGCACGCTCTGTGCGCAAAACACCAACTCAAAGGTGAACGTGCCCATCGCTGATCCTTCGCGGCCAGTGCAACTGAGGGCCCACCTGCTCAACGGGAGCATCACGGTAAGGGGCGCGGACGTGAAAGAAGTTGTAGTCGAAGCCAAAGCACGTGACGATGGCGACGGCGAAGAGCCTGAGGACCGCGCGGAGCGACGCCAGGAAAAAGGCCGCACGGACGGCATGAAGCGCATCCCCATGACTTCTGCCGGGCTCAACATTGAATCGGAAAACAACGTGGTCCGCATCAGCACAGACGCCCTCCGGCACTCCACGGACTTGGTAATCACAGTGCCTGTGCGCACCAGCGCATCGCTGCACACGGTGAACGGCGGTGACATTGTAGTGACCGGTATCGACGGTGAATTGGACATTAACAACGTCAACGGGTCAGTGACGCTCAAAAACATTTCCGGCAGCGTGGTGGCCCACGCGCTCAACGGCAGGGTCCTGGTGACTTTCAACCGCGTCGAGGTGAAGCCGATGGCCTTCAGCTCCCTGAACGGCGATATTGACGTGACCTTTCCGCCTGACATAAAAGCCAATGTAAGCATGCGCACGGACAACGGCGAAGTTTACAGCGACTTTGATGTGCAGCTTGCCGCCGGTGCGCCCCAGCAGGTGGTGGAAGACAACCGTGGGAAGGGCGGCAAGTATCGCGTGAAGGTGGAGAAGACCGTGCGCGGCACCATCAACGGCGGCGGCCCGGAAATCCAGTTCAAGAACTTCAACGGGAACATCTACATCAGAAAGGCTGTTCCGCCCAGGCTGTAAGTTTGAGCAATCCGGCTCCAGCTTCAGGGGGTGGAGCCGGATTCCTTTTCTGAATTACCTCTTCCCCTTGGCAATCGCGTCCAGCACTGCGTCATCTGCCTGGTCCGTCTTCAGTCTCGCGCGGTTCTCCGGTGTGAGATCAAAATTGACGCCGTGTTCGTGGATCAAATCAACCAGGTGCCCGGAACTGACCTTGTTGCCCAGCATCAGTTCGACGTCCTCAAACGAGAGCGCGTCTGACTCTTTGCGCTCGGCTTGCAGGCGTTTGGCCGTGGCTTCCACCTGGCGCATCACGCGCAGGAAGTTGCCGCCCAGAATCTTGCGGACATCCTCGGCGCTATAACCCCGCGCCATGAGCGCTTCAGTGATCATGGGCAGGTCCGCGGCAGAGTCAATGCCTTGGGGTAGGGAAGTCACGCCGTCAAAATCCGATCCCAGTCCCACGTGGTCAATGCCCGCGACCTTGGCAATGTGATCAATGTGATCGATGAGCGACTTGAGTGGAGGCCGGGGAAACTGCGAGGCCCACTTCTTTTCGATATCGACCGTCTCTGCGTAAGTGAACGGGCTACCGTCAGCATGAGGATGGGCTTTCTTGTAGGCCTCCACTTCAGCCTCACGCTGCTTCATTTTTTCTGGATCAAAGAAAGCCTTGCGAAAGTCTTCGTCCACGAATGCGGAGAAGAAATTCACCATCACCACGCCGTCATTCAGCGCCATGGCGCGCAGCATGTCGTCCGTCATATTGCGGGGATGATTGGTGAGCGCACGCGAGGACGAGTGGGAAGCGATCACCGGCGCCTGGCTGATCAGCAGCGCCCGGTAAAACGTCGCGTCGGAAACGTGAGAAATATCCACGATCATGCCGAGCCGGTTCATCTCGCGCACCACGTCCTTGCCGAAATCGGTCAGGCCGTTGTGGTGCTTCACGTTGGGGTCCTTGATGTCGCCGGAGGAGTCAGCCCACTCGTTGGTGTTGGACCAGGTCAGGGTCATGTAGCGGACGCCCAGTCGGTAGTAGTCGCGCAGCAGCCGTATGTCATTCTCCATGGCGTGGCCGCCCTCAAGGCCCATGAGTGCCGCGAACTTGTGCTGCTCGTGCGCGCGCACAATGTCATCCGCCGTGTAGGCCATCATCATTTTGTCCGGATGCCGCGCCGCCTGCTGGTAAACGCTGTCAATCAGGTCCATGGTGCGCTTGGCGTAGTGGCCTTGAAACACCGGCTCAACCCAGATGGAGAAAAACTCCGCCCCCAGGTTGCCTTTCTTGATCTTGCCAAAGTCGATGTGGCCATCGGCGACCGGCGTATTCTGCGCCAGGTCGAAGTGTTCGTCCAGGAAGCGTTGCGGCGTATCCGCGTGAGTGTCTATGATCAGTGCCGACTGGTGAAGGGCCTGCGCCGGGGTTACCTTGGGCGCGGTTTTCTTCGATTGTGCAGAGGTTTTGGCCGGGGCGCGGGAAGGCCGGCTGGTTTGGGCCAAGCTTAACGATGCAAGGAGCACAAGGCAGAGCGAACGCGATAGTGGCTTCATTCTCCGGCGATTTTAACAGCTGCCTGGTTCGCTTCGCGCCATTCTGTATACCGGTCTGAAACCATTACGTGGAAGCACGCCTGGCGACGCTCTTCCGCCACTTCAATCAGGTTCAGGTCGCGCAGGTTCTTCAAGTAATCTTCAATCCATTTGTGCTGCTTGAGCGTAAGGCCGCGCTTGGCCAGGTCCACGGTGATGCCCGCCAGGTGGGAAGAGGCGTTATCGCCCGATTCCGGAGCGGCGTTGCGATTGCTGCGGCGCAGCTTGTGCTGCTGCTCCATGGTGCGCACGGCCGAGTTCACCTGCATGGGGACCCGGAACTCGGCATAGAAGGCGGCGCTCATATCGTCAAGAAACTGCGTGACCCAGGGCCGGGCATAGCGCTTGTCCGCCTGCACGGCCGGACTCACGCGCAGAGCGCGGGTTTCCTGGATCGGCACCAGCTCTTGCGTGCGTTCCAGCTCCAGAAGCTGTTGGTTATCATTGATGCGGGGCAGCTGCAGGCGGTCAATTTCTTCGTTTTGCCGCAGCAGGGAATCGTGCGAGCCCTTGAGCACGGGGTTCCACACGCGGCGGACGCGCTTCCCTTTGTACTTGGTGGTGTGGTTTACAGCAAACGACGGCGCTGCCGCCAGAAGAGCCAGCGCAACGACAATAGACGAAGTCAAAAACTTGTTCTTGGCGCCCATGAATACAGATTCCGATCCAAGTGCCCTGGACTGCAGCATCTACTTGGATGGCAGATTCTACCCGAGAGCTGCCGAGATTATACTCAGAGTTTCGCCTGAATCAGCGATAAAATCGTTCGTCTGCGGTGAAACTGCAAACCCGGCCTTTAGTAATCAATAGGTTGCCTGAGTTGACAATTTATGTCAGTTTCGTGCAACCTTCGTAACAATATTGGCGTTTCTAATACGGAAGTTGCGCGAAACGCGGCTTTGCTTTTCTCAGCGGGCTATCCCCTGAAGAAATCCTTGATGGCCTGTTTGATCACTTCGCGGCCTGTGTCCGAGATGGCTTTAGTCAGCGGTATGTCCTTGGGACAGACTTCCACGCAGTTTTGCGCGAAGCCGCATTCCTGGATGCCGCCATCGCCCATGAGCGCTTGCAGCCGTTCGTGCTTGAGCGCCTTTCCCGTGGGATGTTGATTGAACAGCCGAACCTGGGCGATGGTGGCCGCGCCCACGAAGCCCGTTTGCTCGTTGAATTGCGGACAGGCCTCCATGCAGCAGCAGCAGGAAATACAGCGGGAAATGGGATAAGCCTGCTCCTGGTCCGTGGGATAAACACGAGGGCCGGAGCCCAGGTCATACGTTCCATCCACGGGAACCCAGGCTTTCACGGCCTTCAGGTTCTCAAAAAGCACGCTACGGTCCACTTGCAGGTCGCGGACCACCGGGAACTTGCTGAAAGGTTCGATCGTGATGGGCTGCGCAAGCTTCTCCACCAGCGCCGAGCAAGCCATGCGCGCGCGGCCGTTGATCAGCATGGCGCAGGAGCCGCAGACCTCTTCCAGGCAGTTGGAATCGTAGGCGATGGGCGTGGTCGTCTTGCCCGAGCGCGTAACCGGATTCGCGGCGATCTCCATCATGGCGGAGATCACGTTCATGCCCGGCTTCCAGGTGAGTTCAAATTCTTCCCAGCGCGAGGCGGCGCCCGGATTTTCCTGTCTCTTGATTTTCAGAATTACGGTTTTCGCCATTCTTGAGTCCTATTTTCCGCTGTCCCTAACCGCAATGAACTTAAAGGTGGTCATGATTGCGTTCAACAACGTGATGCCGGCAAACGCCCAGTACACCCAGTCATGCCACGTAAGGGCCGCCCACAGCAGTGCTGCTGCGATCACAAAGAAGATGATCGCAGTGTTGCGATACCAGGTGGGTGATGCACCGGCGCGTTGTTGTTCCATGTGTTTCTTCTTTATCCCGAGCAAAGCGAGGGATCTCTATTGCCTTGAAGCCGTTTAGCTCTTGTAGCATTGTCATTCCGAGCGAAGCGAGGAATCTGCTTCCGCCCTGGCCTGCAAGAAAGCAGATTCCTCGCGCCAACGTCGGGCGCTTGGAATGACAATCTCTACCTGATCATCCCGGACCACAGGGTTCCCTCGCTGCGCTCGGGATTTCAGAAGTTACCGGCACCGATCCGTCGTCACTTCGCCATATCGTATCTTCTCGGGCGCGGCGGAATCAGCGATACGTCCACCGGCTCAAACTCAAATCTTGGTTCGTCCGCATCGGGAGCGAAGTAGGCCTTCGTCGTCTTCAGCCAATTCTTGTCATCGCGATCGGGGAAATCAGGCTTATAGTGCGCGCCGCGCGATTCGTCTCTCATGCCCGCGCCCTGCGCGATCACGCGCGAAAGCTGCAGCATGTTGTAAAGCTGTCGGGTGAAGGCGAACGACGTGTTGGCCCACATACTCTTGTCGCTCAGGTTGATGTGGTTGAATCGGTCCAGCATCTCCACCAGCTTGCCGTCGGTTTCCTTGAGCGGTTTGTTGTAGCGGATGACCGTGCAGTTGCGCGTCATCAGCTCGCCCAGTTCGCGCCAGATCCGGAACGGGTTTTCCGTGCCCTGTGAAGTCATCAGGCGCTGGTTGAACTCCTCCTGGCGCTTCTTTTCCATGTCAAACACATTGCTGCTGACCGCTTGAGTAGATTTGGCGTTGTTCTTGGCGTATTGCACAGCTTGCGGCCCGGCCACAAACCCGCCCCAGATGCAGGAAACCAGCGAGTTCGCGCCCAGGCGGTTGGCGCCGTGGTAGCTGTACTCGCACTCGCCCGCGGCGTAGATGCCTTTGACGTTGGTGGCCTGCTTGTAATCCACCCACAGCCCGCCCATGGTGTAGTGCATGCCGGGGAAGATTTTCATGGGTACATCGCGCGGATCATCGCCTACGAACTTTTCGTAGATCTCCAGAATGCCTTCCAACTTGCGGTCAAGCGTGGCGCGGTCGATGTGCGTGAGGTCCAGATAAACCATGGGCTGGCCGTCAATGCCCAGGTCGTATTCGTAAACAATCTTGTGGATAGCGCGGGTGGCCACGTCGCGCGGTACCAGGTTGCCGTACTTGGGATACCACTCTTCCAGGAAGTAGAAGCGCTCAGACTCAGGAATGCTTTTCCAGTCGCGCTTGTCGCCTTTGTTTTTCGGGACCCATACGCGGCCGCCTTCGCCGCGCGCCGATTCCGACATGAGCCGCAGTTTGTCCTCGCCGGGAATCGAGGTCGGGTGCACCTGGATGAACTCGCCATTCGAGTAATAACAGCCCTGCTGGTAAAGCGCTGACTGGGCCGATCCTGTGCAGACGACCGAATTCGTGCTTTTGCCGAAGATGGCGCCGATGCCGCCGGTGGCGACGATGAGCGCGTCGGCCGGGAATGTGCGGACTTCCATGGTGCGCAGGTCCATGGCGCAGATGCCGCGGCAAATTCGTTCGTTATCCAGCACCGCGCTGAGGAACTCC
>DASVFK010000263.1:0-7637 GCA_036380095.1 Candidatus Angelobacter sp. | reverse complement strand
GCGGAAATTGCGCCGGCAATCAGCCCAAAGGTAAGTACGGTCTTTCTCATGCTCATGGAAGCCAGTCTCCTTGCTGGAATTTGATTGTCACACCCGGCGATTGTGGAGCTTGTGCGCCGAATTTGTCGTCATCCCTTTGGGTGATTTTGCGCCCGAGGCCAAAAATCATGCTTTTGGGGGACCTGTTTAGGGCAGCAGCCGGGCCTCCTTGGCGAGCTGGACTGCCTGGGTGCGTCGCCTGGCGCCGAGCTTGTCAAAAAGCCGGCTGGAATGGGTCTTGACCGTATTCTCGCTGACAAACAGGCGTTCAGCGATTTCCCGGTTGCTGAGCCCCACGGCGATCAGGCTAAGAATTTCCAGTTCGCGGGGCGTGATCCCGAGTTCGGTCATGCGTCGGGCATCGGCGACAAACGGTGCGCTGAGCGGCGCCGCCGCTTCCTGGGCGACGACGTGCGCTTGTTGCTTCTTGCGTGTGATCGTCAGTCCCAGCCAGATGCCCAGCGCGGAAAACAGGGCCGCTACCAGGCCGCCGTAGATTTCGAGCGAGTGCTCGACGACCAGGAAGCGGTACTCCGTAAGCTTCAGGATGGTAATCAGCACTCCGCCGCACAGGCCATAGAGCAGGATGTCGCGCACCGCACGGCGGTGCTGACGTGGGGCGGACTCCTTCATCAACGTCACGGGAGGCCATAATATCCGAAGAATGCAACCTTGGGGAGCGTCCAGCCGCCCCTAAGCCGGGGGCCACATCGGTGACCCATTCCGTTGTTCCTGGGAGGCTGCTGAAAAACCCTTTTCCGTCTGCGATTCTGTTTTTCAGGGGCTAAAGCCCGATTGATTTTAAAACGCTTTACGGCACGGCTAAAGCCGGTGCCCTGATACCTACAGAGGCTAAAGCCGAGCAGGGGCTCAAGCCGCGTTTTTCAGCAGCCTTCTAGGCGCAGATTTCTTCTGCGTTGGTCTCTACCTTCGCGACGCGGCCAACGCTCCTGGTTTTTTCGGCGAAGCGTGGCGAGAAACGAACGCGAACCAGCCAAAAGATCATCAGGACCAGCGGCGTGAAACTCAAGAGAAAAAGCATACCTGTCTTGCGCATGAAGACAGGGAAGAGGTGTTGTCTCGCCAGGAAGATGGACCCTGCGGCGGCGAAGAAGGCGAAGCACATGCGCCAGAGATGGCGCGTGATTCGCGCGGTGCCGGAAATGCCGCCGCGCACGATCATGCGGATGTCGCCCGTGACCGCAAGCAGGACCAAAAAGCTGAAGATGAAATACCCCGGAGCGCGGGCCCCGTAGATCCGCC
The DNA here is from genome assembly GCA_036380095.1 of Candidatus Angelobacter sp. Classification (GTDB taxonomy): domain Bacteria; phylum Acidobacteriota; class Terriglobia; order Terriglobales; family Acidobacteriaceae; genus Angelobacter. The sequence goes on along the minus strand of DASVFK010000263.1, from coordinate 6,335 downwards.
CCGTCGGGCTATTCAGCGCCAGCAGACCGAAGGTGACCTCGGTGGCGGCGACCGCGAACCCAAGCAGCAGCAAGGCCCAATCAAAAATGCCCGGCGCGCCGGTCTTTCGCCGGGCAGTCAGCCACGCAGTTGCCACCAGGTAAAACACGAAAGTGCCTCCCAGAAAATTGGCGGGATCGGATTTCAAGAACGCCAGGTATGCTGCGCTTGCGCCCAGCCCCAACATGGATATGACAAAGACGTCTCCCGCCAGGCGATGGCGGCGCGAGCCTTTGCGCAAAAACGCCGCAACGAAGCCGGAAAGACAGCCTGCTGTGCCACAGCAAATATGAACGACCAACACGGGAGAGTACCGCATACTGCTAACTCCTGAAGATATACGCGCACCGCTGGTCGGTGGGCTCAGACTGGGCCGCGGTAACGGCGCAGCCGAACCGCGACGGCAATGAATGCTGTGGCGACTGCCAGCCCAATCCACAGGCCGGGCTCGCTAAAAAAATGGTGTGGCATCAGGCTTGCTATCATGGAGCCGCCTGACGACATGGAGGCGGAATCCGGTCCCATCAAGCGGCGCTGCAGCAGCCCGAGGAAGTGAGTGGTGTTGAAGGTGACCTTTTCCACCAGGCAGATCACGAACGGCGGCAGGAAGGCCCAGATGAACGGCGCGCGCGGCGCCCAGGCTGAAACCATGAGCAGCCAGCCGTAGAACGGCGCATACCAAAGGCCGTGAACGGTAACAATGTGATAGAAGACCAGCAGCGAATCGTGCAAAAACGAGACTTGCGACCACAGCGTGGCGAGATTCAGGCCGCTCGCCAGCACCACCACGCTGCTCAGCACCAGCATGATGAACTGCGTGGCCACGGTGAGGACAAAAGAGAACAGAGGCAGAAACACCATGGGAACCGTGAGCTTTGCCAACACGGCGGTGAGATCGGAGACCGGCAGCGACTTCCAGAAGAGGACGCTGCGGTCGCGGCGTTCGCCGTACAAGGCGTCGAGAGTATAGAAAATTCCGACGATAAAGGCCGTGCCCATGATCAGGGCCGCGGCAATCATGTACGGCTCATTGATCGCGGCCCGCTGCTTCGCCGGATCAAGCGCCAATACGGTCCTTATGCGGTGCCCCGTTAGCGCAATCTGGCTGATCAGGAAGCCCACCAGAAGCACCGCGGCCACTGCCAGCGGCGCAATGTAGATTGCGCGGTTCTCCCACAATTCACGCCGCAATGACCAGTAGAAGCACCGGGCCCAAGAGATTTCCGCGGGCGCGATCACCTGCGATTGAAAGGAAGATCCGGGCACGGCGTTCGATGGAGTGTTCATCAGGCCGCTCCTTGTACCGGGCTGGCCTGCTTGTCCATTACGGCAACGAACAGGTCGGCGATGCTGGGTGTTCGCACCTCGCCCAGCGAAGCGAGTTTCTGACGGTCCACACCATCGAACAACAGGATGCTGCGGCCGAGCGACTGGCGCTCGTACATCGGTTTGAACGCGCGGGCCGCGGTGAGTTGATCGGGATGCACCAGCACCTCCGCGTAGCGCGACTCGAATTCCTCCATGCTGCACTCCAGGACGATGCGGCCGCGGTTGATGAACATGACGTCCGTGAGAACGTGCTCGATCTCATCCACCTGATGGGTGGTCATCAGGATGGTGCGGCTGCGGTCGAAGTAATCGTTGAGCAGGGAATCATAGAATTGCTTGCGAAAAAGAATGTCCAAGCCGAGCGTGGGCTCGTCGAGCACCAGCAATTTCGCGTCGATGGCCATGACCAGGGCGAGATGCAACTGGACGACCATGCCCCTGGAAAGCTCCTTGACCTTGCTGGCGCGCTTGATGGTGGTCTTGGCCAGAAACCCTTCCGCCTTGGCGCGATCGAACCGCGGATGCACGCCGGCGACATAATCAAGCGCCTGCCAGACCCGCATCCAGCGCGGCAGCACCGCGACATCGGCGATGAAGCAGACATCGCGCATGAGCTGATCGCGTTCAGCCCAGGGGTTGCGTCCCAGCACGTTGAGTTCGCCCTGATATGGAGTGAGGCCGAGAATCGCGTTGAGCGCGGTGGTCTTGCCGGCGCCGTTGGGGCCGATGAGTCCGAGAATGCGGCCTTCTTCCACCCGCAAGTTGATTCCGTCCAGGGCGACGGTTGTGCCGAAGGCCTTGCGCAGGCCGCGAGCTTCTATGCTTGCCATGGCTCTAGGGCTCCTCCTCTCGATCTTTTGAACTTGATGCGGCGTCCGGCGGCTGGGTGTGCGAAGGCCGGCTGTTGGCGCCGGCCGGGTTGAGAAGTTCTTCCGCCTTCAAGCCGAGCCGCTGAATGGTTGCGTGGATGCGCGGCCACTCTTCGCCCAGAAACTTCTGCCGTTCACCTTGCAGCAGCAGATTGCGCGCGCCGGCGTTGATGAACATGCCGCGACCCCGCTTGGTTTCCACCAGCCCCTCGTCCACCAGTTGCTGATAGCCCTTGAGGACCGTGAGCGGATTAACGCGATATTCGGCCGCCACGGTGCGCACGGAGGGCAGCGGATCGCCTTCCTTGAGTACGCGATCGAGGATCATTGCAACCACGCGGTCGCGAAGCTGGCGGTAAATCGGCTGATTGTCGTTCCACTCACGGTCCATCCTGTTATCCAGTGGCGCTAGCGGGAAGCAGTCTCCTGCGGTTTGCTGCGGTGTAAGTCCAGGCGCCCGTGCATGGGCTTATCACCCGGCATCATATACGTCCATTCCTCGATGTGATGATCCGCGTCGATGATGGTGAACACAGCATGGTACATGTGTCCGTGCTGGTTGCCGCCGGAAAGGTCGAGAAAATCGAACTCGATCTTCTTCCCGTCCGCGGAGACTTTGCCCGTCATGCGCGGCCGGTTGCCTGCATCGCAAAAATGCGTCAGCAGCAGGCGGTCGCCATCCACATAAAGCATGGTGACGGGATGGTCATAACGCGCCGGATCCAGCGGAGTTCCTGACTCCTGCATTTCGTGAACCAGCGCATGGCCCCTGGAGGTTACGCGCAAGGAAACATGAACGCCGGCCTTGTCGTCGCTCATCTGGGCCATCGGCGGGTCGAGTGTTGCGCGGCCTTCCCAGGAACCTGCCAGGGCTTTCATGGCATCGAATGACTTCTGCGCCTCCGATGGTTTTTGCGCGTCCGCTGACTTTTGTGCTTGCGACTGGGCAAGAGCCACGGTCGAAATCGTTAGCAGAACTACGGACAACAAAAAACGATGGGTTTTCATGATCGTTCTCCTTTGCTTTCGCGGCCGGAGCTGTTCATCGGGGCTGAGCCTCTTAGCTGTCGGCCTTCGTTTCACTGTTATACATAACTATAACACTATATAACATGTCAAGAGCTTTTTTGATACTGATGCTATGTGATTAAAACAAAATGGTTTATAGGCCTGGATATGGCAATGACGGATGAGTGTGTGGGTCGCCCCTACGGGGCTCAAACTCAGATTTCGCCCTCCCCAGCGCTGACGCGCTGGGCTCAGTAATACTGCGCCTACGGCGCATGTGACTTTACCTCCAGCCAGCCAAAGTTTTTGCGGCGGGTCACGCGCTGGGCTCAGTTACACTGCGCCTTCCTGCGCACGCGGTCCCAACACTTCGGTCCGCCAGTCTTTCAGAATGTCTCCGCTGCTAGAATGGGCCGCGCAACCAGGGGGCAAAGTGATCAACTATGATTTCGCGACGATGGTTTCTCACTCTGGCGGGGATGGCGTGGGTGATGCGTCCCGACTCGCAGCTGTGGGCGAGGGAAGCTGTGCCGGCTGAACTGGACCACATCCTTCTCGGCGTCAGCGATCTGGAGAGCGGCATTGCCTGGGTGGAGCAGCGCACGGGAGTGCGGGCGGCGGTGGGCGGCGTGCATCCGGGACGCGGGACACGCAACGCGCTACTGTCTCTTGGGTCGAGGCATTATCTCGAGATCATCGCGCCGGATCCACAACAGCCGGGCATCGGCATGTATGACAGGCTGAGCGCGATGAAGGAGCCGCGCCTGTTCGACTGGGCCGTCCATACCAATGATATTGACGCGGCGGCAAAGCGGGCGGTGGCCGCGGGCTTCGCCATTGACGGGCCCAGAGACGGTTCCCGCGCGCGTCCTGACGGCAAGACGTTGCACTGGAAATCCTTCAACCTGAAAGATGACCGTGGCGGACTGTTGCCGTTCTTCATCGAATGGGGCCGCGAGTCGGTCCACCCTTCAGAAGACGCGCCCAAAGGCTGCACGCTGAAAAGGTTCTGGCTCGAGTTGCCGGCGGAAGGGGAGTTGGCGAAGGAGTGTAAGAATCTGGGGGTTGAAGTAGCGGTGGAGAGAGCGAAGCAGGCAAGGTTGCGAGCGGTGATCGCGACGCCCAAAGGGGACATTGAGCTCTAAAGTGAGTTGACCTGCACGCCAGGTCTCCGTCAAATACGGTGAGTTGAAATCTATGAAACTTATTCTTGTCTGCGCAGTCACTAGCTTTTCCCTGCCGCTCACCTCTGCGTCGCAGTCAGGTCCCGAGGCCAAACCAGCGAACAAACCCGCGGTGGTTGGCGACTGGCACGGCACGTCGCTGTGCCTGGTGAAACCCAGCGCCTGCCATGATGAAGAAGCGCTTTATCACGTCAAAACGGCGCCGGAAAAGCCGGGCGGGCTGGCCATGCAGGCGGACAAGATCGTGGATGGCAAACCGGAATCCATGGGCGATGCTGACTGCTCGTTCGATGCGGCGAAGAAACTTCTGCACTGCGACCTGGGCCGGAGCACCATTGAGCTTACGCTCGAAGGCGATCGCCTGGAAGGCGCCATGTTTCTGCGCGACAAGACGCGGTGGAGAGAGATCAAGCTGACGAGGGTGAAGAGTTAGCGGATTCTGACAAGCTCAGCCGCCGATCCTGACAAGCTCTCCTGGTTTGATGGAGGTGAGGGCGTCGATACACGCGGTAGCATGCGGTTGCAGATCGGCAAATCGGTTCGAACGGGAGTGGATCACAATCACGGCGATCTTCATCCCAGTGAGGTTCTGCTGATACTCAAGGCCTTGGTCGACGGTGACGAAGGCGTCAAAATCTCCCGCCGCGCTGCGCAGCAGCTCACCGTTTTTCTTTCCTGCGAGTCCTGCTTCGGACACTGTAAAACATTCGCGGTCGCCGCCCACAAGAGAGAACTTGAAGCGCCGAGGAACGCATTCATCGATCAAGACTTTCATTTCGCATGGGCAATCAGCAGCGATTTAGCTTCTTCAAGGGCGGCGATTGCGGCGTCGCGGGTCACGGTGGGGAAGTCGGAAAGGAATTCTTCGAGCGTCTGGCCGCCTTCAAGGTAGTCGATCAACGCTTGAAACGGAACCCGCGTATGCCGGAACACCGGCACTCCCCCGAGGATTTCAGGGTCGCGCATGATCACACTCTTGGACTCCGGCATAGGTCTCCCCTTGGAACAAGTTTACCCTGAAAAGCGAAGATTGCCTGCAAGCTCTTTCACTTCGGCCCAGGGTGCTAACATGCTGCGATAAGGTGCTACCCACTTGCGCCGAATATCTTCATTGCGACTCTGCCTTTGCCTGTTGGCGCTTGCCGCTGCGGCCAGCGCGCATGACAGCGAGCCCATCAACACGGAATTTGCCTCGCCTCTGTCCCGCCGGACCGCCAACCTGAACTTTGATTTTCAGCATTTCCGCGGCAACGGCAGCGAAGCTCTTGCCGGCTTGGATTTCGAATATGGCATCGCCAATCGGATGCAGATTTCAGGCAATCTGCCGTTGCTGAGGGTTTCCGAGGGAAACAGGTCGGTTGTGGGGGCGGGCAATCTGGAATTGGCCTACCGATATCTTTTGGCCGGCGGCAATGAGAAGGCTTATGCGGTCTCGATCAATCCTGAGATTGAACTGCCCACCGGCAACCCGGGAGTTGCGGAGCGGGCTTATACCCTGGGCGCTGCACTCCATGTGGACGCCCATCGCGGCGACAAGTTCTGGCTGCACTCCAACTTCGGTTACAACACTCCGGTAGCGAACTTTGACGTGAAAGAAAAGAACTTCACCTATGCCGTGGCCGGCATGTACGAACTCACGGAACGCTGGCATCCGGTGGTGGAGGTGTTCGGGCAGCACGACTTCAACAGTTCCACGACGGTGACGTTCGTGGCGCCGGAGATTATTTACTCCATCGGCGAACACTGGGAGCTGAAGGCGGCAGTACCGCTGGGAGCGTCGGCGGCAGCGCCGTCTGTGGGCGTGCAGTTCCGGGCAACGTGGAAGATCGGCCACGCGGGAAGGCAGTAAGTTCATTCGTGCCGTTAGGTGGAAGAAGTGGTTCAAGCTCAGCCGCTGCGACTTGGC
>DASVFK010000262.1:0-29727 GCA_036380095.1 Candidatus Angelobacter sp. | reverse complement strand
GGTGGGATTTCTTGCCGCTTCAAGACATCGGATACAATGGTCTTACCAGTGGAATTTTTGTCGGGGCGTAGCGCAGCCTGGTAGCGCACCTGCCTTGGGCGCAGGGGGTCGGAGGTTCAAATCCTCTCGCCCCGACCATTCACAGGCGAGGTCCCTCACCTGCTGCGCAGGTTTCGGGATTTCGGCTGGCGGCTCAGACGCCGCCAAAACGCCCTCAAGTTCAAATCCTCTCGCCTCGACCATTCTTGCTTTTTGGCCCTTTGAAAGATCACATCGAAGGGCTTTCTGTACAGACTTACGCCACTAGAATTCAAACCTCTGAATACTTCTCTACGCTCGGGAAAAATTGACCGAATTGAACGCTGAAAACGCTGAAGCTGAAGTGGATAGCTCGGCGACGGCGGTTCTGATCACAATACGTGTGACTGCCATCACATACTCGGCTTCTCTGCTCGCGTGTAGTGAGCAGATGCACCGACGGGGCCTGAACGGCCAGCCGGTTTGATGACCGGCTGTAGCCAGGCGAATGTGGCAACCAGGAGAAGACCCTCACATATGAAGAAGAGGAATGAAGCCAATGAACAGAATCATGAGCTTGACGATGAAGCGGATTACGGTGCGCGGCCTTTTCTTGGCTGCCTGCAGCATCTTTCTGGCGATTCAGCCGTTGACGGCCTACCCCGCCTTTGCAGCATCCACACTTCCCGTGCTGTGGACCGCCGGAGGTGTCTCCGGAGGCATCGACAGCGCGGGCCTGGCAGCCCTGATGACCACCGACGCCGCCGGCAACGTTGCCGTGGTGTCGGGACCTGCCGCTGGGGGCGACCTGGCGGTCACGTCATATACGGCGGATGGATCCTTTCGCTGGCGGAGTACGGTGATCCCCGCGTCGGGAACGTTTGTCGGTGTCTGGGTGGCCGCTGCGCCCGATGGCGATTTCCTGGCGGTTGGTCATAACGTCAACTCCAACGGCCGCCCGATCGGAAGTACCCTGGTTCGATATGCCCCGGACGGGACACTCCGCTGGCGTGTGGACCTCGTGACCATTGTGTCGCGGCTGCTCGTCGATTCGGGGGGCAACGCCTACATGACGATCAGGGGTTTTGATATCCAGTTGCTCAAGTACGACCCCTCTGGCGTCCTGCTTTGGTCGACTGGGAACTCCACGGGCTCCTACATCGGCGCCCAGTCGCTGGCGTTGAGTCCGGACGAAACTGATGTGGTGCTGGCGGGCTATGTCATCGGCGGCGGCACCTGGGTTACCGCCTCCTTCAACGCCGTTACGGGCGCTCCCACCTGGCTGGCGACGGCGGCTGAGGGCAACGGCGCCACGGACGTAGCCATGGATGCCGCCCGTGTGTACGTGACCGGCGCGGGCAAGGTCGGGATCAACGACTTTCTCACCGTGGTCGCGTATGACCGGGCGACCGGAGCCCGCTTGTGGCGCACGGATGCTAATCCACCGGTGTGCTGCGCTTACGGGGATCGCATCGCCCTGGCCCCCGATGGCAGCCTGGTGGTCGCCGGCCAGGCATACTCCGGGGGAAATTACGATTGGTGGATCGTGGCCATGGACAACAACGGTACCGTACGGTGGCAGGCCCGGCGCGACCTCGCAGTCACTGGGGAGGAGAGTCCAGCCGCCATCTTCGTCCTGGCCGACGGCACCACCGTGGTGTCCGGGTCCGGAGGCCCGGCCATCTCGGACACATTGGGCAACTCAATCATGCAGGGAGTCACGGCCGGGTACAGCCCGAACGGCACTCTGCTGTGGGAGGGTTTCTCCAGGAGAGGGACGGTCTGGGCCACTGCCCTCCCCAACGGCGACCTGTGTGCCACCGGCGGCTACGACGCGCTGATCACCTGCTGGCGGATCTCTGGTGCGGTGGTGAGCACCGTGCTGCGCAGCACCGCGATCGACCTCTCAGCCACGCTGCAGAGAAAGCAGGTCCGCGTAAGCGGCAATGTTGCCGTCACGGACAGCAGCGGCGCGGCAGTGTCCGGCGCGGTGGTCTCGGCGACGTGGACCAGCCCCGGCGGCGCGACGACGGCGCAAACCGCGACGACAAATTCGACCGGCATCGCCAATTTCAGCACCACCGGCGGCCGCGGCACCTACACGCTAACAGTCGCCAACATCACCAAGACCGGCTACACGTTCGACGCAGCCAACAGCGTCCTGACGAAAAGCATCATCAAATAAAGGAGCAAACTGCCAGGGTTTTAAACATCAGCAGCCGGATCCTGAAACGGGCCACATTCGTAGCAATTGCGGCGTCGTTTCAGGTCCGGCACACGATCGCGTGTGACCCTTGGCTTTGCAAGAAAGTTCTAAAATCGTCCGCTTGACCCCGACCAAAAAGCGATGGTCCGTTCCGGACACATGGGTGACAGAATGTACCAGCATCAGCTCATCGATGCTGGTCGCGTCGCCATCGAAAAGGCCTTCAATCTCCCGCCCGCCGTTCCCTGACAGGAAGTTCGATCTCGTGACCGCCGTGGAAAGCCGGTGCCAGGTTTGGCTCTGGTCTTGTCTATTCTTCGCATTACTTAACGGAACCGCCGCTCGGACCGCGGGTTAATACCTGGCAGTTAGTGGGACCGCAGGAGGGACCAGGCAATGAAAAAGACTCTATTCTGTTTCATGTTGATGGCAGTGATGGCGGGTGGCGGAACTGCAATGGCGAGCGCACAGGACCGGGACGACCGTTTTGAGCGGCGCGATCTTTCTGACAGGCGCGGAAACTGGCGCGACATGCGTGGCGACCAGGCCGCGATTGCTCACGATCGCCGGGAGTTGGACCGTGATTTGCGTGAGGGCAACTATCGCGCAGCGGAACGCGAGCGCGAGGAGATCCGCGAGCGTTACCGTGACCTTGACCGCGACCGCCGCGACGTTCGCCACGACAACCGCGACGTGCGCCACGACAACCGCGACGTGCGCCATGACCGGCGTGACTGGAATTGGGACCGGCGGTAAGCAGGAAGAGGACGAAGGGTGGTCGAACGAAAACCTCACCATGGATGGCGCCGATCAGATTGATCCAGGAGCAGAGGCATGTTCCTGGATCAGTTTCATCTGTGTGATCAGTGGTGAGGTTTTTCTCGCTGTTAACGCCGAGGGTTCGCGCACCAATCTATCCCATGCACGGGAACCTTCCCAGGGCGAGAATTAAGAAGAATGAGGCAGGGGAGCGCGCTAAAGTACTACAGCCTTCGCCTGTTTGACGCGAGCAGCACATGATGTTACGGTCAAAAGATAACTCATAGAGACAATTGGATTTGTGATGATCAAGACTGCGCTTTTTGGGGCCGCGATTGGCGGCGAAATCTTCAGCCTGATAGAGCAGAGCGGCCTGGTGGCCAAGACTGTGCTCCTTATCCTTCTTATATTCAGCATATTTTCCTGGGGCATCATCCTGAGCAAATGGTCGGCGCTGCGGCGCGCGCGGACGCAGAGTGGGCGTTTTCTGCGTGCCTTCCGCCGGGCCCAGCGGTTGCAGGACTTTGCCACGGTTTCTGACCAGTTCAAGCCCAGCCCGCTGGTGCAGGTGTTTGAAGGCGCCTATGACGAGTTCCGCCGCCAGGGCGACGCCAATATAACCGCGGTGCAGCGCGCCGCGCAGATCGCGTCTTCCGAGCAGCTCACGCGCCTGGAAAGCCGTTTGCCGCTGCTGGCCACCACGGGCGCGGTAACTCCGTTCATCGGCTTGTTCGGGACGGTGTGGGGCATCATCGATGCGTTCCACGGGATGGGCGATGCCGGCTCGGCCACGCTGCGGGCGGTAGCGCCGGGAATCTCTGAAGCGCTCATCACCACGGCGGCCGGCCTGTTCACGGCCATCCCCGCGGTGATCTTCTACAATCAATTCACGCACAGCATGCGCGAGTTTGGAGCGCGCATGGATGACTTCACTCTGGAAATGCTGAACATGATCGAACGGACCACGGGGATTCCCACGGGAGTGCGCTGATGGCGTTCATCGGGAAAACCGGGCGCGTGGAAACATCGCTTTCGGAAATCAACGTCACGCCTTTCGTTGACGTGGTGCTGGTGCTGCTGATCATCTTCATGGTCACCGCCCCCGTGTTGCAATCCGGCATCGAAGTGAACGTCCCGAAGACGAAAGTAGTGAAGGAAATTTCCGAAGAGCGGCTGGTGATCAGCATTACCAAGGGCCAGGAAGTTTATCTGAACAACGATCACGTGAAGCTGGACGAGCTGGGCACGATGCTGCGGCAGAAGATCCGCGATCCACGAGGGCAGGCGGTGTACGTCCGCGCCGACCAGGACGTGGCCTTTGGCGCATTTGCCACGGTGATGAGCACGGTCAAGTCCGCCGGCATCGCCAACGTCAGTATCGTCACCGAACCAATCCAGGTAAAGAAGTAAACGGGAGCTGATGGCATACGTCCGGGCCAACCTGTTTTATGAACGGGAGGAGTGGAAAAAACCACTGTTTCTCTCCGTGGGCTTCCATCTGTTTCTGGTCGCGGCGATCATCGCCGCGGGCTATGTCTTCCGGCCGCGCGTGGTCAATGTGTGGGGGATCAACACGGGCGATGCAGTTTCCGCCACGCTGGTGAGCGCATCCGCGCTGCCCATCCCGCATACGGAAGAATCCGCCAACATTGTGGCCAACGAATCTAAGGGCGTGACGGAGACCAAGCCTGAACCCAAGCCGGTAGAGACCGAGGACGGCATCACCATCCCGGGCAAGGTGGTAAAGCCAAAGCCGGTGCCACAGAAAGCTGTGACTGCCACTGCCGTTCGCCCGCGTCCTGTGCCCACGCCAGAGGAAAAAGCGGTGCCGTATGGTGAAGGCGGGCCGGTGAGCGGGCCTTACGGAGCATTCACCGCGCCGCATACGCAAGGCGGCTTCAACTTCCAGCAAGCCGACTTCGGCACCCGCTTTGCGTATTACTGCCAGCGCATCAACCAGACGATTTCACGCAACTGGTTCAAGCCGGATGTCGCCAATGCGCGGCGCGTGTACATCCTGTTTGACATCATGCGCGACGGCTCCCCGACCAACGTGAGGGTGGAGCAGTCGAGCGGCGTGCCTTCCCTGGACCAGCTTGCCATGCGCGCGGTGCAGCGCAGCGACTTTGGCCCGCTGCCGCCGGAGTATCGCGAAAGCAAGCTGCAGGTGGAATTCTGGTTTGATTATCAGAAGTAAGAAGAAGTGGAGACATGTTGAACAAGAAAACAAGGACACATTTCGCTCTACTATTCATCCTGCTGGTTCTTCCGTTGGCGCAAAGCAACGCCCAGGACTGGTATAAAGGCGGCACCAACAAAGGTGCACCGATACGCCTGGCGGTGCCGGATTTCAAGCAGGCCAACGCTGATGCGGCCAACATGCCGCTGCTCAGCGCCTTCAACCAGACACTATGGTATGACCTGGACAACGCCGGCATGTTCGAGATGGTGGCCAAAAGTTTCTATCCCGCAGGCACGCCGGGAGCTCCGGCCGATATCAAGCTCGATGCCTGGGGCAATCCGCCGCCGAACGCCTCCATGGTGGCCTTCGGCAACCTGGGGGTGAACAGCGGCAAACTGGAAGTGCAGGGATGGCTGGACGACGTGAAGAACCCGGCCTCGCCGCAGATCCTGGGCAAGCAGTATCGCGAAGACCCCACCTCGGACAACGCGCGCGTAATCGCGCACCGGTTCGCGAATGAGATCATCACGCGGCTGGGCGGCATTCCCGGGGTGGCGGAGAGCAAGATTTACTTCATCAGCACGCGCAGCGGCAACAAGGAAGTCTGGCAAATGGATTATGACGGCGCCAGCCAGCAGCGGGTGAGCAAACTGGGGACCGTGGCGCTCTCGCCGCGGGTTTCTCCGGATGGCTCGCGCGTGGCCTTTAGCGGGCTGACGAAATCACCGGAATCGTGGCAGATCATGATGTATTCTCTTGATCTGGGGAGGATGGTCAGTTTCCCGCGCTATGGCGGCGGGAATTATTCGCCGGCATGGGCGTCCGATGGGACGAAGATTGCGTTTTCCTCGTCGATGGGGATGGGGGCCCCGGAGATATTCATCGCAGATGCTTCCGGCGCAGGGCCACGAAGGCTGACCAACGGCAAATCCGACGTATCGCCGGTATTCAACCCGCGGACCAATGCCCAAATTGCGTTTGTGAGCGGACGAACGGGGCTGCCCCAGATCTACATCATGGACGCGGACGGTAGTAATGTGCAGAGGGTGACCGATCAGGGGTATGCTGTTTCCCCGGCGTGGTCGCCCAACGGGCTTCTGCTGGCTTTTTCCTGGGTGCGCCACTACGGGCCGGGCGTTCTGGGCGGCGCGGACATTTATGTTATGGATGTCGCATCACGACAGATCATACAATTGACGCATGACGGCGGGCGCAACGATTTCCCGTCGTGGTCGCCGGATGGGCGGCACATTGTTTTCCAGTCCAACCGCAGCGGCACCGAACAGATCTGGAGCCTGCTGGCGGATGGGACCCATCTGCAACAACTGACGCGGGAAGGAAGAAACACGCAGCCCAACTGGAGTTATCGCTGAGTTCTTTGTGGGATCGTTTCGGTTGAGTCGTTTGTCGTTGAGCAAGTTTTGTGGAAAGGCCTTTTGTAAAGAAACCCTGGCGAATCAAAATCGCATTTGTTTTCGGAGGACATGAGGTGAAATACAGCAACAGATACTGGACGTTGATCCTGGGCATGCTGGCGCTGTCGATCGTACTCAGCGGCTGTAAGAAGAAGCAGCCGCCGCCGCCACCACCACCGCCGCCCAAACCCGTAACCGCCACGCTTTCGGCGAACCCAACTTCCATCCTGGCAGGCCAGTCGTCAACACTGACATGGACTACGGAAAATGCCGACGAAGTGACTCTGGAAGGGCAGAAGGTCAATGTAAGCGGATCGCAGAGTGTTTCGCCCACACAGACCACCACGTATCATCTTTCGGCCAAAGGCGCAGGCGGAACGCAGGACGCCACGGCGCAGGTAACAGTGGCGCAGCCCACACCGACGCCAACGCCGCCGCCACCGCCGCCGCCACAGCCCAGCGACGATCAGTTGTTCGCGCAGGCGGCGCAAGACATCTACTTTGACTTTGACAAATCAGACCTGCGCCAGGAGTCCCTGCAAGTGCTGGCCCGCCTGGCCGCAGCCATGAAAGCCCATCCCAACTGGAAGGTCCAGATTGAAGGGAACTGCGACGAGCGCGGTTCCACCGAGTACAACCTGGCGCTGGGCGAACGTCGCGCGGACGCTGCGCGGCAGTCGCTGATCCAGTCCGGCGTGGGCGGAGACGCGCTCAAAACCATCAGCTACGGCAAGGAGAAGCCGGTCTGTACGGAATCCAATGAGGATTGCTGGCAGAAGAACCGGCATGATCACTTCACCTTGCTCCATTAACCCACCATCGCCGGACGGGCGGGGTCGCCCGTCCGGCACTCCCACCGCGCCCCCCGTCTCATTTAGAATCGATGCTGGAAGGTCCGGCAATCCTATCTATGAGTCAAAGGTTTATGAAGAAACAGAGCTTTTTCCCCTTGTTCGCCGCACTCGTGTTTGTAGCATGCCTGGCGCAGCCCGCCGCTGCTGCCGACACTAAATCGCAGCTTATCCAGATCCAGACCCAGCTCCAGATCATGCAGGACAACATTTCCCGCATGCAGCAATCTTTCGACGAGCGTATGGGCGTGATGAGGGACATGGTCACCCAGCAAACGGACAACGTGAATAAATTGAGCACGCTGATCCAGAGTTTGCAGAAGTCCGTGGGTGCGCAGACGAACGACGCTTCCAGCAAGGTGGACCAGATCTCCGGCCAGGTGCAGGCGCTGCACGATGCGGTTGACGAACTCAAGGCCCGCCTGGTGAAAGTGGGCAAGCAGCTTGATGACATTCAGGCGGGGCAGCAGAACATCGCGAACCCGCTCTCGGGCCAGCCCGCGGCGGGAGCTACTCCGCCTCAGCCGCAAGCGCCGCCCGCGGAACAGCTCTACAATGACGCTCTGCGGGATTACAACGCGGGCAAGAACGATCTGGCGGGGCAGGAGTTCGCGCAATACGTCCAGGTCTACGGCAATACGGACCTCGCAGGCAACGCCCAGTTCTATCTCGGTGAGATTCAATATCGCCAGGGGAACCTAGCCGGCGCCATCAAGTCTTACGACAAGGTATTGGACCAGTACCCGGGCGGCAACAAATCGGCCGCGGCGCAACTGAAGAAGGGGTACGCGCTGCTCGATCTCGGCCAGAAAAACGAAGGTGTGGCCGAACTGCGCAGCCTGGTTGCGCGTTATCCCAAGAGCCCGGAAGCGGTGCAAGCCAGGGAGCGTCTGACCAAGCTGGGGGTGGCTGCCGGCGCCACTACCCGGCCCGCGCGGCCTTCGCCGGCGCACAAATAGCTTGATCGCAGCCGCCGGGCTACAGTCTAATTGATCATGGGGCGAAGTCTGGCGCTGCGTTCCAACTCACTTCGCTTTGACGTTTAGCGCCAGCTTGCGCAGGCAGTACTTGATCTCCCCTGCCACCTCCACTATACGCATGCCTTCCTGCACCATCAGCTTGCAGGAGAGCGCCGTGCGCACCTGCGTTCCTGGGCCCAGATCGTAATTTACGCGGCAGTACTGGCATTCTTCGTTCCAGCAGAAGCGGCCATAGGAAACGTCTTCCGGCGAGAGAAACTGCATCGCGCGGAGAAGCATGTTGCCCTCCGGGACCTCGAACACCTTGTCCCCGAGAGTGATCTTTACCAGCTTGTCATATGGGCGATACAGGGGCCCGGGATTGGCCATGCACCGATTCTAACGAAAGGAAGCGGCCGCGCGGAACGCCGCCGGCCGCTTTTTCTGCCCATCAGAGCCTCAAAAGTACAGACACGAATGAGCACCTCACATCGTCTTTTTCAGCAATGGACCGGCAACGCTTTTCCCCTAAGAGCGTTGCTGTCCGTGCCCGCCGCACCCTCGATCTGTTCGCGGCGCGCTAGAGAACTGAAACACAGTGAGCGTGAAAGAGTTGCGTCGATCAGCGCCGCAGAATGATACCGGGGGGCCGGAAGGCTTCCCTGATGTCGTCTCGCGTGCCGGAGCAACCGGGTTTTCCCGGCCGGACATCCCAACAGCGTGCCGATGCACAAGGCTCTCGTACGCAGAGGAGACATCACGAAAACGAGGTGAGCGATGAAAGCGATTCGTCTGCACACGCGAGGCGGCCCGGAACAGCTCGTCTATGAAGACGCGCCCCAACCGCAATTGCGGCCCGGCGATGCGCTGGTGCGCGTCTACGCCTGCGCTATCACGCATACTGAACTTACATGGTCTGAAACGTACACTACCCGCGAAGGGAAGGATCGGACCCCCACAATCCCAGGTCACGAATTATCCGGCGTGGTAGAAGCCGTGGCTCCCGGGGTTATCGAGGTGAAGGCGGGCGACTCAGTTTACGGGCTTGCCGATTTCTCTCGCGACGGCGCGGCCGCCGACTACGTCGCTGTGCGGGCCGCTGACCTGGCTCCCAAACCGGCAAACCTCAGCCATGTGCAAACCGCAGCCGTTCCGCTTGCGGCTCTCACCGCCTGGCAAGCGCTATTTGATCACGCGAGCCTCTCTGCCGGGCAGCGGGTCTTGATCCACGGCGGAACCGGCGGGGTGGGCAGCTTTGCCGTGCAACTTGCTCACCGCCACGGCATCCACGTTGCCGGCACGGCACAAACCGGCAATCTGGATCTTCTGTGCGAGCTCGGCGCGGACGAAGTCATTGACTACACCGCAGCACGCTTCGAAGACAAAGTGCATGACGTGGACGCGGTTCTTGACACCGTTGGAGGTGAAACGCTCGAGCGGTCCTGGGCCGTACTGCGCCGCGACGGCGTTCTGGTCAGCGTGGCTGAAACGCCTCCGGCAGATAAGACTGCGGCGCTTGGTGTGCGCGGCGTTTACTTCGTCGTGGAGCCGGACCGCGGTGAGCTGGTTGAAATCAGCCGTCTCATCCAGGCCGGTGATCTGCGCCCGCTGATAGAAGCAGTCTTCCCGCTAGAGCAGGCCCGCGAAGCATTTGAGCATGGGGCCCATGGGCACACTAGGGGCAAGATTGTCCTGCAAGTGGAAGAGGAGCCGGCGACGGAGAAAGACAGCAGACGCCATCACCAGGAAGTGGTCCGTCGAGTGGCCTGAGTTTTAGCCTTATTGCAGCTCCGTCATCACTTCATCCAGTACGCTCTTGGGCGGACGCACCAGGCTTTCCGGCAACTGGCCCAGCGGCTGGTCGCCGATGTTGAGCAGGTCCATGAACGTAGGCGCCTTGGTATTCACGTAAAACACGCCGGTCAGGATCTCGCCTTTGGAATGGGCTTCCGCCATGACCTTCAGCGCGTTCACTTTGTCCGTGGCGTCGTAATCGAGTTCCAGCTTGCGCAGCCGCAGTGCCGAACCGTCATGCATTCTCACGCTCGCCGTGGTGCCGGGATCGTAATCCACGTCGATGTTTTCGAAGCTGGGAATAAAGCTCACGTCCTGCACCGGTTCGTCGTGGTCTTTCAGGTATTTGTAGGACTTGGTGGAGCCTTCATGATCGTTGAAGGTCACGCACGGCGAGATCACGTCGATCATCACCGTGCCGCGGTGGGCGAGCGCCGCCTTCAGCAGCGTGAGTAACTGCTTCTTGTCGCCGGAGAAGGAGCGCGCTACGAACGTTGCGCCCAGTTGAATCGCCAGCGCGCAGGTATCGATGGGCGGCAGCTCGTTGATCACGCCGGTCTTCAGCTTCGCGCCCAGATCCGCCGTGGCGGAGAACTGGCCTTTCGTGAGCCCGTAAACGCCGTTGTCCTCAATGATGTAGATCAACGGCAGGTTCCTGCGCATCAGGTGGACGAACTGCCCAATGCCGATCGAAGCCGTGTCGCCGTCGCCCGAAACGCCCAGCAGCATCAGCTTGTGGTTGGAGAGCGCTACTCCACTGGCTATCGAAGGCATGCGTCCGTGCACTGCGTTGAAGCCGTGCGAGCGGTTCATGAAGTACGCCGGGCTTTTTGATGAGCACCCGATCCCGCTCAGCTTGACCAGGCCCTCCGGCTGCACGCCCATTTCATAGGCGGCGTCGATGATGCGTTCGGAAATGGCGTTGTGCCCGCAGCCGGCGCACAAGGTGCTCTTGCCTCCGCGATAATCCAGTACGGTCAGCCCGATGATGTTGGTCTTGGGCGCCGGCGTTGGCGTGGTTGTGGCCGACATTTACTTGCCCTCCTGGGAAATGATCTCGTCTGTCACCGACCGCGCGTCGAGCGGCAGGCCGTTGTAGTGCAGCACGCGCCGCAGCTTCGTCACCTGGTCAGGCGCTACATCAAGTTTGAGCAGTTCGTGCATCTGGCCATCGCGGTTCTGCTCCACTACGTAAACGCGGTCGTGGTTGCCGATGAACTCGTGCACATCCTGGTGGAACGGAAACGCGCGCAGCCGCAGGTAGTCCGTCTTCACGCCGTATTCCTTGGCGAGCTGATCGTGCGACTCCGTCACCGCCCAGTGCGAGGTGCCGTAAGCGATGATGCCGACCTTGGATGTGCCGCTGACTTCCTTCACCGGCTGCGGCGCTGCCTTGCGCGCGTTTTCAAACTTTCTTGCCAGCCGGTCCATGTTGCGCACGTAATCATCCGGACGCTCGCTGTACGCGGCCTTTTCGTTGTGGCCGCTGCCGCGCGTGAAGTACGCCGCTGCCGGATGCCGCGTACCGGGAAGCGTGCGATAAGGAACCGCGTCGCCGTCAACGTCTTTATAGCGGGCAAACCCGCCCAGCTTCTCCAGCTCCTGCGCGCTGAGTACCTTACCGCGACTGATCGGCTTCTCCGGGTAGGTGAATTGATCGCTGGCCCAGTTGTTCATACCCAGGTCAAGATCGCTCATGACAAACACAGGGGTCTGGAACTGCTCTGCCAGTTCAAAAGCGTCCATCGCCATGCTGAAGCACTCGTTCACCGAAGCGGGCAGCAGCATGATGTGCTTGGTATCGCCGTGAGAGAGAAACGCCGTGCTCAGAATATCGCCCTGCATGGTCCGCGTGGGCAGACCCGTGGAAGGCCCCACGCGCTGGATGTCGAAGATAACTCCGGGAATTTCCGCGTAATATCCCAGGCCCACAAACTCGCCCATGAGCGAGATACCGGGGCCCGATGTTGAAGTCATGGAACGTGCGCCGGCCCAGCCTGCGCCCAGCACCATACCGATGGCCGCCAGCTCGTCTTCCGCCTGTACCACGGCGAACGTGGCTTTGCCATCCGGGCCGATGCGGTACTCCTTCAGGTAATCGATCAGCGCCTCCACCAGCGAAGTCGAAGGCGTAATGGGATACCAGGTCACCACCGTCACGCCGGCAAACATGCAGCCCAGCGCCGCCGCCGAGTTGCCGTCAATAATGATCTTGCCTACGTTCTCATTCATGCGCTCAATGAAGAACGGGTCCTGCTTGGTAAACGTTGCTTTGGCGTAGTCGTAACCGGCGCGCACCGCGGCCATGTTCAGGTCGGCGGCCTTTTTCTTCTTGGCAAACTGCTTGCCCACGGCCTTTTCCGATTCCTTGAGCTCAATCCCCAGCAGAAAATCCACCACGCCCACGTAGACCATGTTCTTCACCAGCCGGCGCAGCTTGGCTTCCGGACACACCTGCGCCACCAGTTTGTCAAAGGGCACGGGATAGAAGGTGACGTCCTGGCGCAGCTGGTTCAGGTTGAGCGACTCTTCGTACACGCAGGCCGCGCCCGGGATCAGAGTCATCACATCTTCCTGCGCCGTCTCCGCGTTCATCGCCACCAGGAAGTCGATCTCCTTTTTGTGCGCCACGTAGCCGTGCTTGCTGGCGCGGATGGTGTACCACGTGGGCAGCCCGGCAATGTTCGAAGGAAACAGGTTCTTACCGGAAACCGGCACACCCATTTGGAAAATGCTGCGCAAGAGCACGCTGTTGGCGGATTGCGAGCCGGAGCCGTTTACCGTGGCCACCTGGATGGTGAAATCGTTTACGTTGCGCCGCCCACCCTGGGCCTGCGCCGATTGTTCCTGGAGTCCTGCGTCAAGTGTTGCCATTTCAGTTTTAGTCCTGTATCGGCCGCCTTACCGGGCCGCTATAAGCTCTATTATCACTCTTTTCAGAATGCCTTGAAGGTGGATTATAAAACAGTGACTTCCGTCACATGGGCTGAGCGGCCGCGTGGGGCCCAAGATTTTCGGCCGGTTTCGAGGCGTAGGAATGAAGCTGGCAGGGCACTAGAGCCAGTGCCCTGCTTCTTCTCCGCGCCTCCGCGTCTCCGCGTTGAACATCCGTTGTCCCATTCCCGATCAGCGTCAATCCGCGTTCATCCGCGGTAGATTTCCACCGTAATCCTCCCGCGTATTCTGCTCGCATTTCCTGCACTGAAACGCTACAATCCGCAACCGGCTGCAGCCCCCGGACATCGCAGCGCCGTTTGCTCATGCCGGGTGGAACTACGCATCCACGTCTCCGGAGATGCCATGGCTCGATCCTTTGCAAAACTCGCATTGTTTGTAAGCATCATCGCGCTGGCCGGCTCGATCCGCGTTTTTGCGCAGGGCAAACCCCTCACGGTGGGGCCGCTCACGGTAACGCTTCCGCCGGGCTGGACCGAGGAAACATTCTTCGGGACCACTAAGTTCCACTCCCCCGATTCAACGCAGCAACAGTACATGCGAATGCAGTTTTTGCCTGCCGAACAGACGACGGTGGACGTGCGCCAGCGCCACGCTGAGATCATGGGAAACCTGGCCAGCATCACGCGGCCCGGCTCGGCGCCGCAAAACGGCGTAACCGGCAAGTTCATCTGGACACGAATTGAGGTGCAACTCCCCGGCGGCCAAAATGAAACCATGATCTGGTACAGCGCAAAAGCCGGATCGACTTATGTGGCCGTTGGTGTGGAGGCTAACCGTCCGGAGCTAATTACCCGAAACCTTCCTGCGGTCGAAGCCATGCTGTCTCGCGCGACTTTGAGCGGCGGGAACGCACCTGCCGGCCCCGGCAGCACGAGCGCCGCTGCGCCGGCTGCTCTCGGTCTCAGCTCTCTCAATGACTATGTCTACACTGCCCCGCCTGGCTGGGCGGCCCAGAGATTATCGGACGCCATCATGATCTCCTCGCCCCTGTCCGTCACCAATGAAAAGTGCCTGATCTACCTGCTGCCGATGCGGCCGGCGGGCGCCAACCTGCTCGAGGACGCTAACAACGCATTTCGCGACGCGTGGCTGCGCAACTTCGTGCTGCGCAACCAGACTCCCGCCGGCTTCGCTTTCCCGGAGTCCATCGTGCACGGCATCTCGGGGCAGGGCTGGGAATACGTGATCATAAGAAGAGGCATCGCTCCTCCCAATTCCCAGGAGAGCCGCCTCGGCTTCGTCATGGTCGCCAAACTCGACAATCGGCTGGCTGTCATCTCGGGCGTCTCCAAGGATCCTTTGGTGAGCGCCTGCATGGGTGAGAACACGGGCGCAACCAACTGGCCCAAATTCTTCTACAGCCTTGGCTTCAAGAGCTGGCCTCAGGCGGACCATTCGCAGCAGATGCGACGGCTTCTTGCCGGAGAGTGGATCGCCGCCACAGCCACCGCCGGCGACAAGATCACCTTCGCCGGCAATGGCCGCTTCGCCAACGCGGCCGCAGCCCAGCAATATCACCTCACCAGCAATGAGCTGATCACCACAACGCAAGCGTATTTCGGGAACGGAAGCTACATCCTGCGCGGAAACTCAATCACGCTGACACAGGATGACAAAAAGACTGACCGCGGATTCTTCCGCGTCGAACAGGAAAGCAAGGACGGAGGCCGCACTTGGGCCGACGTCTTCTATCTCATGCGGACCAGCGCGGTCGACGGCCAGGAATACGAATTGAAGTACGGAAAAATGCGCTAGGCCTGCGCGGCTCATTCCCTGGCTGCGCTCGGGATTACACAAGAGAAAAGGCGATCATCTTTTCAGCGGACCAGCGGAGCCCCAGTGGCAAGCTGTATCCATGCCGGAGGTGAGATGCGCGCTCGTGGAGATCAACTGCGAGAGTGATTCTGTCGCCCGCACCGGCGACTTCAAGGCATGTACCCCTGATTGTTTGCACCTTATTCTTCCCGCCTGAATCAAAACGCGAGAGGCCCAGATGTCCATCGCAGAACCCGTACACAAACCTATGACCACTCGATCCCTGTTCCAGCAGGTTGCCGATTTCGCCAGCGACTACCGGCAGCGCCGCGACCAACTCCCGGTCTTCCCGCACATCACGCCGGAACAACTTCGTCAGGCACTGGGTGCCCGGAGCGCCATACCGGAGGAAGGCCAGGATGCGTCCCAGGTCATTGCCGACCTTATCCGCGACGCCGACCCGGGCATTGTCGCCAGCGCCGGACCGCGCTACTTCGGATACGTCATCGGCGGAAGCCTGCCTGTGGCCACTGCAGCGGACTGGCTGACCTCGCTCTGGGACCAGAATGCCGGACTTTACTCCGCCGCGCCGTCAGCCTCGATCGTGGAAGAAGTTGCCGCGAGCTGGTTGCTTGATCTGCTCGGGCTGCCCGCGACCGCGAGCGTGGGCTTTGTCACCGGATGCGGCATGGCGAACTTCACCGGCATCGCTGCCGCTCGCCATCACCTGCTGCGCCAGGCGGGATGGGACGTGGAACTCGATGGCCTGAATGGCGCACCGCCCATCAACGTGGTTCTGGGCGAAGAAGCGCACGTGACGGTCTTTACCGCTTTGCGCATGGCAGGCCTGGGAACACGCGCCGCCAAGCGCGTACCCACGGACGGGCAGGGAAGAATGATCGCCGCCGAACTCGCCAAGACCCTCAAGTCTTGCTCCGGTCCCACCCTCGTTTGCGCGCAGGCCGGCAACGTGAATACCGGCGCATTTGATCCGCTGGAGCCGATCGCCGACGCGGTCAGCGAGAAGAACGCCTGGCTGCACGTGGATAGCGCCTTCGGCTTGTGGGCCGCCGTGAGCGATGAGCTGAAGCATCTGGTCGCAGGCGTGGAACACGCCGACTCCTGGGCCACCGACGGCCACAAATGGCTCAACGTCCCTTATGACTCCGGTTTCGCCATCTGCGCCCACCCGGAAGCGCATCGCGCGGCCATGACCGTTTCCGCCGCTTATCTCATCCAGTCAGATAAAGAACGCGATCCCCTGGAGTGGGCGCCCGAGTTCTCGCGTCGCGCCCGCGGCTTCACCGTTTACGCCGCCCTCAAATATCTGGGCCGGCGCGGTGTGCGCGCCATGGTGGAAGGCTGTTGCGCCCGCGCTCGCCAGATGGCCGAGCTGTTGCGCAAACATCCCGCCGTCGAGATTCTGAATGACGTTGTGCTCAATCAGGTGCTGGTACGCTTCCACCAGTCCGACGAAAAGACCCGCGCGGTCATCGAGCGCGTGCAGCAGGACGGGACCTGCTGGCTGAGCGGCACCACGTGGCACGGCCTGGCCGCCATGCGCGTCTCAGTCTCCAATTGGTCCACCAGTGAGAAGGACATCGAACGATCGGCCGCGGCGATCCTGCGGACGCTGGGATGAAGAAATTTGGTGATTGGGTAAGTTGGTAAGTGGGTAATTGAAAACCGTGGAACCGCCGGCATTCAGATGCGATTGCTGGATCGTCGGAATCACGAAGTGCCTGGATCGCGAGCTGTTCAATTTCCCAATTACCGGTAGTGGGCTAATTGTGTCCTTTTAGCCCACTACCCAATTACCAACTTTCCCCGTTCCCCTGTGCTACCATTGTCCCTGTTGGATTGATTGTCCTCGACTCAGATAGACTCGTCGCCGCTTGTTCGCCGCCTGCCTATTTCTGCTGAGAACAGCCTCTTAGAATTTCACCATCGCAAAGGAAATGGAAGATCATGAAGATTTTTGTCGGTAACTTTTCATTCAGCACCACTGAGGACGATTTGCGCACGCTGTTTGAGCCGTTCGGCGCTATCGAAAGCGTGGCCGTGGTCACGGACCGGGCCACCGGACGCTCGCGCGGGTTCGGCTTTGTGGAAATGGGTGATCGCGGCCAGGCGGAAAAAGCGATTGAAGCTTTGAACGGCAAGGAATTTGGCGGGCGCACCCTCAACATCAATGAAGCGCGCCCCAAGACTGATGGCGGCCCGCGTGGCGGACGCGGCGGTCGTGGCGGCAGCCGTGACGACTATCGCGGACATGCCCGCCAGCCCAGAGAACCCCGGTGGTGAACGCCGGTCCCACTCCGAATGGAACTGCGCGGCGGCTGCGCCACAAGGTTGAGAATGCGGCCGCCCGCAACGTGGTGATGAGCGTGGTGATTTGCGCCGAGTGCGGAGAGCGCTTCGCCATCAGCCACGACCCCGCCTCGCAGGACGCTGCCCTGGCGCAACGCCAGGCCGTCTGGCTGCAAGACCACTTCACCTGGGACCATATTCAGGAAAGCAAGCATCGGGCCTTGATCACCCTGCCGGCGTCTGCCGAGATGAAATAAGCCACAGGGCCATGGCCTTTCGGCGGCCGCGGGATGTTAGGGTTTTTGCACCATCTGTGTTACACTGCAAGTGCTTAGGTTTCCGGTTGAAGGGCCCTGTGATCGTGATCTTGTCCAGGCTCCCGTTTTTAAGACTTACCTCCGATGATCTACAGCAAAAATTCCAATCAATCGGCATGAGATCACTCTGCCCTGACGTTTGTTAACGTCTCGCCGGAATCGGCGCCGAATAAGAAAGCAACAAAATCGACTCAATGGTTCGTTTTACTGAACTGCCAATCTCTACCTATCTACAGGACCGCCTTGCGGCGGCCGAATTTGTCACCCCCACGGAAGTGCAGGCCGCTGCCATTCCCCATGCCGTCCAGGGCAAAGATATCCTGGCCACGGCCCAAACGGGCACGGGAAAGACCCTTGCCTTCCTTGTCCCCATCATTGAAAAACTGCTGGCCAAGCCGGCGCAGGGCGTGCAGGCGCTGGTTCTGGTCCCCACGCGCGAGCTGGCCATGCAGATCAACACTCAGTATGAGCAACTGCGCGGCAAGAAGCTGCCGGCGGCTGCGCTGCTGATCGGAGGAAACTCTGAAAGAGCGCAACTGCAGACCCTGCGCAACGGCGCCCGGCTGATTGTCGCCACCCCGGGACGCTTTGAGGACTTGCTGGACCGGCGGCTCTTCGATCTTCGCAGCGTAAACACGCTGGTGCTGGATGAGTCCGACCGCATGCTGGACATGGGATTCATCCCGGCCATCCGCCGCATTGTGGCCCAGCTGCCGCGTGCGCGCCAAACCATGTGCTTCTCCGCCACGCTCGATCCTGCCGTGGCCCATCTGGTCCACGATTACCTCCGCGCGCCGGTTCGTCTGGCTTTTGGCCATACGCGCAAGGCCAATGAGAGCGTTGACCTCATTGCGTATGAAGTGGCCGCAGACCAGAAGCTGGCTTTGCTGCGCCGCCTGCTGGAAGATGAGCCGGGGCGCTGCCTGGTCTTCGTTCGCACCAAGCGCGCCACCGAACGCCTGGCGCACAAGCTGGAGCGCGACGGGGTGCGCATTGCCGTGATCCACGGAGACCGTTCGCAATCGCAGCGGACCAAGGCCCTCACTTCATTCCAGCAAGGCAAGGTGCGGGTGCTGGTGGCAACGGACGTTGCAGCCCGCGGCATTCACGTGGACAACGTGGCCCATGTAATCAACTACGATCTGCCCCCCGTCGCTGAAGATTTCATTCATCGCGCCGGCCGCACAGGAAGAGCCGGCCTCACCGGTACGGCGATCACGTTCTTCACTCCTTTGGAACGCTCCGATCTGGCCGCGCTGGAGCGCAACCTCCAGCTCAAGATCCGCCGTGAGCGCACGGGCTCCGATCTTGCGCGTGAAGAGCGGGTCAAGCCGGTGGATGTTTCCGGCTACGTCCCTGTGCCGGTCAAGCCGGGCTCAAAAATGATGAGGCTGCCGGGCGAAGTCCTGCAGCGTCACGCTTAGCGAAATCACATCACAAACCAAAGGGCCAGGTTCGCGCTTGGCCCTTTGCCATGAAATAAACTTAGCGTGGCGCGGGCCGTCGCCGGAAAAGCGCGTATAGTCAAAGAAGCTACGTTCTTCGGAGACACGGCGTTCGCGCCTTCGTTGACAGCAGCCAACCCGCTTGCGAGGTGCGCTATGCGTTCGGATCTTGTGTTCAGCGTCTCAGTCCGGATCTCCAACCGTTTTCTTCTTTGCCGCATGCTGTCCGCCTCAGCACGCAAGATGCATCGCGATGGCATCTCCACCTCGCAGTGCATCAACCGGTCATTGGTGGTCCTGCAACAGGGGGCGCCGGATCCTGTCGTGAATGGGCCGCATGAGCAAGTCGCCCAGGCTGAGGAAGTGATGGTGGAACAGGTCGCAGCGACCTAACTTGACTCCTTGGCCTTGCAACGCCAAAAGATAGCGGAAGCGTCTCCAAGCCGGGAATTCCTGCAAGACATTCAGCGGAAGAAAATGAATGCACCGGAGCCGCGCGGCGCCGGTGCTCGAGAGATCAAAAGTCGTGGAAGTTGAAGCCCTGGGGCTGGCCTTCTTCGTCGTAGGTTACGGTCAATTCACTCGGGCGTTCGGCCTGAGGGTTCTGTTCCTGTTCCAGTTTGCGTTGCGCTTTCTTCTGCGCCTTTTCCTGGCGTTTCTCCTGTCTTGCCCGTTCCTTATTCCGCTTGGCTGCGGTGGTTCGAGAGCTGCCTGCCATGAGTTCTCCTTTACGTGGGAAAGAAGCGGCCCAGAACCGCTGCTTCAATTAAGCTCCTGAGCGCCGGTCGCTCTACTGAGCGCTCTATAAAACTAAAGGCGGCCAAGCCGCCCGTTCGTCATCATGGTGCCGGTTGTTGGATTCGCTTAATCGGATACACAATTAGGATACCACATCGGCCGCGGCCCAATCCCGGCCGCAAAACTGGCTTTTTGGCTTTGTTGCGCGATCATCTGCGTAAGTCTGTGGACAGGTTCTTGCTCTCTGGCCTGCTCTGGCCAGCTGCTACTTGCTTTTCTCCACCGTGTACTCAAAATCGTACGAATGTTTGCCGCCTTCGCCAAAGATGATGTTCATCTTGCCCGTCAGGCCTTCGAACTCGCCCGTGCCGCTCCCGGGAACCACCGTAATACTCAAATATTGCGCGCCATGGTCTATGGTCCCGCTGTGCTGAAGGAAGAAAGTCCCTGTATGCCCGGCGAGTTTCCCGCTGAACAACTCCATGGCAACATAACCGGCTGAGCCCTTGGCCACGGAGCCGGCGGTCAGCATCTGGCCTTTGCCGGTGCCTTCCAGGTCGCCGTGATACTGCTTCTCGGCCGACATCCGGCCCAGGCCAGGCTCGGCGCCGGCATCGGTCAGCGGCGTCAGCTTCACCTCAAACGGCCCGCGGGCATGAGCAGTCATTGCT
This sequence comes from Candidatus Angelobacter sp., assembly GCA_036380095.1. Classification (GTDB taxonomy): domain Bacteria; phylum Acidobacteriota; class Terriglobia; order Terriglobales; family Acidobacteriaceae; genus Angelobacter. Next base: position 9,349 of record DASVFK010000262.1, on the reverse strand, counting down.
GATCCCTTCTGTGCTGGAGCAGGAGTTGGAGAAGTGGTCTGTGTCCGCGCCCACATGGCCACGCCAAGGCAGAGGCTGGCGATGGACACGCCAAGTTTTTTTGCGGCAGTTTGTTGATATTTCACGTCCAAGATCATACGCGTTCTCAACCGGTGACGGACGCCGGCCTGAAACATGCCATTCCTTTCGGGTGGCGCTTGCCAACGTCCCACGCCGGAATTAATCTCAACAGCGGAGGCGATCATGGCTGAAACTTTTGTCGAATATGCCCAGCGGCTGCGCGGATACGTGGGCAGCAAAGACCCGCTGCAGTCGATGCAGGAGACATCCACGACCTTGACCGCGTTGGTTGAAGGCGCCCCTCAGGAAATCGTGAGCACGCGCCCTGGGCCGGGCAAGTGGTCAGTCAGCGAGATTGTCGCGCACCTAGCCGACGCCGAACTGGTTTCCGGCTTCCGTTTTCGCTTCATCGTGGGCGCCGATGATGGGGTTACTGTCCCGGCCTACGACCAGGACCGCTGGGCGCAGGCGGCCAACTATCGCGCCATTCCGCTGGAGGCGAGCCTGAAGTCGTTTCTCGCTCTCAGGGAAATGAACTTGAGATTTCTCAAGTCGCTGTCCGAACAATCCTGGAACAAGTTTGGCATGCATTCTGAACGCGGGCGCGAACGTCTGCGCGACCTGGTGCAACTGGTTGCCGGTCACGATCTGAACCATCTCGGCCAGATCAGGAAGATCCTCGGCGGCGCGCAAGCCGCCTGACCAGCCTGCAGCAGCCCTTCCCATTTATCATGAAGTGTGCGGCAGGGAATGGTATGGACCCGACCCGCTCTTACAGGATCGGTGCGGCAATCTTTGGATCGATTGCATTCACTCTCTGCGCCTCCGCCGCGGAACTCAAGCCCAAGACCACGGAAGCGTTTGACAAGTACGTCGTCGCCACTGAAGCGCGCATGGCGGACGAGCTGCGTTCTCGCCGCGAGTTCCTTTACGTGGAAGCACTGCCGGAGAAAGAACGCCTGGAAGCCTACGACCGCCTGAAGCGCGGCGAGGTCCTCGTGGAGCATCGCGAAACCAAGGCGTCCGGCGTGAGCTCTGATGTGCCAGACGGCATGGTGCACCACTGGGTTGGACTGGTCTTCATCCCCGGCGTCACCCTCGCCCAGGCCCTGCCGGTGCTCAAGGACTACGAGCATCGCGCTGAACTTTACAAGCCTGCGGTCACGGCGTCCAGTCTGATCTCGCATCAAGGCGACGACTACAAGATCTTCCTGCGTCTCTATGAGAAAAAGTTCACCACCGTCGCGTTCAACACCGAATACAACGTGCATTGGGGAAGCCTGGATGAGCGCCGGCTATACTCTGACTCCATCAGCACGCGCATCGCCCAACTCAAGAACCCTGATAATCCAGACGCCGGTGAGTACCCCGTGGGCAAAGGCAACGGCTTCCTGTGGCGCTTCAACACTTACTGGCGCTATGAAGAAAAGGACGGCGGCGTGTACCTGCAATGCGAGGCCGTCTCCCTTACCCGCGATATCCCTTTCGGTTTCGCTTGGCTGATCAAGCCGCTGGTCACCAAGATCCCCCGCGATTCGCTGAACCGCGCTCTGGGCCGGACGCGGCAGGTGGTGGAGGAGCGCGCGCAAAAAGATTGAGGAATCGGGTAATTTGTAATCGGGTGATGGAAGACGGGGCTTTCGCGATGCGGTTTGCGTAACCGCCTTGCAATTCCCAAATTACCAGATTACTCAATTGCCAATTTTTGTTATCCTTCGCTCACCCTGGATTGAGGTCGCTCCGTGCTCCTCGAACTACGCGTTGAAAATTATGCCGTGATTGACAGTCTGGCAGTGGAGTTCGCGCCCGGGCTGAACCTGCTTACCGGCGAAACCGGCGCGGGCAAGTCCATCCTGATTGACGCGCTCTCGCTTCTGCTGGGTGATAAGGCTTCCACAGAGATGGTGCGTCATGGCGCGGAGAAGGCAGTGGTCAACGGCGTGTTTGAGGCGGAAGAGCGCGGCCTGAAGAGAATTCTGGAAGAAAACGGGATTGAGCCGAACGACCAGGACGCAGGCCAGATCATCGTGAAGCGCGAGATCGCCGCCGGCGGCAAAGGCCGCGTGTTCGTCAACAATCAGCCGGCCACGGTGGCCCTGCTGCGGCAGCTTGCGCCCGCGCTGGCCTCCATCCACGCGCAGAATGAAACCATCCTGGCCTTTGACGCTCCTGCGCGCCTGGCACTGCTCGATGCTTATTCAGGCAATGATCTTCATGACCTGGCGGAGAAGTACGCGGCCTGGGCCGGAATTCGCAACCGCATCGCCGAATTCGAGCGCGACGAACAGGACCGCCTGCGCATGGCCGACCTGTGGAGCTTCCAGAAGAAGGAGATCGAATCGGCCCATCTCCAGCCCGGCGAAGACCAGAAGCTGGAGACCGAGAAACGCGTGCTGGCCAACGCGGAGAAGCTCTATAGCGGCGCCATGGCGGCCTATGAGTTGCTGTATGACGCCGATTCGTCGGTGATCGCGAACCTGGGCGCGGCCAAAAAGCATTTGGAAGAGCTGGCGCGCTTCGATCCCAAGTTCCAGGAGTCGCTTACCGCGTTGTTGAGCGCGCGCGCCGCGATTGAAGATGTAAGCGCTACCGCGCGCGACTACGCCGAGGGCATTGACGCCTCGCCCGAGCGCCTGGCCCAGGTGGAAGACCGCCTGGCGCTGCTCGACCGGCTCAAGCGCAAGTACGGCAGCACAGTGGATGAAGTCATCACGTATGGCGCAGAGGTTGCGCGCAAGCTGAACGAACTGGAAAACCGTGAAGACGTGCTACGCGACTTGAAGAAGCAGATTGATGCGGATGCAACTGTGTATCTGGCGGCGGCGCAAGCCATTTCCAAGAAACGCTATGCGGCTGCCAAGGAGCTGCAGAAGCGAGTAGAAGCTGAGATCAACGAACTTGCCATGAAAGCGCAGTTCAAGATTGAGGTTTCCGGCTCCGACGAATCCGAGAACTGGACGGCCGCGGGCTTTGACAACGTGGTCTATTTGATTTCGCCGAACCCAGGCGAGCCCCTGCATCCGGTGGAGAAGATCGCTTCCGGCGGCGAACTCTCCCGCGTGATGCTCGCGCTCAAGGCTACCGTCGAGACCGGAAAGAAGAGCAAATCTGTGGGGCAGCGCACGCTGGTGTTTGACGAGATCGACACCGGCATCGGCGGTCGCGCGGCGGAAGCCGTGGGCAAAAAATTGAAATCGCTGGCCCAGGCAAATCAAGTGCTCTGCATCACTCACCTGCCGCAAATCGCCTCGTTTGCCGACCATCATTATCTGATCGAAAAACGCGAGGCCGCCGGGCGGGCCCGCACCGTGGTTCGTCCCCTGAGCGCCGAGGAACGCACGGAAGAAATCGCGCGCATGTTGAGCGGCGCCAAGTTGACGGAAACTTCGCGCCAGCACGCGGAGCAGTTGCTGAAGGCAAATGCGTAGAAATCGGGTGATCGCTTGACCACCCCAACCCGCCAAGACCGGGCGGTCTGGGGACCAGGGTGATCGGAAAACCCAAGAACCCTACCGCGGATTTACGCGGATGAGCGCGGATTTGTTGGCCAGCCGGAATCTTCTTTTTTGCACTTTCTAACAGTCCTTGGTAGCGCACATTGTCGGTGCATGTCTGGCTTTGCCGCTTGTGAGTCGAATGATAGGAAGCTAGGTTTAGACGTTCCTTTACGGGGGTCTATACCAATGCGTTGCCATGACAACCAGAAAAGTCTAATCGCACTGAGAGTCGCGCCGCTACTGTCGATTTTGTTGTTGTCCATCTCATTACAATCTTTCGCGCAAACAAACGCTGACGATCGGCAGCCCCCACCCGCCACAACCAAGGAAACGACCAAGCCGGAGGACCTCTCCAAGTGGCCTGGCCTTCTTATAGCTCTTGAAGGAGGGAGTGGATGGTCAGCGTCCTCGAATCCCAGTCCGACGGGCTACGCTGGTCTCAAAATCGGCGGCACGGGAATGGCATTGGACTTTGGATACGATCGCGTGCCGGCTCACAATGGCTTTTCGATTGAAGGATCAGCGATGTTGCCGGTCTTAAGATTTCCAAGGCCGCAAGCGGATGACAAGAAGAACTTCCTGAGGATTTACGCCGAGCCAGGGGTCGGTTATCGCGTCGGCAGAGGTTTAAGCAGTTACGCGAGCGTCAAGGCGATGATGGTGTTGTTCTCAGACTACAGATTGACTTCCTCAGCCATGAAGTGGTCTCCGTTTGTTGAATTCCAGCACCGCTTCGCGCTGCTGCCCGGGGAATGGAGCGATACCCGGATAACGGTCGGAATGATGTGGGCCCTGTGCGAGCACTGCGGTCTTGACTAGGTCGTTCAGCGCGAGTTTTTCAGGAAAAAAGAGAGGCCCGTTCTCTTGGCGCGGCTATAATCTTGGCGCAAGGAGATCGCATTGTCCTCAGCTACTGGATTATCTTCGCCTGCTACAAGCTCGCACAACGCCTTCCTCGCCATCTTCTGGGGAGGCCTTGTTTGCGGTGTGCTCGACATCACCCAGGCTTGCGTCGCGTGGGGCATCCAGAATCACGTGCGGCCTGCGCGCATCTTCCAGGCTGTTGCAGCAGGCCTGTTGGGACCGCAATCCTTTCAGGGCGGAACCAAGACTGCGGTCCTCGGCGGCTTTCTGCATTTCTTGATTGCCTTCATCTGGGCGGCGATCTACTACGTCGCCAGCCGAAAACTCACCGTTCTCGCCGATCGGGCTGTACTCTGCGGCCTGCTATATGGCGAGTTCGTCTGGCTGATGATGAATTTTGTGGTGATTCCGCTTTCCCAGACGCATCGTGGGCCGTTCACTGCCGCGGCAATCATCACCGGGCCAATCGGTCATCTGTTTCTGGTGGGTTTGCCGATCGCGCTGGCGGTTCGGCGATTTTCGTGAAAGGCTCACCACTGATGACACTGATCGGACTGATTCACAGAGATTTGCTAAAGACATGTGAGCGCAAGACTCAGAATGAGTTTTGAGGCTGGCTTTGTTGCCCTTCAGATCGGGGAAGCCTCAGCTTGGAGAATCAGTGGCCATCCGTGTTATCAGTGGTGAGTACTTCCGTCCCATTCGCCCCCTGATCTTCCCAAATCGCTGCTAAATACTGCTCTTTCAGTGGCTTGCGTTGGCGTCACCGGCGCCCAGTGAGATAACCTGGAGGCTGGGAAGAAGTGTCTAAAGAGGTATAATCGACAGATCACGATGACATCTCACGAGAGCAAGACTTTGCTGCTGCTGAAGCCCCGAGGGTTCTGCGCCGGGGTAGTTCGTGCCATCGATATCGTGCGCATCGCGCTCGATGCCTTCGGGCCGCCGATCTACGTCCGCAAGGAAATTGTCCACAATCGTTACGTGGTGGAAGACCTCAAAGCTAAAGGCGCCATCTTTGTCGACGAAGTCTATGAAGTCCCGGACGGCCAGCGGCTGATCTACTCGGCCCACGGCGTTGCGCCCAGTGTGCGCGAAGCCAGCAAGCTGCGCAACCTGAAAGTGATTGACGCCACCTGCCCCCTGGTGACCAAGGTACACGTGGAGGCGGTGAAATACGCCAACGGCGGATACAGCATCATTCTCATCGGCCACCATGACCACGACGAGGTGATCGGCACCCTGGGCGAGGCCCCGGAAGTTACCCAGGTGGTGGGAAACGCGGAAGAAGTGGAAATGCTCGAAGTCCCAGACCCCACTCGCATCGCTTACATCACGCAGACCACGCTCAGCCTGGACGAAACCAAGGACATCATCGAGGCGCTGCGCAAGAAGTTTCCGCTCATTGAAGGCCCGCACGCGCAAGATATCTGTTACGCCACGCAGAACCGCCAGACCGCGGTGAAAGACGTGGCCCATCAGGCCGAGCTGTTGCTGGTGGTTGGCTCAGAGAACAGCTCGAACTCCAATCGTCTGGTGGAAGTTTCCACCAACCTGGGGACGCCTTCCTACCTGATTGACACCGATGCCGATATCAAGCCCGAGTGGCTGGCCGGGGTAAAGACCGTGGCTCTTACCGCCGGAGCTTCCGCGCCGGAGGTGCTGGTGGAGCAGGCTGTAGAGTTCCTCAAGGGAAAGGGTTTCACCAACATCCGCGAGGTTGAGGTCATGCCGGAGAACGTCCGCTTTGGTCTGCCGCCGGAGATCGTGGAAGCGATCGCGGCTGCCCCGGCTGCCTCGGGAGACTAGCTGATGAGTTCGCAAGCGCAGATGCTGTTCGGAAAGATTGACGACATGCTGTCCCGCGTGTCGCAGGGCATCGACAAAGCCAAAGCCTGGCTGTGGTCACGGCAGCAGCCTGAAGGCTACTGGTGCGGCGAACTGGAAGCCGACACGACGCTTGAATCCGACTACATCGCCATTCACACGCTCCTGGGAACCGGCAAACGCGACCGCATGCGGCGCGCCGTGCCGGAAATCCTCCGCCACCAGAATGAAGACGGTGGCTGGCCCATCTACACGGGCGGGCCCTCCAACATCAGCGCCTCCGTGAAAGCTTACTTCGCGCTGAAGCTGATGGGCACCAAGGCAGATCATCCCGCGATGGAGCAGGCGCGCGCCCGGATCCTGGAGATGGGCGGCGCTACCGAGTGCAACACCTTCACCAAGATCTACCTCTGCTTCCTGGGCCAGTATGACTGGGAGGCCGTACCGGCCATTCCACCGGAAATCGTGTTGTTTCCGAATTGGTTTTGGTTCAACATTTACGAGATCTCTTCCTGGTCGCGCGCCATCCTGGTGCCTCTCTCCATCTGTTACGCCAAGAAGCCGTTCAAGAAGATTCCCTCAGAGATGGGAATTGACGAGCTTTTCGTCGGCGGCCGGCATGGGCGCCACCTGCACCTGAAGTGGGATCCCAGGCCGGTCTCCTGGCGCAACTTCTTTTTGGTGCTGAACCAGGTGGTGCATTTCTGCGAGATGTTTCACATCCGTCCCCTGCGCAAGCTGGCCCTGCGGCGAGCGGAGGAGTGGATGCTGGAGCGGTTTGAGAAATCCGACGGGTTGGGCGCTATCTATCCCGGAATCCTGAACTCAATCATCGCGCTGAAGTGCCTTGGCTATTCGAATGACGATCCCCAGGTGATCCGCGCGCTGAGCGAGTTCGAGAAACTCGGCATCGATGAGCCGGGCATCCCCGATCATTCCGAGCCGACATTTCGCATGCAGCCTTGCATGTCTCCAGTGTGGGACACAGCCTACGCCATGTTCGCGCTGGGCGAAGCCGGCGCTGCCAAGGACGATCCACGGCTGGTCAAGGCCGCGGACTGGATTCTGAGCAAAGAAGTGCGCAACAAAGGCGACTGGGCCGTGAAGGTCCCGCGCTGCCAGCCCGGAGGTTGGTACTTCGAGTTCAACAACGAGTTCTATCCGGATGTGGATGACTCCGCCCAGGTGCTGCTTGCCCTGGACAAAGTAGAGAACCCCCGCGAGCGCTACCAGCACGAGATTGCCCAGCGCGCTGTCGACTGGATCTTTGCCATGCAGTGCAAGAATGGTGGCTGGGCGTCCTTTGACAAGGACAACACCCGCATGGTGTTCCAGTACATTCCCTTCGCCGATCACAACGCCATGCTCGATCCGCCGACGGTGGATATTACCGGCCGCGTGCTGGAGATGCTGGCCGCTTACGGGGTTACCAAAGACGATCCCCAGGTCAAAAAGGCCGTCAAATTCATCCTGAGCGAACAGGAAGAAGACGGCTCCTGGTTCGGGCGTTGGGGCGTGAACTACATTTACGGCACCATGCTGGTGCTGCGCGGCTTGGAGGCCATCGGCGTGGACCATCATGAGCCGTATATCCAGCAGGGGGCGGAGTGGCTGCGCATGGTGCAGAACTCTGATGGTGGTTGGGGTGAAACCTGCGACTCGTATGACGATCCCGCTACGCGAGGCGTAGGCCCGAGCACGCCTTCGCAAACGGCCTGGGCCGTCATGGGACTGCTTGCTGCCGGCGACACGCGTAGCGAGTCCGTGCAGCGCGGCGTTCTGTATCTCTTGCAAACCCAGAGGCCTGACGGCTCCTGGAAGGAAGATCAATACACCGGTACAGGGTTTCCGCGCGTGTTTTATCTGGCCTATCACTTGTACCGCGATTATTTTCCGCTGATCGCCCTGGCCACGTACAGGCGCGCGTTTACCGCGCTCTATCACGAAGGCAGCGTTGGCTACGCGAGGGGATGAAGAAGAAGATTGCCAAAATCGCCGGGATTGCCAAAATTGGCAATTGAAAACCGATCCCAGGCCGTGACATAGGCCAGCGCCGGCAGGCGCGGCAGCGAGCTTTAGCGAGCTTAGCCCAGGCCGTAAGGCCTGGGTTGGGCAATGGAAGATGGAGAGCCCCGTAGGGGCGGCACAGGACAAACCAGCACAGGCAAGAGTGCGTGTGCCACACAAGACCGAAACGAACGGAGACCGATTTGCCAGTACCTATTTCCCAGATGTGGACGGTTGCGAGCTACGTGTTGAAACAAAAGCTCGCCCGCCGCCGGCGTTATCCGCTGGTGTTGATGCTGGAGCCTTTGTTCCGCTGCAATCTGGCCTGCGCCGGATGCGGCAAGATCCAATATCCCGCCCACATTCTCAAGAAGGAACTCTCGCCGGAAGAATGTTTCCGTGCGGTGGAAGAGTGCGGCGCTCCCATGGTTTCGATCCCCGGCGGCGAGCCGTTGATGCACTCGCAGATCGGTGAGATCGTGGAAGGCCTGGTCGTGCGCAAAAAGTACATCTATCTCTGCACCAACGCGCTGCTGCTGAAAAAGAAGATCGGCTTGTTCAAGCCGAGCAAATACCTCACGTTTTCCGTCCACGTGGATGGAGAACGCGATCACCACGATTTCTCCGTGTGCCGCGAAGGCGGGTATGAGCTGGCGATTGAAGGAGTCAAAGAGGCACTGAGGCGCGGCTTCCGCGTGACTACGAACACCACTCTGTTCGATGGCGCAGATCCCAACAGCGTGCGCGCCCACTTTGACCAGATGATGGAGTTGGGCGTGGAAGGCATGATGCTTTCGCCTGGCTACTCGTACGACAAAGCTCCGGACCAGAAGCATTTTCTGGGCAAGGCGCGCACCAAGCGGCTGTTTCGCGCGATCCTCTCCAATCGCAAGAGCACGTGGCAGTTCAACCAGTCGCCGTTGTTCCTGGAATACCTGATGGGCAAGCGGCATTACGCCTGCACCCCGTGGGGCATGCCCACGTACAACATCTTCGGCTGGCAGAAGCCCTGTTACCTGCTGCAAGACGGATATGCCGATACCTTCCAGGAGCTGCTGGATTCGACCGCATGGGAGCAGTACGGCACCGAATCC
>DASVFK010000261.1:0-9370 GCA_036380095.1 Candidatus Angelobacter sp. | reverse complement strand
GCCGGACTTCCCGCGCTGGAGCAGCGGCTCTGGCATGTTGATCTGGATGCGGCCTACAGGACTGTGTTGATCGGCTTTGCCGCCATCAACGTTCTCAGCGCGCTGCTCTACTTGTTTCTTTCCGCGGAGGTAGAAGTTTCGCGCGCCAAGCTTCCGGGGATCAGCGGGGCTCGAGTTTCTCCGCAAGCGAAGTCGACTGTGACGCGGCTTTCCGCGCTGTTCTCGCTCGATGCGCTGGGCGGCGGCCTGCTGGTGGACGCGCTGGTGGCCTATTGGTTCTTCCGGCGCTTTGGCCTGGCTGAGGAACAACTCGCGGTCCTGTTTTTTGTGGTCCACATCCTCAATGCGCTCTCGCACCTGGGTGCGGCCTTTCTGGCGCGTAGGATCGGCCTGATCAAGACCATGGTGTTCACGCATCTGCCTTCCAGCCTGTTTCTGATGGCGGTGCCGCTGGCAACCTCGCCGGCGTGGGCCGTTGGGTTGTTCCTCCTGCGCGAGTCGCTGGTGGAGATGGATGTACCTACCCGGCAATCGTATGTGGCCGCCGTGGTCGCGCCCGCGGAACGAACTTTCGCCAGCGGCGTGACCAACCTCACGCGCAACATCTGCTGGGCCGCGGGATCTTCGATTGCCGGAGCGCTCATGCAGCAGGTAGCTTTCTCCACGCCGCTGTTCCTGGGCGGAGGCTTGAAGGTGGTTTACGACCTGCTGCTGTGGCGCGGCTTTCGCCACATCAAGCCGCCGGAGGAGCAGCGCAGCACGCAGTAGGAACGAGGGCGTGGAAGAAAAGTCACTTCGGCTTCACGGCATCCGGCGCTTTCGCTTGCAACAAGTCTTGAATGCGCTCCAGTCTCTCTTGCAACGCCTCTGCCAGTTCGCCCTGCCTGCGTCCCATCATGATCAGCTTGAGGGAAACCAGAAACACTCCGGTCTCTAGCAGTACATCGTGGGTAAAGCCTTTAATGAACAGGGCCACAATGAAGAGAACAAGGGTGAGAGCAATCACTGCCAGGGCCCAAGGGTCATGGTGCTTCAGCGTGTCCCTCAACATGGACTGGATTCTCCTTTTTGAGACCTCTCGGCCTGTTTAATCTGAATCGGCACGAGCATAGCAGGTTGTTTTGTCGGTGCCTTCGCGGCAAACCTCCGCGATTCCAGCGTCTTCGAACAACTTGGGCATTTACTCTGTTGCAAAATCGCCTTATGCTGTCCATCACATGACCGCTGCTCGCCCCATTTCGGCCTGCTGCCTGATCGTGGCGTGCATTACGGCAGCCCTGCAAGCTCAGGATACGGCAAACGCCGGCGGCGTTTATCGCGTGAACGCGCGCGTGGCCGTGGTGGACGCGCAGGTGCTGGACAAGAAGACCGGGCGGGCCGTCCGCGAACTGAAGCGCGATGACTTTCAGGTGTACGAAGATGATGTCCGCCAGCAGATCAGCTCTTTCAGCCAGGATGAGCTGCCGCTCTCCGTGGTGCTGCTGTTCGATCTTACGGACAGTGTGCGTCCCGTGCTCAAGTCCCTGGCCGGCGGAGCGCTGGAATCGTTGAACCACTTGAAGCCGCAAGACGAGGTGGCGGTGATGACCTATGCCGCGTCCGCGCAGGTAGTGCAGGACTTTACCACGGACCGCGGGCTGGCGGCCCGGGCCATTGAGAAGGCCGGCCGCATGGAAAGCGGGGAAGCGGCCTTCTTCAATGAAGGGATCTTCCAGGCGACGGCGCAGCTCATGCGATCGCACAACCCGGCGAGCCGCCGCGTGATCATCTGGCTCACCGATGACATCCCCAATTTTCCTTCCGATGAGATCAGGGCGCGCTACGGCCGCAGTCTGGGCAAAGCCAAACTACATACGGAAAAGGAAGCGATGGAGCAGTTGTGGCGCAGCGGGACCATGGTTTCTACGCTGTTGCTGCGCAGCCGCATGTCGGACGAGGAGTTTTCTTACCGGCTGTCTAAGGGACTTGAGACACAGATCGCGCGCATGCAATACCCACCCGGCGACGTCTTCAGCTATGCCGCAGCCACCGGCGGACAGGTGATGCAATTGACAGGCAAGCAGGCGCAGCAGCGCCTGGCCGAGCTGATTGACGACATACGGCTGCGCTACATCCTGGCTTATCATCCTTCGCCAGGGAAGCCCGCGGGCCGGTTCTGCACGATCAAAGTGAAGCTTGCGCCTGAAGTGTCAAAGCAAAAGAACCTGGTGGTGGAGGCGAAGCAAGGGTATTACCGTTAGAATCATGACTGCATGTTCGCCGAGCGCACGCAGTGGAACCTGAAAACCAACCGCCTGTCTGAATCGCTGGCCCGCCTGCGCGCCGCAGGGGGGCAGATGCTTGACCTGACCGCATCCAATCCCACGGAATGCGGCTTTAAGTACGACGGCTCTGCCATCCTCAAGGCCTTCATCAGCCCGGCTTCACTCAAGTATCACCCTGACCCTCGGGGCCTCACGCAGGCCCGCCAAGCCGTGTGCGACTACTATGGCGGGCGCGGAGAAGAGGTCGGACTGCAGGACCTGGTCCTGACCACCAGCACCAGCGAGGCTTATTCATTCGCGTTCCGGCTTCTGTGCAATCCCGGAGATGAAGTCCTGGTACCGCGTCCAAGTTATCCGCTGTTTGATTTTCTGGCCGAAATCCAAGACGTTACCCTGGTCCGCTACCCTCTGTTCTATGACCATGGCTGGCACATGGACCTGCACGCCCTGGAGAAGGCCATCACGGAGCGGACGCGGGGGGTGATCGTTGTCCATCCCAATAATCCGACGGGGCATTTTGTGAAGCCCGAAGAGCGGAGCAGGATCAACGAAATCTGCTCGGCGCATGGACTGGCTATCATCGCAGACGAGGTATTTCTGGATTTTGCCCTTGGAGAGAAGAACGCGGCCAGCTTCGTCGTGAACCAGGCATCGCTAACCTTAACAATGAGCGGTCTCTCCAAAATCTCTGGGCTGCCGCAGATGAAAGTGGCATGGCTCGCGGTGAGCGGCCCCGAGCCGGCGAAGAGGGAAGCGCTCGCCCGCCTGGAGGTTATCGCCGACACTTATCTTTCCATGAACGCCCCGGTGCAGATCGCCCTGCCGGCATTGCTAGCGCAACGGCACGCATTCCAGCAGCAGCTCATGGCGCGAGTACGGACCAATCTGCAAGAACTGGACCGGCAGATCAGCGAACAAACGCAGTGCAGCCGGCTGGAAGTAGAAGGCGGATGGTATGCGGTGCTGCGGGTTCCCGCCACCAGGACCGACGAAGAACTGGCCCTGGCGCTGTTGGAAGATGAGGGGATCTACGTCCATCCGGGCCACTTTTATGATCTCCCAGAAGGTTACGTTGTGGTGAGTCTGATCACACCGGAGCGGGAGTTTGCTTTGGGGATGGAGAGAATATTGGCCGCGGTTTGAGCGCGTTTTCACATTACGCCCGCCACCAGCCTGATTTCGCCCGTGCCTACGTGGGCGCGCAAGGTGTAAGCGCCGGCGCCATCGCGGGCAAAGGAGCGGCCAAAGCCTTCTTCTTCCACCTGGAACGGCGGCGCGGCAATGTGGCCGATATCGACTGAGGCTTCCACGCGGGCATAATTTTCCGGCCGGCCTACATCGATGCTGATCATGCCGGCGTTCGACTGAATGTCCTTATCGCCTTCCACGCCGTTCACGCGCAGGCGGCCACCGTTGAGCCGGACCTTCAAAGTGCTATGCCTGGGAACCTGGATGAGGGCGACGTAGTTTTTGGGACCATCCACCTTCACCGCGGCTTCCTGCGCGGAGGTGTTGATGCCAAAGCGGGGCCTGGTGCGCGAGTGAGGGTCCTGGTTCTGTGAGATAACGACGATCTGGTCCACGGCGCCCGGCTCGATCCGATAGTCGCCGGAACTCAGCTCCAGCATCAGGGCCTGGCCAGGGCGCAGCTCCAGTTGCAAGCTGTTTTCCGCAGTGAACTTGGCCCAGCCGAGCACGCCGATCGTGAAAGCGCCCGCGATGCAGAGGCAAACCACCAGAATCCGTTTCATCAGTGCCCTCCCGGAGAGTTGCGGTCAAGAGAAACAGTCCGTCAGTTGCTAGAACGCGCTCATCGTCCTTGCTATGCAACTAAATACGCCGGGTGCAGGGCAAAGGTTCCAAGCTATTTGGGAAATTCCGCCGCTTGACGGAGTTTGTAGCGCTGGATTTTGCCAGTGGCGGTCTTGGGAAGATCTTTAACAAATTCTAAAATCTGCGGACACTTGTGTGCGGCGAGCCGGGAAGACATGTGTTGCTTGATCTGTTCGCGAAGCTGCTCGTCGGCTGACTTGCCCGCCTTCAGTACCACATAGGCTGCAGGCTTCATCAGGTGGTTGCCGTCGGCAAAGCCGACCACCGCGGCTTCCTGAATGGACGGGTGTTCCAGCAGCGTGCTCTCGATTTCCACCGGGCTCACCCACATGCCTTTGACTTTCAACATGTCGTCGGAGCGGCCCACGTACCAGTAGTAGCCGTCGTGGTCGCAATAGAATTTGTCTCCGGTGCGGAGCCAGTGGCCCTGGAAAGTGTCCTTGGTTTTTTCGTGCTGGTTCCAGTAGCAAGAGCAGACCGAGTCACCGCGGATGAGCAGATTGCCGACCTCGCCTTGCGGCACCGGCTGGCCATTCTCGTCCACGATGCGCGCTTCATAGCCGGGAAGGACTTGGCCGCTGGAGCCTGGGCGCACTTTGCCGGGACGGTTGGCGATGAACATATGTAAAGCTTCAGTTGAACCAATTGCGTCAAGGATCTCAACCTTAAAGCGTTCTTTGAAGCGCTGATAGATCGGCGCGGGCAATTGCTCTCCGGCAGAGACACCCCAGCGGATGCTGGAAAGATCGAACTCCACGCCGTTCTCACGATGGTAAGAAAGTAAGGTGGCGAAGTTGGTGGGGACGGAAAAAAAGAGCGTGGGCTTGTAGCGCTCAATGACCCCGAAAATGTTGGGTGGGGAAGGCGAGCCAGGCCACAGAATACTGGTGGCCCCGACAGCGAGTGAAAAATAGAGGCCATTGCCGAGGCCGTAGGCAAAGAACAGTTTGGCCACGCTGAAGAAGCGGTCGTCTTCCCGGATGCCCAGCACGGCCTTGGCGTACATTTCCGCGCTCACCACCATGTCATGGTGCAGATGGACGCATCCCTTGGGGAAGCCGGTGCTGCCGGAAGAGTAGAGCCAGAAAGCAGCGTCGTCTTTGCTGGTGGGCTCGGCTGCAAGGTCGGGAGAGGCGCGGTCCATTAGGGCCTGTGCCGAATCCATGCCCTCGGGCGCTTTCCCGGCAACCACGATCTTCTCCATATAGCGCAGTTTGTCTGAAGCAATGGCCTGGAGCTGGGGCAGAAGGGCTTCGCTCACGAGCACTATCCGCGCCCGGGAGTCATTCAACATGTACTCATATTCCTGTGGCTTGAGCAGGGTATTCGCGGGGATGGGGACCATCCCGGCCTTGATGGCGCCGAAGAACCAGTAGGCAAAGTCCGGAGTGTCATAAAGCAGCAGGACGACGCGTTCTTCGCGGCGCAGGCCCAGGGCGCGCAGCGCGTTGCCTGCCCGATTCACGCGCTCCAGAAGCTGGCGATAGGTCACGCGTTCGTCGCCGCATTCGAAAGCCGGCTTTTCGCCGCGCCCTTCGCCAATATGGCGGTCAACAAAGTGCGTGGCCACGTTGAATGTTACGGGCAGGTCTATGTGCATGAGGTATGGAGAATTGTGCACGGGGACAGGGAAAATGGCAACCGCGCTTGGGGGACCGGGCGGCGCCCCGCCTAAGTCAAACCCCTTGCGTGGGGCGGTGGATTCAAGCGCGGACCAAGGTTACTTGTGTGCAAGAAGAGGAGGGGAAATTGCTCGTAACTTTGAAACAAAGAGGTTATTTTTAGACGGTTCTTATTGCAAACTACAGAGGCAAAAGAATGAGTGATTTGCGGCATGACAGGAAACTAGCGGGCGAACCCTTGTTCGGGCGGCAACTGTTGCAATGGGCGGCCACCGCTGCATTGGTTTTTGTGACAGTATTGCCTGGCGTTAGCCAGAGCAAGCCCACGCCTCCGGCAACGCGGTCGAGCCAGTCCACCGCGCAAAAGACGGCGCAGGCTCCCGCGAAAGAGGGAAGCGCCGCAAACAAGGAAACACCCTGGACCAAGCAGCTGGAAAAATATCCCGGCCTGATGGAGGAGTTTGCGCGTCTCTTTGGCCGGTGGCAGACAGAGGTCCAGATGCCCCCGGCACGGCGCCAAAGCCGGTTCTTGCCATTACTCGCGGAAGGCACCGCTTTCTATGGCGCTTTTCCCAACTACGGAGAGGCGGCGCACCAGGCCCTGCAGATCTTTCACCAGGAACTGGAGCAGAGCGCGGTACTGCGCGAATGGTGGCGCAAAGAAGGGGGAAAAGACGGACGTGAAGCGGAAGAGTCGGTGGAAAAGTTCTATCAATTGTCGCAATACCTGGGCGATGAAATCGTCGTCGCCAGCCCCATGAGCGACAAGGAAAACCGTGCTCTTATCTTGTCTGAAATCAAGAAGCCCGGGTTGCAGCAGGCCCTGCAGCAGTTCATCACGGACCTGGGAGGGAAAGGGGAAGCGGGCCTGCGCATCTTCACTCCGGAACAGCTTGCCGGCGCCAAGGAGCAGCACAAGGAAGAGCCGGTAGCGCTGGTGCGACCGGACCTGTTGGCAATCGCTTTTGATCTTTCTGTTTTACGCGGCTTGAACGAGCGACTCAACCAGGGTGGAGGCAAGTTTGCATCCGCGCCCTTTGGACGACGCCTGGCGCAGTCCTACCAGGGAGGCACCAAGGTCCTGATGGGAGCAGATTTGCAGAGTGTCTTGAGAAAAATCCCAATGGGCAGCGCAAAAGATGAGGCGATGTTTCGCCTCACGGGATTTGCCGACCTGAAGTATGTGATCGCCGAAAACAGAGACGAAGCTCCGGGGCAGGCGGCCAACCAGCTGGAGTTGAGCTTTACCGGCCCGCGGCATGGAGCGGCGTCCTGGCTGGCATCGTCCGGCCCGCTGCACGGTCTGGACTTTGTTTCTCCCAAGGCAAATATTGTGCTTGAGTTGCTGCTCAAGGACCCGGCAGCACTTTTTGACGACGTCGCCGACCTGGTCAACGCCACGCAACCCAGCGGTCTGGCCACGCTGACGCAGATGGAGCAAACCCTCAACATCAGCTTGCGCGACGATGTATTGAGCAAACTGACCGGAGAAATCACTGTGGACGCAGTCGCGGACCAAACGCAACCCAGTGGAAGGATCCTTCTACGCACCAACGATGCCAACGGGCTGCGGCAATCGCTGGAACGGTTGCTGGCTGCACTGAACGTCAAGACCAGGCCTTACACCGACGGGGGCGTGACTTATTACTCGCTACAACTCCCCAATCCCGGTGCGCCGGTGGAGATCAACTACGCTTTTACTCAGGGCTATCTGATGATCGGCTTTAGCCGGAAGGACTTGACGGAGGCCCTCCGGCTCCGCAGCAGCGGTGGGTCAATCGTTAACTCGCGGGAGTTCCTGGCCGCCTTGCCTGGTGGAACTTTGGCCGATACTTCGGCGCTGTATTACTACAACCCGGGGCCCATGATGGGCACGGTCCTGCAGCAAACACAGCCAGAGATGGCGGACCTATTCAAGCAGCTCAACCTGCAAGGACAGCCTCTGGCCATGCGCCTGGCCGGCGACGAGA
Organism: Candidatus Angelobacter sp.; assembly: GCA_036380095.1. GTDB lineage: Bacteria > Acidobacteriota > Terriglobia > Terriglobales > Acidobacteriaceae > Angelobacter. The sequence continues at coordinate 1,681 of DASVFK010000261.1, read as the reverse complement.
CGACCATCCGGGCGTACGGAGGGAGCGGCGCCACCAGCGTGGCCACTGTGCTGATTGTGGCGGCTGTTGCCATCCCCAATCTGCTGCGTTCGAAAATGGCGGCGAACGAGTCAGCCGCAGCTGCCACGGTTCGGACCGTAAACACGGCGCAAGTGACTTACCTGACCGTCTATCCGGCAAGAGGCTATGCGCCCAGCCTGGCTACGCTCGGGCCTGGGGCCAAAGGCGATTGCAGCAGCGGCAAAGAAACTGAAGCAAACGCCTGTCTTCTCGACTCTCGAGTGGGCGGCGCCGGGTGCACGGCCGGACAGTGGTGTACCAAGGACGCGTTCCGCTATAGCATCTCTGCCGTCTGCAAGAAACAGCGTTGCGACGACTATGTAGTCGTGGCCACGCCGGTTGATGCAAGCCACGGAGGGAAAAGTTTTTGCTCCATCTCCGACGCGGTGGTTCGCTCCAAGTCTGGGGCACCGTTGAGCTCGCCGATCACAGTAGCGGAGTGCCAATCCTGGCCACCCATACATTGATCCGGAGAACGACGGGCTAAGGACAAGAAGGCGGCTGCAGCCCGATTTTTTGGGAACTTTCCTGCCTGATTCGGCGTAAGAACTTGCAGACCGGTTTGGAAGAGATTTAATTGGTCAAGCCGGTTAATATTTGCCGATTCTCCTCGTCAAGGGAGACAGAGGAGCAACGTACAAATTGCAAGCCACAATGCAAATCGCGCAAACAGGGATGGTGGCCGTTACCAAGGCTTCTGGGCCAGGGCTGGAGCACGTTTTTGTTGCCCATAAGGACCTGGTATTTCGGGCGGCCTACCGGATCACCGGCAACGCCAGTGATGCTGAGGACGTACTGCAGACGGTCTTCCTGCGGCTGGCCCGCCAAGACAGGTTCCCGGAAATCGCGAACCTTCCAGGCTACCTGCACCGTTCCGCCGTGAACGCATCGCTGGATCTGCTGCGCAGCAGAAAAGATGCGCCTACCGCGTCACTCGACGAAGATCCTCAGCCTGCCATGGCCGTGTCCAGGGACACCGCCGGCCAGGTGACGGAGTTGCGTGACTGGTTGCGGCAGGCGCTGGCGCGGCTGAATCCGCGATGGGCAGAGATGTTTGTGCTCAGATTTGTGGAGGACTACAACAACCGCGAAATCGCCCGCCTGATGAATACGTCAGCGGCCGTGGTTGCCGTGGTGCTGCATCGTACGCGCGCTCTACTCAAGAAAGACTACCTGGCGGTGACGAGGGGAACACGATGAAGCATCCAGAAAACAAACCGGCCAATCCCATTTATCCCGAAATTCATACTCCCGAAGTTCGCCCTGAAGACGGACTCAATCAGGCCTTGGCACAGATGCGGGCAGAGCAGCCGGCGGCGGAGACTATTGAAGCAGCCGGTGACCGAGTCTGGCAGCGCCTGGGCCAGGAGACGGCCCACGCCGCGGTGGAATCCATTCATGGCTGCGAAGACGTGCGCCTCCTACTGCCGGAATATCGCAGCGGCAAGCTGACGGCTGCGCGGGCGCTGCTGGTGGAGGCGCATCTCCACGAGTGCGTCGACTGCCGCCGCGAAGCTGAAACCGGCCGGCACGCTGCTGCGGTGCTTGAGCCTTGGCAGCACGAGCTGCCTCGAGGCGGAACCGGCGGCTTCCGCTGGGCCATGGCCGCGGCGGCTGTGGT
>DASVFK010000260.1:0-17527 GCA_036380095.1 Candidatus Angelobacter sp. | reverse complement strand
TGCAGGAAGGGCCGGTCATGGTTCAGCTCCAGGATCGAGAACCGCTGCTTGCCGCGGGCGGCGATGTCCATGCGCCCGTCCTCATATTGCTTGATCACGTTCACGATCGCGGCCGTGCAGCCCACTTCAGCCACGGCATTTTCCTTGGCCCGCACCATGCCGAAGACCTTTTTCTGTTCCAGGCATTCGGCGATCATCTCTTTGTAACGCGGCTCAAAGATATGCAACGGCAGCGGTGCGCCAGGAAAGAGCACCAGGTCAAGCGGAAATATGGGCAGCGGATCCACGCAATTAATTTTATCGTTATTCCTGTCGCTGCGCTCCAAACTTGAGGCGTTCAGCGGGCGTCTGAGCCCGCTGCCGAAATCCTGAGCGTAGCGAAGGACCTGCTCTTGCAGGAACTTCTTGCGCAAAACCCGTCAGCTCCCGTTTCAGGAGGCTCGCCGCGCCAGCCGGGCGCGCCTGCCTCTTCCTGTCCGTAGCTTGACTAAACTCTTCCAACCCACTAAAAACGTCATCCATGAAACTTCAGGGAAAAGTTGCGGTAATCACCGGCGCTTCCATGGGCATTGGCGAGGCCATTGCAAAACTGTTTTTGCAGGAAGGCGCCCAACTGGTGTTGTGCGCGCGCGACGTGGACCGCGTGCAGGCCGCGGCACAACGCATCGGCTCTACAGCAGAGAACACGCTCTGCCTTGCCTGCGACGTCAGCCGGCGAGAGCAGGTGCAGGCGCTGGCGCAGGCCACGCTCAAAAGATTCGGGCGGATCGATATCTGGGTGAACAACGCCGGCTTCGGGCTGAATGATTCCGTCGAAAAAATGGACCTGGCGCAGTTGCGTTTGATGTTCGATACCAATTATTTCGGCGTGATGGAGTGCATGCAGGCGGCCATTCCCATCATGCGGCGGCAGGGCACCGGCGATATCGTGAATATCTCGTCCGTCTCCGGGCACATTGCCGTCGCGTACATGTCCGGCTATGGCGCCACCAAGCATGCTTTGAACGCCCTGGGAGAAGCTGCGCGCATGGAGTTGGACCGCTACAACATCAACGTACTAACCGTGTGCCCGGGCTATATAGCAACAGACTTTGCCAAGAACATGCTCAAGGGCAGCAACCCGCAGCGGGTGGGCGCGTCAGTAAAATACGACGTTGGTCCTGATGTGGTGGCGCGCGATACGCTCAAGGGCCTGCTCAAGCGCAAGCGCCAGGTCGTTACGCCCTGGTATTACTGGTTCGTGGTCAAGCTGCATGAGAACGCGCCCGGGCTCATCGAATGGGCCATCCGGCGCAACATGAAGCCTACGGCGCAGGTGATCGCGGAAGCAGCGAAGAAGAGCAGTTAGCAGTCGGCCGTTAGCAATTAACTCTCAACCTTCGCAAAGCTTTGACTTCGCGAGTGATGGCTAACCGCTCCGATCCAGTTCCTCCAGCATTCCCGCCATCTCGGAGAGAGCGTGCTTGTTGCCGGTGCGCCTGGCGGCTTCGATCCCCTTTTCCAGCATGACCTTGGCCTCCGGCGTGCGGCTGGCGCGCTCCAGGGTCTGCGCGGCCATGAAGTAACCATTGGTGTAGTCAGGATGGATCTCGAGCAGATGTGCGAACTGGCGCAGGGCCTCTTCCGTCTGGCCCGCTTTGGAGTACTCCATGGCCAGGCCGTAGCGGGCAAAGGCATCGGTGGGGTTCTGTTCCAGGAACTGGGAAAGCATTTGTAATCTGCTGATTTCAGTCATAAAAAAATCCTACCGCAATGAGAGCTATCGGACATATCATATGAGCGTCGTGGCCTGTCCTTACTTTTTTCCGACGGAACGGGCGGCCGGGTCTACCTGGAGTTTTCCTTCCCGATTGCCCCTTGGCGCTGGGTTCTGTGGCACTTGCCGCGCCAGCAGCACCGAATGCACTCCCTGCGAGGCTGAGCTGCGCGACTTTTGCAACCTGGGCTATGCGGCCCAGTGTCCCCACATGCCTGCAGAGCGCTATGCCGATTGTGTGCGCTTCGCCGTGGCCAAGGACGAAGGAGACCGGATCGCTCTCTATTACGTCTACGAGCGCGACCATGCACCAGTGGACTGGGGCACCGTGGCTTACGACCTGCGCACGCAGCAGTGGGCCTGGACCATCAGTGACGTTTGCGTCCAGCGCCAGGCGGAGTGTTACCTGGCAGTGTACCTGGAGAAACGGCCGCGCAGAACGGTCTAGCCGCGGTTTCAAGCTGAGAGGACCTTTCATTCTTCGATCGCGTGAGCGGTCTGCCGCGAGATTCTGAAGCCCATCTCATCCTGCAAGCCGCTGATTCTATTTCATCGCTCACGGGTGTTCATGTACTTCCGGGATACTGGGGGCGTCATCTGGCAGCCCGCAAATCCGCCATCTCATCAGACAATAGCAGCAGCCTGATCCTGCATGAGAGTGGCGCTCAAATTCGCGGCCCTGCAAATCTGCCTTGGCGCGGCTTTGGCTGGCCAGACGGCCAACGCCCGCCCGCGCGACGATGCTCCGCCGCCGTTACTTTCCCGTGACCAGGGGCAGGCTCTCGCGGACTTTGCCTTGCGTTCCAGCGCCGGTGTACGTCCCAAACCTGATTGCTCTCACCTGGTGCACCTGTTGTATTCCCGCGCGGGGCTCAACTATCCCTATGAAGGCTCTCGTGTTTTGCATCGCGGCGTGGCGGATTTTGCGCGGGTGAAAACGCCCCAGCCGGGCGACCTGGCCGTCTGGCCCGGCCACGTGGGCATTGTGCTGTCGCCGGCGGACAAGACGTTTCTCAGCTCGGTCCGCTCCGGCATCATCACGGAATCCTGGACCAATGATTACTGGGCGGCGCGCGGCCGGCCGCGTTTTTTCCGCTACATTGTGGGCCCGCAGACTAACCTGGCATTACTGGAAGAGTTGAGCACCCGGCGCGACCGTGCAGCCACCACTGCTTCCGTGCGACGTACCCCGCAGGCTGAAAGGCCTCGCGTGATTGCAGAACCGGCGCACCCAAGCACCGCTTCTGCTGACGCCGACGACAACATTCAGAAACTGCCCTCAATCATCGCTGTCATCCGCCAGCGTTCCAAGCCTGACAAGGCGGACATCACCGCCGCGTTCCGCCAGGGTGGCCTCGATCTGGCCCGCACATTGACCAATGGCGACCTGCTCGATCCAGGACGACCGGTCTCGATCGTGGAAAGGGTGGAAGTGAAGCAACCCAAGATCAGGCACGACAAGGGCGTCGTCCGGCTCAAGCTGATTGAAACTCTCACGCTCGACCGCGGCAAGACCCTTCCTGGTTTCACAGTTGAGCGTGAACTCGCGCTGAATCTCCGCGATGGCGTTTGGGTAGTCTCAGATCCGCTGGAGCGTCTCTACATACCCCGGGACAAGGCGGTTGACGTTCTCGAAAGCCAGCTTCATCTCATTTTTGATGACGGCTTGCCACACGCCGAGAAGCGCGGCATCGTCAAGGCATTGAATTTTCTCTACGATCGCGAGGCCGCGATCCCCACTACCGCCACTGAGGCGCGCCAGCGCTAACCAGATTGCGATGAGCGTTCCAGGCAATGCCGTCTGCCGATCACCCGATCCAGAATAACGCTTCCCGTATAATGAAAGTTTACCCATGGCACACGGACACACACACGGAGAACCACAGCAGCAGGGCCCATTCCCGCTGCCGGGAGTGAACAACATCATCGCTGTCGGATCAGGCAAGGGCGGCGTGGGCAAAACCACAGTGGCAGTCAACCTGGCGGTGGCGCTGGCCAAGATGGGTTATCGCACCGGCCTGCTCGATGCCGACGTGTACGGCCCCAACGTTCCGTTGATGATGAACACCAACCAGCAGCCGCGGGTCTTGACCGGCAATCGCATTGAGCCGCTGCAGAACTTTGGTGTAAAGACCATCTCCGTGGGCCTGCTCAACCCGGGCGACAAGCCGTTGGTGTGGCGCGGGCCCATGCTGCACTCCATCATCCGCCAGTTCCTGCAGCAGGTGGAATGGGGCGAGCTGGATTACTTGGTGGTCGACTTGCCTCCGGGCACGGGCGACGTTGTGATTTCGCTCTTCCAGACCGTGCCTCTCACCGGCGCAGTGGTGGTTTCCACGCCCTCTGACGTTTCCCTGCAAGACGGACGCAAGGCCATTGAGATGTTCCGCACCGCGCGCGTTGACGTGCTGGGCCTGGTGGAGAACATGAGCTCCTTCACGTGCCCGCACTGCCACCAGGAGATCGATATCTTCTCCAAAGGCGGTGTGGCGCGCACGGCGGAGCAGTTCGGCGTGCCCTTCCTGGGTTCGATCGAACTCGATCCTGATATCCGCAAGGGCGGCGATACCGGCAAACCCACCACGCTCGAAGGCGAAAACTCACCCCATGCCAAGTCTTTCTACGACTTTGCCCGCCAAGTGATGCTGCGCGTGGAAGAGGTCAAACGCAGCGCTCCGGGAGACGTGATCCACGTGCAGTAAGGTTTTTCATCTGCACCCCTCTTACTCAGCCGCACGCCATTCTCATTTGCTCCCAAGCGGGTGCAGGACGGCAGGTTCCTCGTCCATTGTTCTTGCAAATTCATAGAACTCACGAAGGGCGGGATACTGATAAGGATAGAACCGATAGCTGTTCAAAACGAACCGGCGGACCACCTTCACTGCCGTGGCATCTTTTTCGGCTGAAATCTTGTAGGAAGCAAAGTGGGTCTCCGATCCCTGCATAGAGGGAAGGCTCTCTACTTGATATTTTTCGGGCAAATCCACCTTTAATTCGTCCAGTTCCTCATAGCCATAGTTGAAATCAATCGGGTTCTCGCGACGAGACGATTCAAACGTCTTTTTCTCAGGCGGATGAAAAACCGCCAATGGGAACAGCAGCCGTTCGCCGACGATGGTTGCAAAGGCAGGATCCCGGACGTCGAACACCGCTTTTAGAGGTGTTTCCGTTTCATCCCAACCGGCTACCGAGGTCAGTTTCACGGTTGCTTGCTGCGGCAACCAGTTCTTGGCTTCGTCTTCGAGGATCTTCCTGCGCCCAGCTTCATCTTGATCGTTAGCCTGAAGCCTGCGGCTGAGGGCTTCCTGGCCCACGAAAGTGACCTCGAGCGTTCCTTGCAGATCACCGTCCTCGTTTAGCTTGAAGCTGGCCCGGCGTTCGATGACAGCATCCGTGCTGCTGCTGCCTGATGTCCGCACCAGCGAAGCGCGGATGTCATCCAGCCGTATTCCTTGCGTATCCGATTCTTCCCAAGGCAGCAGGCCGAAGGGACAATGCAGCGTAGCCGGATCAAAAAAGAGTGCCTGCGAGCCAAGCCACACCTCGACGACTTCAGCGTCGAGCTGGCTGGGGTCGGGCACGTTTTCCAAGAACTCGCCCGTGTTGCGGGCCGCAACGCGAACAAGGAAAGCTTTGAACCCGGCTGCGCGCGCCATGGCCAGGAAAAGCATATTGATTTCGTTGGCAAATGCGTAGCCGCGAGTCAGCACATCATCCACGGTCTTGTTGGGCTTTAGGTTTTCCCGCTTGAGTTCCTTCCCTGTCCTGACCGGCTCAAAGCTGACATAACGGACCTGTTGGGACCGTGCGTAGAGTTTGCGAAGCTTGGTTTCCGGTGGGTCGTTTGCGGTTACCAGCCTGCCAACCTCCTCCTGCACGGCGCTGGATTTTGCCAGGAACTTCTGGACGTCGCGGAACTGTCGCCTTGCTTCGTCCGTCCAGTAGCTTTGGTTGAGATAGGACCCCACAACGTAAAACAGTTCCATCCAGCCTTTAAGGACCTCTGCCGGTGGAGACTTTTCTTCTTTGTGGAAAGCGGGGATGTTTTCCAGATCGAATTGAAACGTGCCATCGATCCCTTTCTCAGGCGGAGACATCCGTGGCAAATGAATCGCGCGGACTTCAACCTTGGCTGATGGAGAAAACGGACGGAGAGCCAAGTGCATCTTCCGCACAAAAAGTTCCTGCTGTATATCCCAGCGGGCCGCGGGAAAAGCATAGGAGCCATCCAGGATGTATGCCTGGGGATTCTTGAAAACATCAGGTATGCTGCGGCGCCAGTGAAGACGGTATGAGTATTCAATGATGCTTCCTGGGCCGACGTCGGGAATGGTAAAGCTCTTTACACTCACCTTGAGGCGTCGCGACCGCATCACAGCCTTATCGAATATCGCTCCGTTGAAATCTACCGAGCGGCCATCCGGCTTTACAGTACGCGCTTGAATGTTATCGACCTCAACCCGGTTTTCAACGTAAGGGATCTCAACGTCAGCGTACTTCCTGCCCTCGTCACGGAAAATCTTGATGCGAATAGAATGCGTCTCAAAGAACTTGGTATTGTCCGCCTGGATTTCCCGGTACAAAATCATGGCTGACTCGCCGGGGCTGAGAGCATTGTCCTTAAGTTCCAGTTCCTGCCTGGAGATGGGCAACCAGGCAGACGCCGATTGGGCTCTTGCTGCTGGCCCGCAAGAGAAGATCAGCGGATATACAAGCCAGAGCAAAGCCAGTCGGAGCACATTGGAGTTCAAAGGAGTCACCTCGCACAGGCCCGAGGGGCGAATTCGCGCACCCACAGGTCTGGGCCTCTACCTGTAGTGTCTATGAAGACCCTTTCGTATCTCAGAAATCACCTGAAAGCCGAAAGGTACAAGTGGGAAGGATTGGCTCTGGATGGTGCGAGTAGTTCCATTAGCACTCTCCCTCCCCAAGTGCCATCTTGACAGTAAGTCACTAAAGTTCCATAATCTAAGGTGCCGGATCTTTTACTGATTTGCATCTAAATAGATGTAAATAAAAGGCTTATTAGAAGTCATGCCTAACCCGGGACAAATCGGGCCACGAGAGCGGGAGATTCTCACAGCGATCATCGAGACTTATATTTCGTCAGGTGAACCTGTTGGGTCGCGTACGCTTTCGCGCGTGAATAAGGATGGACTGAGCCCCGCCACTATCCGCAACGTAATGGCAGACTTGGTGGACGCGGGCTTCCTGGAGCAGCCGCATACCTCCGCCGGCCGTGTACCTACTGCCCAAGCCTACCGGTATTACGTGGACCAGATCTCAGGCAAGGCGGTGCTCTCGCCCGAAGACCAAACACTGATTTCTTCCACCCTGCAGGGGACGGTGGACATCCAACAGTTTCTGGAGCGGACATCGCACGTGCTGTCTCTGGTTTCGAGCGGCGTGGGAGTGGCCATCGCCAAGACCGGGGTGCAGAACGCGCTGGAGCATGTGCATTTCTCCCGCCAGGGGCCGAACAAGGTGCTGGCCGTGGTGGTGACCAAGTCCGGCATGGTGCACGATCGCATGATGCGTCTGGAGCGTGACCTGAGCCAGACTGATCTGGACACGGCGGCCAATTACATCAACGCCAACTTCCGCGGCTGGACCGTGGACAAAGTGAAAGCGGAGATCGCCCAGCGGATTGAGCACGAACGCACACAATACGATCAGCTCATGCAGAGCCTGAAAGAGCTTTACAAGAGCGGGGCGCTCACGGCCGAGCAGCCGGCGGCAAACATTTTTGTGGAAGGCGTGGCCAACCTTGTGGCCAATGAGGAAGACCGCGAACGCCTGCGCGATCTGCTGAAGACCCTGGAAGAGAAAGAGCGGATGGCCGAGTTGCTGGCCGCATATCTCGACACCAGGGAAGAGGCGGTGCGCGTGGTGATCGGGCTGGAAGAGGCGATGCCGCAGATGCGCAACTTTGTGCTGATTGGAGCGCCGGCCCGTGTGGGCGGCGAGATGCGCGGATCGCTGGCCGTGATCGGCCCTACGCGCATGGACTACCAGCACACCATTACGGCGGTGTCCTACATCGCGCAGCTTTTTGACAAGCTGCTGAATGAGCACGCGTGAAAAAGATCCCAATCAAGAGACCAGGTGCAGCGGAAATGAAAAGCGATGTTCGTCTTGACGAACAACAGAAACAAGACCTGGAGCACGAACTGCCTCCAGCTGACCTGAGCGATGGCTTTGAGGAGCAGGCCGGCGCCTCGGACGTGAAGCCCGCGGCGGCAGCCGAGCCTTCCGCCGAAGCGGAACTCAAACAGCTCCGCGCCGAGCGCGACAACCTGCTGGACCGGCTGGCGCGGTTACAGGCCGAGTTTGAAAATGCGCGCAAGCGCGCGGCTAAGGAAAACGCCGACTATCGCGATTACGCTGTGGCCGATGCCGCACGGGCGTTGCTGCCGGTGATCGACAACTTCAATCTGGCGCTGAAGAACGCCGCCGCCCGCCCGGAGGACCTGCGCAAGGGCGTGGAACTGATCCACAAGCAGCTCCAGGACGTGCTGCAGAAAATGAACGTGCAGCCCGTGGCCGCGCAGGGCCAGCCGTTTGATCCGCGCGTGCATGAGGCCATTGAAATGGTCGAAAGCGATGACGTTCCAGATAATCACGTGCTGGAGGAGCTGCAGCCGGGTTATCGCATCAAAGAGCGGTTGCTCAGGCCGGCCATGGTGCGCGTGGCCAAGAGCAAACAGGCGGTGTAGGTGGCACGGAGCAAGTTGCGGTTTCGTTCGAGGAACCTTGTAGTCAATCCAGAGAAGATGTTTCAAGCAGGAAGCTAGACCTTGGCTGAGTGCGGGCCCTTACTGTTGACGGATGGAGGCCGCGATGGCTGAACTGCCTGATTATTACCTCGATCTCGGGGTCAAGCCCACGGCAAGCCCCCGGGAGTTGGATCAAACCTACCAGCGGCGCATCGCAGAGTTGCGCGCCTCAGAGGTGGAAGACGCGCCCGAAGAGCTGGCGGAAGTGGAAGCAGCCTATGTTTTTCTGCGGGACCCGAAAAAGCGCCTGGAATATGATGCGAAGTTGAAAGAAGAAGACGACGAATGGGAAAAGAAGAACCCTGAGATGGTCAACTATCTGAAGAGCCAGCACCGGCGAAGCCGCGTGCGGCGTTCGGGCAGTTTGATGGATACGATCTGGGACCTTCTGAAGCTATTCAAATGACGGCTTCATCGAATGAAAGGCCAGGAAAGATGGAAGCGCAGGCAAAACGCGATTACTACGAAGTGCTGGGCGTGGCGCGCACGGCATCAGAGCAGGACATAAGGCAAGCGTTCCAGGCGCGAGCCGCGGAGTTTCACGCGAAGCGGAAACCGCAGACCCTTAGCGATGTGGAGGAGATGAGGGCAATCGCCACCGCGTACCGCGTGCTGCGGGATGCCGACAAGCGCCGCCGCTATGACCAGTTCGGCTACCCGGGGATCGGTGACCCGAACAACAAGCTTGCGAGCGACGGCCCGGACAAGCTGGACGAGGCGTTGAAACGGTTTGAGGAGATCTACGAAAACTGGGGCTCATCCGTAGACGCAAGTTTCTGGAGAGTGATTCATGGCGACACAGGCAAAACGCGATTACTAATTTGGACCAACTGGAGCAGCGAGCGAATTCCGACCGCTATGGTTGGCCCTATTGTGATCCACCACTGGCAAGATTCTTAGACAAACCGTTAGGTTAGGACTAATTTGGCGACACAGGCAAAACGCGATTACTACGAAGTGTTGGGCGTGGCGCGCACGGCCACGGAGCAGGAGATCAAGAGCTCCTACCGCAAGCTGGCCATGCAGTACCATCCGGACCGCAATCCCGGCGACCAAGCGGCGGAAGAAAAGTTCAAGGAGTGCACGGAAGCTTACGGCGTGTTGATTGACGCCGAGAAGCGCCAGCGCTATGACCAGTTCGGCCACGCCGGCGTGAACGGCGGCGGAGGCTTTGGCGGCTTTGATCCTTCCAACTTCGCCGACTTCAGCGACATCTTCGGCGACCTGTTCGGCGACTTCTTCGGCGTGAACGTGGGCGGACGCGGCGGCCGGCAACGCGCACAGCGCGGCGGCGACGCCCGCGCCGACGTGACGCTGACCTTCGAAGAGGCCGCGCACGGCAAAAAGACCAGCGTGAAGCTCCGCCGCTATGAGGCCTGCGAGACCTGCCACGGCAGCGGCGCGGCGGCGGGCAAGGGCCCAACCACGTGTTCAGCCTGTGGGGGGCGCGGCCAGGTGCGATATCAGCAAGGCTTCTTCTCCATCGCCCGCACCTGCCCCCAGTGCCAGGGCGCGGGGCGCGTGATCACCGATCCCTGCCACAAGTGCAAGGGTGAAGGCCGCGTGATGCATGAGCGCACGGTCGAGGTCTCCGTTCCGCCTGGTGTGGACGACGGCACGCGCATTCGTTACCAGGAGCAGGGCGATTCAGGCTTCCACGGAGCTCCCGCGGGCGATCTCTACGTGGTGTTGCACGTAAAGGCCCATCCGTTTTTTGAGCGCGAAGGCAAGGACCTTTACTGCTCCGTCCCGGTCTCCTTCACTCAGGCCGCGCTGGGAGCGGAGATCATCATCCCTACTCTCGATGGCGAGCACAAACTCAAGGTGCCCGAGGGCACGCAGTCCGGGACCACGTTCCGCGTCCGCGGCAAGGGCCTGCATGCGTTGCAGGGCGGCGGCAAGGGAGATCTTTTTGTTCGTGTGCGGGTGCAGACGCCGGCCAAGCTTACCCGTCGCCAGCGCGAGCTGCTGCAGGAACTGGGTGAGGCCACTACGTTTGAGAACAAGCCTGAGCCGCGCAGCCTGTTTGAAAAGGTGAAAGAGATATTTGGGTAAGTACTACATCTGGTTCGTGGTGATCGTCGCCGGGCTGGCCGGCGCCATCCGCGTACTGCTGCCGCGGCGCTTTGCTGAACTGCAACTGGCCAACCTGCGCAAAGCGGCTGCCCTTTCGCGCGCCCGGGTCAAAGCTACAATGTTTCTCGTCGTGGCCGTGCTTTTTGCTCTACTCTACTTTTCCGCCTGGGGACACCAGGCCTGGGTGCTGATCGGCACCCTGTTTTCATTTCTTAGCGCCGCTGAAGTTTTCTTTCAGGCAAAATACCAGTCGCTGGATGCGCTCATCTTCCAGAGCCGGCTGCTCGGCATCCTGTACCTGGGGCTGGCCGCCGGCTCGTACGTGATGCTCAGCCACATATGACGCGCCGCCGCTGGATTGCCGATCGAGTTGAAGGCGACCACGCCTATCTTCTCGGTCAGAACGCCACGCACCTGTTCCGCGTGCTGCGCGCGCAACCCGGCCAGCAGTTCGATATAGCGGCCGAGGGCGTGCTGCGCCTTGGCACCATCGTTCACGCCTCCCTCGATAAGGTTGAATTCCACCTGGGTGAGGAAGTCGCCAGTGAAGCGCTGCCGGATATCAGCGTTTATCTCTCCCTCTTTAAGTTTGATCGCCTGGAGTGGGCGCTGGAAAAGCTCACGGAGCTTGGTGTGGCGCGCGTAACGCCGGTGGCGGCCGCGCGCAGCGGAGCTCACCTGGTAAAGGCCGCGGACGCGCGCGCGGAGCGGTGGCGCAAGATCGCCCGCGAATCGGCGCAACAGGCCCGCCGCATCGCCCCACCGGAGATTGCCGCGCCGCTTGCGCTCAAGCACGCCATCACCAAAGTTCAGGGCAGTCGCATTGTGCTATCCGAATCTGAAGACAGCGTTTCTCTCAAGCAAGCGCTGGCTGGGTGCACTGCGCCTGTGGCGATGGCATTCGGGCCTGAGGGTGGTTGGACTACAGATGAGATCGAGATGTTCCGAGCTGCGGCGTGGAAGCCGGCCTCGCTCGGCCCTACTATCCTGCGCGCGGAGACGGCAGCCATTGCGGCAGTAGCCGTGGCGATGGCCGAGTTGGCCTGAAGTTCCCTGGCTTTCCCGTACAATATTCCTGTACTCGCGAATCATGGATTCGTCATTCTTAGTGCGGGTTTTGCTGGTCTCGGCCCTGACCGGAGTGTGGAGCACATCGGCCCGCGCCGCCGAGCTCAAGCCCGCGACCGCGGCAGCTTTTGAAAAATACGTTGCCGCCACAGAAGTCCGAATCAATAAGGAAATCCACACCGGTGCGCCGTTTCTGTTCGTGGACGAGCTGCCTTCGCAAGAGAAAAAGAATTCATACCAACAACTGCAGCGCGGAGAGGTCGTGATCCGTCGCCTGAAGACCCAGGTCTCCGGCGAGAAATTCGAAGTGCCCGATGGATTGATCCATCACTGGGTGGGCGTGGCGTTCATTCCAGGGGCATCGCTGGCCACGGCGCTGCCCATCCTCACGGACTACGATCACCGCGTGGAGTATTTCAAGCCCGACGTGATTGCCTCCCGCGTGATGGAACGCCAGGGCGAGCACTTTAAGCTCTTTGTGCGTTTCAACCAGAGGCAATTCACCACGGTGGTGTACAACACCGAATACGACGTGCTATGGACCCACCTGGATCCGGCCCATGTGGTTTCGCGCTCGGCGAGCACGCGCATCGCGGAGGTGAAAGATGCCAGCCGCCCCGACGGCCCTGAGTTGCCAGTGGACCAGGGCCACGGCTACCTGTGGCGCATCAATACCTACTTCAGGTTTCTGGAGCGCGATGGCGGCCTATACATCCAGTGCGAGGCGATTTCACTTTCCCGCGACCTGCCTACCGGCCTGGGATGGCTGCTCCGTCCGTTTGTGACCACTGTCCCCAAGCATGGGCTCACGCGCATGCTGGGCCAGACGCGCACAGTAGTACAGACGCAGATCAAGGCGCGCGCCGCGCAAGCCAAGCAAGCGAACTAATCCACGGCACGTCCAACTTCGCGCTTGCTCCCTTCGCCGCTTTTTCGCATAATGGAGCAGCACTGCTTCCCGTGGCCCCATCATTCATCCCGAACCCGCAACAGCGGAAAGCCATTGAGCACGTCCACGGGCCCATGCTGGTGCTGGCCGGGGCCGGCACGGGCAAGACCACGGTGCTGGTGGAGCGCATCGCGCGCCTGATCGAAAGCGGCCATGCCGAGCCGGGCGAGATACTGGCCGTCACTTTTACTGACAATGCCGCTGACGAGCTGAAGTCGCGCGTGGAAAAGCGCCTGCGCCGCAAGGCCGCCATCACTACCGGCACGTTCCATGGTTTCTGTTACGGGCTGCTCCAGAGAACAGGCAGCGCTTTTTTCACGCTGGTTCCGGAAGATGTTTATGTTTTTCTCCGCCAGCGTATCGGCCAGCTTGGACTAAAACACTTTATCCGTCCTGCCGATCTCGGCCAGTTCCTGGAAGACTTGCGCTATTTTTATGACCGTTGCCATGAAGAGCTGGTGGATCCCGAGGAATTCCAGAAGTACGTGGGCGAGTTGGAGAGCGCAGCCGACCTTCCCCGCAACTGCCGCGCCAAAGATGTGGACCAATTGGGCGAGGCGCTGATCCGCGAACGCTGGCAGGAGATCGCGCGCGTGTTCTCGAACTCCATGCGTCTGCTGCGGGAAAAAAATCTGGGGACGTTCGGCATGCAGATCAGTGACGCGATCAAGCTGCTGCGCGAGAAAAAGGAACTGCTAGAACAGGAGAGGCGGCGGGCCAGGTTCATCCTGATTGACGAATTCCAGGACTCGAACTCCAGCAACATCATCCTGGCGGAGCTGCTCGCGGGCGAGGCGCAGAACGTGTTTGCCGTGGGGGACCCCGACCAGGCAATCTACCGTTTTCGCGGCGCTTCCAGCGCGGCCTTTGAGGAATTCCAGCGCCGCTTCCCGCACACGGAGGCGGTCACGCTGGACGAGAACCAGCGCTCGCGCAGCAACATTCTCCGCGTGGCCTGGTCTGTGATCCGCGAGAACCCCGGCGTGGCCTCTCTGGGGAAGAACGTGCGATTTGACCGTGCCGAACTGCAATCGGGCCGCGACCGCCGCGAACGCGAACAGGGCAATCTGGTTTTTGACAACGCCGTGCAGGCGGTGATCAGCGGTGAAGACGGCCAGGAAGCCGCCGAGATCGCGCGCGAGATTGAGGGCCTGCTCGCGGCGCACGGCGGCAGGCGCGCCCCGCCCGCTCTGGCGGTTCTCTACCGCCAGCATATCCACCGCGAAAGCATGGTGGCCGAACTGGCTGCGCGCGGAATTCCCTTCATCGTGCGCGGCAGCAGCGTGATGGACACCTGCACGGCCCGCGACCTGCTCGCGGCGGTGCGGGCCATCGCGCAGGAGAACGACGCCGAAAGCCTGTTCCGCGTTGCAGCATTCCCCGCGTTTCACGTGCCGCCGGAACAGCTGCGGGAGAAATTGGCGCCTGCCCGCGGCGAACAGCCGTTCCGCGAGATTCTTGGCAGCATGGAATCCGGCCAGCGCGTCCTGGAAACGGTGCAGGCCGTGCGCCAGGTGATCGCGCAGCAGAGGTTGAACGCCGCCGGCGTGTTCGCCACCGTGATTAGCAAGTTCGACTTTGATCCCGGCGATCCCGTGGTCATGGCGCTCCGGCGGTTCGTCGACGCATGGGAAAAGAAGCCATTCGTGGAGTCGCGGTCCATCCAGTCATTTCTCGAATACCTGGACTTTTTTCAGCAGGGCCGCGGCGTGGTGCCGCTGTGGACGGAGGAAGAGCTGGAGCGAGCGCAGCGTGAGCATCCGGAAGCGGTGCAGCTCATGACGGCCCACGCAGCCAAGGGCCTGGAATTTGACCACGTGTGGGTCTTGCGCGTGACTTCCAACTCATTCCCCATGGGCTACCGCGAGCCTTTGTTTGAGTTTCCCGCGGCGCTGCGCAGCTCCATCGCCGTGGGTGACAGCAAGGAAGTCAACGAACAGGAGGAGCGCAGGCTTTTCTATGTGGCCCTGACTCGGGCTCGCGATGCGCTGGCCATCCACGGGCGTCCGGGCCGGGGCAAGGCCCGCACGCCTACGGGGTTCTTGCGGCCGCTGCTGGAAGACCGGGGTCTTGGCCGCGCCCTGGAAACCCGCGAAGCCTCGGAATCTCCGCAGCAGCAACCCGGGGCGGCGGCAGGCTCCGCGGTGACTGCTTGGCTGGCTCTGCCTCCGGCCTTTGACGCCGCTGAGATGTCGCTGAGCGCCAACGCGGTGGAGAGTTACAGCACATGTCCGCTGAAGTTCAAGCTGGAACGCGACTGGAAAATCCCCGGCGCAGTGGCTGCAGCCATGCACTATGGCAACGCCATACACACGGTGCTGAGAAGCTACTACGTGCCGCGTCCGGATAATCCGTTGCACACCGTGGAAGACGTATTGCAGGCCTTCCAAGCTGAATTCGCCAAGGCCGTAATCGACGATCCGGTGCAGCGCCGGCTTTACCATGAGCGCGGCGAAGAGCAACTGCGGACGCTGATCGGGGCCGAGCCGCGCGAGCGAGTGGACGTGATAGACGCTGAAGTCTCCTTCGAGTTTCCGCTGGGCGGGCGCAAGATCAGGGGACGCATTGACCGCCTGGACCGCATCGAGGACAACAAGGTGCGCGTGATCGACTACAAAACGGGCGCGCCCAAAACCCAGGACTTCGCTGAGCGCAGCCTGCAGCTTTCCATCTACTCCATGGGAGCGTCGCGACTTGGGTACGATCCGCGCGAGCTGGTATTTCTCAACCTGCAGGGCAATGAAGCAGTGATCACGCGGCGCACGCCGTTGACGCTTGAACGCGCGGAAGAAAAAATTCTGGACGCGGCGGCGGGCATGGCCGCAGGCAGATTCGATCCCAAGCCGGGAATGCATTGCCGCTGGTGCGACTATCGCAGCTTGTGTCCCGCAACGGAACAACGGGTGTATGTGCCGGTGAAAGCGGTGGGCGCGGCGGAGTGAAGAGTGCACGACGTTCTCGTCCGTTGAAATCTATGGGTTCTATAATGTGTTTCAAGTAAAGAACAATGGAACAAGAACCAGCAGAAGTAACGTGGCTCCGCGCACTGTGGACCGATATCAAAGGGAACGTCAAATATGGCCTCCTAGTATTGCTGTTATCCGCCGCGTGGACGGGCTTACTGGCCCTGACCAAAGGGCTGAAGTTATGGCAGCAGCTGGGCCTAACAGTGATCTTTGTGGCCCCCTTGGTTTGGGCAATACTGGCGACCGTTCAACGAAGTAGAGGACGAACCTCCGAACTGCAACCTAAGGGGGAGTCGTTGCGACAGCGACTATTTGCTTTAAGCAGGCAGATTAAGGACTATGTGAAGAGCTACGGCGATGAGCCCCAGGACATCTGGCGAAGCAATATGAGTCAAACTGAGTTTGTGTGGGAGAATAAGCCTAAATATGACCGCCTCGGCAAGATGAGCCACGGGTTTTACCTCCACTTTTACAACAAAGTCCTAATGATTTATCACGAATGCGGGGAGCACGGCAGCACCGAGGATGAGTTGTGGAAACTGTTGGGAAAACAGGAATACGAAGGCGACCAAGATTTCTTCCGCATTGCGGAGTTACTAGCCCGACTTGCCGCTAAGGTCGAGGAGTAGCGATGAGCAGTAATTTCGATGCAGTGTGGTCAGATATTCAAAGCAAGCTTCATGCCGGCGATCGCATCCAAAGTTGGAGTGCTGATAGTGGCTACACCGGCGGTCAATTTGAGATTGCGCAAGTTCACCGGGATGCTGTTGTGGCAGTAGCTGAGAATACCGATGCACCTCGAAGGATTGCCCGCGGCGAGTTTGAGAAAATCTTTGCTTACTGGTCCGATTACTGTGCAGGGAAGCCGGAGGCGGCACGTAGCAAACTGCGAAATCAGTCTCACAACCTAACTTACGTCTTCAGCATTTTTCACTGGCAGGAGGAACAATCAAATCGGGCGGAGGATTGTTAGCCAGGTGCTCAGGCTTACCCGATCACTGCTTCAGGGTTAATCGCCCGTGCCCAACGCCGCCTGCTTCGCCTTTTCCTGCCCCTCCTCGTCTGAAGGCGTTTCCGTATCATCAAAGTCCAGGGTCAAATTCCGCGTTGTGGTCTCAATCCCGGCGAGATTGGGGATATCTTTCGTGACCGGTGCGCCCAGTTCGGCAAAGCGCCGCGCGGAGACCAGTACGCGGCTTTCCAATGATCCAACAGCTTTGTTATATGACTCTACCGCGTCATCCAGCCCTTTACCTACGTCTCCAACGTGTTCAGCGAAAGTCCGTAGGCGATCGTGCAGTTCTTTGCCCAACATGCTGATCTCGTGCGCATTGCGGGCGAGCTTCTCCTGGTTCCATCCGTAAGCCACGGCCTTGAGCAGTGCGATGAGTGTGGTGGGCGAAGCGGGAATCACTTTCTTTTCTACGCCGAATTCGATCAGCCCTGGTTCTTGTTCTAGGGCGGCACTAAAAAACATTTCTCCAGGAAGGAACATCACCACGAACTCCGGGCTGGCTTCAAACTGCTCCCAATAGGCCTTCGAACCTAGCTGGTTGAGGTGCGTGCGCACCTGAGCGGCGTGCTGAACGAGCTTACCCCTGCGACGCTCATCGTCGTCACTTTCCACCGCATCCAGGTAAGCCTCCAGCGGCGTCTTAACGTCCACCACCACGTTCTTGCCGCCGGGCAGCTTCACGATGAGATCGGGACGGATGCGGCCGCTCTCCGTGTTGACCGTTCCCTGTTCCACAAAGTCGCAATAGGGCAGCATGCCGGCGATCTCGACCACGCGTTTGAGCTGGATTTCACCCCAGCGTCCGCGGACGGTGGGCGTGCGCAATGCCTTGACCAGGTTGCCGGTTTCCGCCTGTAACTTTTCCTGTGTGGTCAAGAGCGAGCGGACCTGGGCTTTGAGGTCGCCGTAAGCTTCATTGCG
>DASVFK010000259.1:0-19771 GCA_036380095.1 Candidatus Angelobacter sp. | reverse complement strand
GAAGGCACCGCGGTCTCGCTCAAGAAACTTACCAAGCAGTTGGTCATCGAGCTGGAAAAACAGATCATCTTCAAGTCCCTGCAAGCCCACGACTGGAACCGCAAGAAGACCGCGCAGGCGCTCAGAATCAGCTATCGCGCGCTTCTCTACAAAATCCGCGATGCGGGTTTGTCTTCTCCGCGAGCCGTAGCTTCCGCCGCGCCGATCGCCCCTGATGCCACCGACCTCGAAGAGGAAGGCGAAGCCCGGGCTGCGGTTGGGATGGACGATTAAAGAAACCGAGACTCCAGCGATGGGGTGGGGGCCAAAGGGCGCTCCTCGGGGTGGTTGTGATTGTAATAGCGATGTTACGCCAGCAATGTCGGGTCGGTCAGCTTGTGGAAACCCCGTTAAGGCCTACATCTTCGGCTTGTAGCAAACGTCCACGTTGACGCATTGGGCATGTGTAGGCAAGTGGGGCGGCTTGCAGTAAAGCTGCATGTCGAATGCGTACCGAGTGACTCTCCCGTCGGTCTGTCTTTCCACCACCCTTAACTCCGGTCGGCTAACGGACCACCCTCCATCACCTGCGTTTCCATAGGGTACGATATGAATACCTGCGGGTATGTCTTGCGGACGCAGATTTGAGTGTTCGCTGATGTGGCCATCCTCTGCACGAACCTTCGCCTGCTGGTACGACGCGTCAAGAACCGCGTTTCCGGGAAGTTTGATCTCAACCCTCTCGGAGAAAGGAACCGAGTACCCAGAGCTTCCTTGCAGAGTACCCGCGTAGCGGAATCCGTCTGGACAGGAGTTTTGAGCGACGCTCATGCTGGAAATAGATAAGAGAATGAACGCCAGTGACGCTACCAGCGTGATCATCGACGATTCTCGTCCTGAGTCATCAGACATTCACTTATTCGATATTTCATGAGAGGTCAGAGGTTGCCATTCCAACGGTGATTCGATCTGCGAGTCAATTTGGCGTAAACAGGCGATTACACTCAGAACCGGGTTGTGAGTGTAATGGCGATTTTGCAACAGTCAGCTCCCCTCGGTAGGACACGGTTCGCAAATTCTAGTGTGCTACTTCCGTTTCGATGGGATGCGGCTTCGTTCGGATTTCGACTCTCGTCGGGAGTTCTAAGAATAGAGAGGGGTTGACCGACCCCGCAACCTCGGTCCCCTCGAGGCTGTAAACGAACGTGACCGTAAAGGAGATCGGCTTATGCGGGTAGAAGTGCCACGTTCTAAGGTTTTGCTTGGCAGCGTCGATGAGCAACTTGTGAGCACCGCTCCCCTCCACCTTCGCAATAGAAGCACCGTCGGTCCAAACCTTCATTTGGGCTGTTCCTTGGATTCTCGCTAACCTCGCAATGTGCGGATATAGCGGTATCTCTGCCGACTTGACGACGGGGAGAACTGATTTCATTTGCGGGTTCTGTCCCGGCACCGAGGATATGGCAAGGAACAGGACGCTCGTGAGCACTGCAAACCGCGAGAGAATCATTGTGGGAATCCGCTAAACCAGTCTGACATACCGAGTAGGCCAGTATAGTTGACGTAAACAGGCCATTACACTCACAATCGCCTGTTGGTGATCCAGCGCCGGCTACGACAAGGCGACGCCGTATCGGAAAAACTGGGCCGGCGATTCTGGGCCACCGCGATGGGGACTGGGGCAGGAGGGCGCGTAGGGGGAGTACCGGCACGGCTCAGCGGTGAGCCACCTGTGCCGGTTCAGGAACGGTTGCCCCGTTTTACCACTAGGAACGGTTTCCTGTTTTGCCCTGGGCCACTTGGGCGCCGCGCTGGTCCTGCAGATAGCTTGAATTCTCTCCACGGTTGCGAACCAGGAAGGTGTTCCCCGCGCTGACCAGGATTTCCGGCGGCGTCCGATGGCTCAGAAAACCAAGAGGACTCGCCGATCGCGCATAGGCCCCGGATTGGAATATCCCGAACAGATCACCCACCGCAGGCTCCGGCAAACTTACATTTCGGGCCAGAGTGTCCAGCGGCGTACATAGCGGGCCAACCACTTCCACGCTTTCCACCGCCGGCATGGAGATTTTGTTCAGCAAGGCGACCGGATAATTGCGCTTGATGGTCTGCCCAAGATTGCCGGAAGCAGCCAGATGATGGTTCATGCCCCCATCCAGCACCAGGAACTTCTTCCCGCGGGAAATCTTGATGTCGTTGATTCGAGTCACGTAAACGCCGCACTCGCCCACCAGGAACCGGCCCGGTTCTACCATGAATTCCGTTGCGGCAAAGGTCTTATCGCTCTCAAGCTCTCGACTCAGCAACTCAAGGCCTGAGCGCAACTGGTCCAAGTCCAGTGCTTTTTCGCCCGGGAAATAGGGAATCCCCAGACCGCCGCCGAAATCGACGGTGTGAATGGGACAGCCAAATTTTTTGCCGATGCGGCGGGCAATCTCAATGGCTTTCCGGTATTGCGTGATAAGAATCTGGTGACCGAGAATCTGGGTCCCGGTAAACAGGTGGATGCCGCGGAAGGTCATGTAAGGGTCTTTCAAGACCTGTTCCACCACCGGCTCGATGCACTCTTCGTCAATGCCGAACGGCGCCGGCTTACCGCCCATACGCATGGCGCCGCCTTGTGCCTCCGCGCTGGGATTCACGCGGAGAGCAATATCAGCGTGCCACGAATGCCGCTGACAAAGATCATGAATGCGCTCAAGTTCCAGCGTGGATTCAACGTGGATTTCCTTGACCCCATTCTGCAACGCCAGCTCGAGCTCTGCCACGGTCTTGCCCGGTCCAGCAAAGATGACGCGGTCAGCCGGACAGCTGGCCGCCAGCGCCTGCTCCAATTCGCCACTGGAGGCGATCTCCAGTCCGCACTCGCGGTCGGTGAAAAACTTCAGGATTTCCTGTGCCGGGTTCGCCTTGACCGAATAGCTGATCTGAAAAGAACGAGGCAGCGTGCTGCGCAGGGCGTTCAGCTTGGCTTCCAGGATGCCCTGGTCATAGACGAATGCCGGTGTGCCGAACTTGTCCGCAATCTGTGCGACCGGTACTCCGCCGATGCACAGCGCTCCGTCTTTTACGCTGAAGTACTGCCCGACGATCTGAGACACAAGCTCCAAGTTACAGGCCCTCCCGCCGCCGCAAGGCCGGATAATCCACCTTGCCGCTGGTCGTTTTGGGGAGCTCATCAAGCACGTCAATCATGCGCGGCACCATATAGCGAGGCACCCTGGCGCCACAGTGCTCCAGCAGCTTGGGCACGTCCACGGGTGATCCATCGCGCGCCACCACAAAAGCCTTGATTGCCTGTCCCATGACTTCATCAGGAACGCCGATGACCGCGGCCTGGCGGAGCTGTCCGCTTTGAAAGAGCACTTCTTCCACCTCCGTGGGGCTGATACGATGGCCCGAGCACTTGATCATGGTGTCACGCCGTCCCACGTAGTAGAGAAAACCGTCTTCGTCCTTCTTGACCAGATCGCCCGAGTAACAAACGCGCTCCTGATCGCCAAGTTCAGGACGCGCCAGCGGGTTGGGACGCAATACCTTGGCCGTGGCCTCCGGGTTTCCCCAGTAGCCCATGGAGACCGTCGGTCCGCGATGGACCAATTCGCCGATCTCTCCTGCCTTGCACTCCTGGCCGTGCTCGTTGATCACCAGGATTTCCGTGTCTGGGATGGCCTTGCCCATGGAAGTCGGGCGGCGGTCCAGTTCCTCCGGCGGCAGGTACGTGGAGCGGAATGCCTCTGTGAGCCCGTACATCAGGACGATGTTGGTGGTGGGCAGCAGTTCGCGCAGCACCTTGAGCACGGCCTGCGGCATGGCCCCGCCCGTGTTGGTGATGTAGCGAAGGTCCGGAAGCCTTTGCTTGTGCAACCCGGAGTTCGGCTGCGCGAGCAGGCTCCAGACCGTGGGCACGCCCGCGAGTCCCGTAATCTTCTCTTCGATCAGCTTGTTCACAACCTCGCGGCCAAACATGAACTTGATGAGCACAATCGTTCCACCCTGCTGGATGGCCGTGGTGAGCTGGTTGAGGCCGGCATCAAAGCTGAACGGAAGCACAGCGAGAATGCGCTCTTTTTCCGTGATGCCGAGATACGTGGAAACAATCGTTGCGCCCGCCATCACGTTGGCATGGCTCAGCATCACGCCCTTGGGTTTGCCGGTGGATCCGGAAGTATAGAGAATTGCCGCCAGGTCTTTGCTGATGGCGGCGTCAGGCCGTGTCTGGTCCAGAGAGGTTTCCAACAGATGGTCAAACGCGTAGACGGGCAACTTGAGGTCTGGCGTTCCGGCCCCCACCGTCACCACAAACTCAAGCGTGCTGATCGCAGCCAGGGAGCTTGCCAGCTCCGTAGCGCGGGAGGCCGATGTGATCAGCGCCTTCATGCCGCAATCGCGGACGATGTGGCACACCTGCTCAGGAAACAGCTCCGAGCTAATGGGAACGAACACGCCCCCTGCACGAGAAACGGCAAAAATTGAGATGACCTGGGATACCGAGGCTTCGAGGTAGATGCCAACCCGGTCTCCTCTTTTGACGCCCGCATTGCGCAAGCCGGCGGCAAGAGCTTCAACGCGGTGCAAAAGCTCTTGATAGGTCAGTCGTTGCTGCCCGTGAACCAGCGCCTCTTTGTCAGGCAACCGCTGCGCGCTGTTGCGAAGCATGTGGTGAACGAGATAGTCCATGGCTCCTCTACTACTGTTTTCCTCGAAATCCCTCGGGTTCCCTTTTGCTTGAAATCCTGCCTTTTGCCGGACCCAAGGTTTCGGCCGTCAGTGCCTAGAGCCAGGCAGGGAAATCCACGCTCTTGATGTCTGGCAAGAAATGTAATGCAAGTATTTTGCCACATGTAATCCATTGAAAATGCGAGGTTTACAAAGATAATCCGTGCTAAACCCGTCAGCATAAAGCCTTTGTCCCCACTCCTGGCGCCTGATGCCCACTCGCAAGCACCTTGAGACGGCAAAACAACAATCCTCAGCTGCAGAGTTTTGCACACTACGCGCGCCTTTTGCTTCAGAAGTATTGAGGATGGTGAAATCGGCATACTTATTCGGGTGATCAGGTTGGAAGTCCGCTTGCTTCTATCAAATATGAGTTCGCTCAAAGTAACTGGGGATAGGCGGGTAGCTCAGAGGGAGAGCGTCCCGATTACAGCGGGAAGGCAGCAGGTTCAACTCCTGCCCCGCCTACCAAACTTGTTAACTTTGAAGCGACGGCCCCCTTGCTCAAAGAGGCCGGATTCGGCCAGCCAGGAATGCGAAGTTTGATGACTCAGGGTCCTGCAATTGAGGCGCAGCCTTCCCGCGACAAAGAGGCAACAGAGCGCGGTTCCGTGTCCGCTCAGGACGCGGCAACCGTGGTCTGCGATCTCCTGAGCATCGACGTCGAAGATTATTTCCACGTCGAGGCCTTTGCCGGCACAGTGTCCCGCTCTGAATGGCCTGGTTTCCAATCGCGGGTCCGCCGCAACACGGAACGCATCCTGGAGCTGTTGGCAGAATACAAGGTGCCGGCGACCTTCTTCGTGCTGGGATGGGTGGCGGAACGCGAACCGGCGCTTGTACGGGCCATAGCGGAGGCCGGGCATGAACTTGCCTGCCACAGTCACCTGCATCGCCGGGTGTTCACGCTGGCTCCAGAAGAGTTTCGCGAAGACCTGTGCCGCGCCAAGGGGGCAATCGAACATGCAGGCGGAATGCCGGTCTACGGTTTTCGCGCACCCACGTTTTCCATAGGAAGAAACTCTCTCTGGGCCCTGCAGGTTCTGGCCGAAGAAGGCTTCCTTTACGACTCCAGCATCTTCCCCATCCGGCACGACCTGTACGGCATGCCGGAGGCGCCGCGCTTCACCTGGGAGCACGCCTTGCCGGATGGCGGTAGCATTGTTGAGGTCCCACCCAGCACGGTCCGTCTCTTCAGGACCAACCTGGGCGTGGCGGGAGGAGGCTATCTGCGTCACCTGCCCATGTGGTATACGCACTACGGCATGCGGCGCATTCACCAGGAACGACAGCCGGCAAACGTTTATTTCCATCCCTGGGAGCTCGACCCCGATCAGCCCCGGATCGGAGCAAGCTGGAAGTCATCTCTCCGGCACTATCGCGGGCTGGAAAAGATGGAGCCGCGACTTCGCCGTCTGCTCGCAAGAAATCGCTTTGGGCGGATGATCGACCATGTTCGCGAGTGGCGGCAACGGGAAGCGCAGCAAGCCAGGACGCGATGATCTCCGCCGTTGCTTGATGCCTTACGGCTCTCTACTGTACCTGTAGTAGTTCTTCGCGGCGGCTTCATCGCAGCCATTAAAGACCACGCCGGCGAGTTTCTTGGTGTCCACCTGGCCCAGGACTTTGGCCAGGCCTTGCCGTTTTGTTTTCCCTGCCCGGGTGACCAAAAGCAGGCCTTCGCAGGCCCCCAGGATCATCTCGGTGTCGGCTAAATCGAGGACTGGCGGAGCATCGATCAACATCATCTGAAAAGTTTCGCCGCTCCACGCTACCAGGTCTTTCCAGCCCGCCCGCGAGAACAATTCCGCGGGAGGGCTAGCGCTTGTGCCGGCAGGAAGAACGTAGAGATCAGGAAAGTCTGTGCGCAAGATCGCGGAGTGATAGGGAAGGCCTGATTCCAGGATGTCGCCCAGGCCGTTGTGCTGCTGCAACCCCAGCATGCGCGAAAGTCCTTTGGTGCGCAGGTCGCCATCCACCAGCAGGATCGAGCGGTGAAGGTGGGAAAGGCACACACCCAGATTCAATGCGGTGAGCGTCTTGCCTTCACCCTGGGCCGTGCTGCTGATGGCCAGGGAACGCATGCCGTTCTTGGCTTGCACCTTCAAGAGACGCGTGCGCAAAGTGCGATAGGCCTCAACGGCCGCTTGCAAGTCTTCGTTGTATTGCGTCGCCAGGAATGATTTCTCGTCGTTGCGCGGCAACCGCACCACCCGGCACTGCTGCAACCTTCCGGCAGCAACTTGCGACGCGACTTCGTCGGCGCCCGGAGGAGTGAGCAGCGGTTTCAGCTTGGGCTCAGCTACCAGTGGCGCAGAAGCCTGGACGGGCCGCCCCATGCTCTCTTTGACCGCGCCTACCAGTTCTTGAACATCAATCTCCTGCTCCACAGGGCGAGGTCCGCCGTTGGCTTGTTGCTGCAACGCCTTGCGCGTTTCGTTGAAGAATTTACTCATCGTTTCCCACCAGTTTGATGTCCCGACCGCCCAGCATGCTCAGCTTGTCAAGCTCAGATCCCGCTGCCGCTGCAAGTTGCGTGGCGCCAACCGGCACGGGGCTCTCGGAGAACACGTCTGTCAGCGCCAGATCGTCCACCGCATCCACAATCAGATCAGGGCCGATCTTGTGGAGTTGTCTGCGAAACGCCGCGGTCAAGGCGCGATCGCAAAGAAGGTTGATCATGCGCGGCACTCCGTTGGAGCGTTTGAAAACTTCTTCCAGCGCCGGCCCGGAAAACGGGTTTTCGCCGCGCAGTCCGGCCACATGCAGCCGCTCGGCGATATAAGCCCGCGACTCCAGCAGAGTCAGGGGACGCAATCTGGAAACCACGGCAACCCTCGCTTTCAGCGCAGCGGACTGCGGCCGGGACAACAGTTGCGCCAGTTCCGGCTGTCCGCACAGGATCACTTGCAGAACATTCTCCGAATAGTTGTCCAGGTTGAGCAAGAGCCGTATCTCTTCCATCAAGGGCGGGGGAATCAGGTGTGCCTCATCAATGATGATGACTACGCCGCCGTTGCTTTGGTGGCATTGCAACAGCAATTCGTGAAATGCGCGCAGACGTCCCGGCTTGCTATTGCTGGAACTGGCAATTTCCAGCTCATCGAAAAGCGCTTCAAACAATTCCCCCGGCTCGAGCAGCGGGTTCACAATGAAGGCCGAGCGGATCGGGCGCCCCGGCTGGGACTCGTGCATCAGGATGTGTTGCAGGCAATACAGCAGCGTGGTCTTTCCTGTACCGATTGGCCCGATGGAAACCTGCAACCCTTTGCGCGTCGAAACTCCCTCCAGCATGCTGCGCAGGGTGTTGCGATGGGGTTCGGCCAGATGCAAGAATCGCGGGTCCGGGGTAAGCCGGAACGGTTCTTGTTTTAATCCAAAAAAGGCCGCATACATTGGCTGGTCACCTGGTTCGAAAAATGGACTGCGAATCCGGCTCGTTGGTCAGGGCAATACACCCCTGTACACCTTAGAAGGTGTGCAACTGTTGTTCCAAACCAGAGTTCTTGGCAACTTCCGATGAATCAGGTACTTGAGGTAGGAAGAAATTTGCTTGTCTCTCTCCAGCGCAAAAAATTGCACATTCATCCCCTTGAGTTCCAACAGCGTAAGACTGGGATTTTACTTGGCTCCCTTGCCCAGAAGGACCACCTTGACGGTTTCAAAAATGATCGTCAAATCAAGAAGCACGGAAAGGTGCTTGATGTAGAAAAGGTCGAATTCGAACTTTACCTTGGCTTCTTCCAGGCTGGCGCCATACTTGTATTTGACCTGGGCCCAGCCGGAAATGCCGGGACGAACATAGTGCCGCTGGTTATAAAACGAAATTTCCCGCTCCAGAAGCTCGCAAAAATAGGGGACCTCAGGACGCGGGCCGATCAAGCTCATCTCACCGCGCAAGACGTTGAAGAGCTGAGGCAGTTCATCGATGCGGTATTTTCGCAGGATATTGCCCACGCGCGTGACCCGCGGGTCGCCGTCCGCGGTCCAGGAGGGCGTGCCTTTTTCCGAGTTCTGTTTCATGGACCGGAACTTGAAGATGCGGAAGATGCTGCCGCCCAATCCGACTCTCTCCTGCCGGAAGAAGATGGGCCGGCCTGTTTCCAGGAGAATCGCGGCCGCGGCCAGCAGCAACACGGGTGCGCTCAGCACGATCAAGACGAAGGAGGCAACAATGTCGATCGTCCTCTTGGCGGCCAGCAGAAACAACGACTTGCGGAAGCCATCGGAAAGAATCAGCCAGCTTGGCTGAAGCCGCTCCAGCATGATTCGCCCGGTGATCCGTTCATACACGGAGTGCGCGTCTTCAATAGGAAGACCTTGTACCTTCAGCGCCGTAAGCTCCTTGATGGGCATCACGCCGCGGCGCTCAGCCAGCGAAATTACCAGGCGGTCCACGTGTTCCCTGGCCACGACCTCTTTCACCTGCGAAATGCCGCCGATGATGCCGGGTTCCGCCAGCGGGGGACCGATGTTTTCAGCATCGACATCGAGAAAGCCCACCACTTTGTACTGCAACTCCGGCCGCCGCAGGATCTCCTGGGTCAAGTTGATTCCAGGCTGTCCGGTGCCAAGGATGAGGATGGATTCCAGGGGTTGCGCGGCGGACGCCTGCGTGCCCAGAGAAACCCGCCACAAGAGAATCAGGGGCAAGGTCAGCAAAGAGGCAAAAATCGCTATCCCCGGCGCCAGTCTCAGGACAGGAAACAAGTAGTAGAGAAAGGCCAGACCAAGCATGGCCGCGCCAATGGCCCGGACCGCGCGGGCTATTTGCGTCCCCAGGCTGCCCATGCATTGCAGGTCATAGGAGTCTGAGTACCATTGGGCCAGTTGGCAGATCACGATCACCAGCGCCACCCGCAACCAGTTGCCGGTTTGACTCAAGTAATCTTCCGCATTGCCGAAATTGACAAAATGCGCCACCGTGGCGGTAAGCAGCGCCAACAAGATCAGTAGGCTCTCAGACACCACAAGCAACAGGGTTTTTCGAGGCAGATACTGGCCCCCGATCCTGATGAGACCGGCGCCCGAAGTCTGGTGGAACCAGCGGAACCGGCGCCTGGGAAGCGGCGCTGTCAGCTCCGTCCGCGAGTCCTCCTGCTGCCAATATGTGCTTCTATCTGTACTCAAGAGAATGCACCTGATTAAGAGACATCGCTCTAGTTGCATTCAGGGTGCCAAAATTCGTGTGCATCCACCCGGCCAGCCAGGCCCTTAATCCCGTTCCCACGGTCAAAATTGGCCTGATTTCAAGCTCCAAGGATGGAGCTAGAGGCGCTCTTGAGGCGAGAAATTCTGAACAAGTGAAAATGCTTTCACATAGCCTGCTTGAAATAAGACTATGAAATAGATTGCAACATCGAAGGGAGGAATTGGTATTGGCCTCAGGCCTGTAGCGTCCCTAGCCATACTTCAAGCGATAGCCCGCCAGCTTGGCATATTCCGAGACCAAGTAACGCCAGCCCCCCGGATGTTTCCACCAAGTGGCACGTTGAAACGAGCTCATCCCTTCAGGAACAGCCCAGAAACAAACACGCTTCCCCAGGAAGAACGGAATTCGCCTACAACAAAAGCGGACCCTGCGAAGGTGGATGGACGTGCTGACGAAGGCGATTGTGGCTGGCGGCTGCAAGGCAAGATACTCGCCAATCGCCTTCAACTCACCATAGGTTCCGGTCCGTTGCACGCCGGCCTGCGAAATCGACCTGCGGCTGCCTTGAAACTCCATCCAGAAATGTCGCTTCTCCGGCGGTGTCTGGTCGCGGAGCCTGATCAACTCTTCTCCCCCGGGCAGCAGCGCGGCGGCATGCCGCACGTCAAAACGGCTGACGCTCAGAACCAGACGAGGGGCCAGACCGCGTTGAAACAGTTCCAACCCGTAGGATTTTCTCTCGGAAAGGCCTGCAAGCACAAAGATCAGATCACAAGGAGTGATCGGGACTTCCGTGCTCATGAAATCACAGATTGATTTCAGCATGCCGCAATCTGGTAATCATAGCCACGACTTAAGAGCCTCGGCAAACCCCGTGCGGACGCCAAAACTATTTCCCTTGCATCGGCAGCCCCAGAGCATGAACGGAGTTTGCACTTAAATGCGCGATAACTGCAGAAAAGTGCAGTCACATGACTTTGTAACGCGGCCCACTTTTGCGCGACTTTGGATTGTGAATTGCTAGATTGGAAACAGACTGTCATAGGTAGAGGTATAAGTGTGTTTTGCACACCGCGCTGGGTTCGCGGCAATAAAACTCTTTGAGGGTAGCTCAGAAAATGAAATCTCACGTCAAAGCGATTCTGCTCGTTCTTCTCTGCTGCAGCTCCTGTTGGGGCGCAATCACCATCGATGCCATTGCCAGTGGTGATTCATCTTCAGCGAGCACCCGCATCGCCAGCCAGGCATTTTCCACGACATCGGCAAACGAACTTCTCCTGGCCTTTGTCTCTACTGATGCAAAATCAGCGGGAATCACCGTCACCGGCGTCACCGGCGGAGGACTTACCTGGAGCCTGGTGAAGCGTGCCAATGCGCAGTTGGGAACTTCGGAGATCTGGCGTGCGTTCGCTCCGGCCACGCTCGCTAATGCCACGGTGACGGCAACTCTTTCGCAGAGCGTTGCCGCTTCCATCACCGTGGTAAGTTTCAGCGGCGTGGATACGAGCGGAACCGGCGGCTCAGGCGCGATAGGTGCGACGGCCGCAGCAAGCTCCGCCTCAGGCGCCCCCAGCGCCAGCCTGATTACAACACGGGCAAATTCATGGGTTTTCGGCGTAGGCAATGACTTTGACAACGCGATCTCGCGAACGCCCGCGGCCGGCCAGACCATCATTCATCAATTCCTGCCAACCATTGGAGACACCTACTGGATGCAGCGGCAGAATTCGCCAACGGCCAACAGTGGGACGCAAGTCTTCATCAACGATTCCGCCCCTACAGGAGACAGATACAACCTGGCTATCTGTGAAATTCTGCCGCCCAGCGTGCCCGTGCCGGATACCACCCCGCCCAGCGTCAGTATCAGTGCGCCGGCGAACAATTCGGTGCTCACGGGAACAAAGACGGTCACGGCCAGTGCCACAGACAACGTCGCGATCGCCAGCGTTCAGCTCTTGCTCGATGGCAATCCGTTTGGCTTGCCTCTCACCACCGCGCCTTATACGGCCCAGTGGGACACCACTACCGCTATACCGGGCCCCCATGCCTGGGCAGCCACGGCCACCGACACTGCCAACAATCAGGCGACTTCCGCTGCGATCACTGTGACCGTTGACAACACAGCGCCTCAGGTCTCCATTACAGCGCCAGCGAATGGATCCAACGTGACGGGCGCCGCCACGCTCACCGCAAACGCCACGGACAATACCTCGGTTGCGGGAGTCCAGTTCCTGCTGGATGGCGCCAATCTTGGAGCCGAGGTGACCACCGCTCCTTACTCAATGTCGTGGAGCTCCGCCACGGTCGCCAATGGCCAGCACAGTTTGTCAGCGCGAGCGCGTGATGCCGCCGGACTGACCACAACGTCGCAAGCCATTACGGTGAACGTCGCCAATGCGGTGGCCGCGGCGCCCGCGGTTGATGCAGTGGCATTTGGAGACCTTTCCAGTTCGAGCACAACCATTCGTACGAGCGCCTTTTCCACCACGGCAAGCAATGAGGTCCTGCTGGCGTTTATCGCTTCAGATGCGGTTTCGGGCACCATAACCGTGCAGAGTGTGTCCGGGGGAGGCTTGACTTGGAACCTGGTCAGCCGCACCAACGTGCAGCCCGGCACATCAGAGGTATGGCGCGCTTTTGCTCCCACGGTGTTGAGCCAGATCACAGTGACTGCAACCATGGCAGCGAGCACGCCCGCGGGCTCCATCACAGTGGTAAGTTTCACCGGCGCAGACACCAGCGGGATCAACGCGTCCGGCGCAATTGGGGCCATCGGCAGCGGCAGCAGCCCGGCCGGAGCGCCCGTGGCCACTCTCAAGACCGTTCGCAACAATTCGCTTGTGCTCGGCGTGGGGAACGACTTTTCTAATGCCATCGCCCGTACCCTGGGGCCGAATCAGACCATGGTGCACCAATTCCTTTCCCCAACCGGGGATACCTACTGGGTGCAGCGGCAGGGTGCGCCGATCGCGCTCAGCGGGACCACCGTCAACATCAACGACACGGCCCCTTCGGGCGATCAATACAATCTCAGCATCGTAGAGGTGCTTGCACCCGGAACCGGTGGAGGCTCAAACACGCCTCCCAGCGTCAGCATGATCGCGCCTGCGGCGAATGCCACCGCGACGGGAAGAACCACGATCGCTGCCAACGCCACGGACCAGCTCGCAGTGGCGGGCGTGCAATTCCTCTTGGACGGCAACGCTCTGGGGCCGGAAATCACAATCTCGCCCTGGTCCATGACCTGGGACACGACTGCCGCGACCGCCGGCGCGCATACACTGAGCGCCATCGCGCGCAATACCTCCGGCCTGACCACGACTGCAGCGGCCGTATCGGTAACTGTCGATAATTCTGGAAACCCGGCGGTGGTGGGAAGCTGGTCCACGCCGGTGACAATTCCCACAGTCGCCGTGAACCTGATCTTGACCGGCAACAACAAGCTGCTCTTCTACGAAGACGGAGCTTCACCCACGCTTTGGGACTACATCAGCAACACTTTCACCAACGTCCCGGCCAATGCAAACCTGTTCTGTTCCGGCCATGCCATTCTGGCCGACGGCCGGGTCCTTGCGGTGGGTGGATTCGGCGGGAGCGGTACGCAGATAGGCATTCCCAACGCTGAGATCTTTGATCCCAGCAACAACACCTGGACCGCAGTGCCCAAGATGGGGTTCAGCCGCTGGTATCCAACGGCCACAACCCTGTCCGATGGACGAGTTCTAGTGACGGCCGGCTGGCAAACCAGCCCGCATACCAATGCCGGGATTCCGGAGATTTACGACCCCGCGACCAACAGATGGACACAGCTAACCAACGCCAACAATCCGTTTGAAACCTACCCCTTCATCTTCCAACTGGGAGACGGAAGGGTTCTCCACGTGGGCGGCACGGAATTCCCTACCAGCACGGAGGCCCTGGACTTGACGACCCAAACCTGGACTGCGGTCGATCCTCGCGTGATTGATGGCGGCAGCGCGACCATGTACCTGCCGGGCAAAATCATGAAAGCGGGCAGCGCCACAGACAGCCAGGGCACCGGCCCCTCCTCAAACACCACATTTGTTCTTGACATGAGTCAGCCAAGTCCGGCGTGGAGCCAGACACCAGCGATGGCTTATCCGCGCAGCTTCCTGAATCTCACTACCCTGCCCGACGGCAGCGTGCTGGCAACCGGCGGAGAAACCGACAGAAACGGGGGCATCATCGGCAACGCAATCTTTGCGGCGGAGATGTGGTCGCCGCAGAACCAGACCTGGACCACCATGGCGTCTATGCACACGCCGCGCGAGTATCACTCGACTGCCTTATTGCTCCCTGACGGTAGGGTAGTGCAGTCCGGCATGGGCGCTGATTTCGGCCAGGTTCCTGACCAGATGACCGCGGAGTTCTATTCACCGCCTTACCTCTTCAAGGGCGCCAGGCCAACCATCGCCCAGGCACCAACCGTGATCCATTACGGCCAGGGATTCGTGGTGGGAACTCCGGACGCCGCGGGCATCGCCAAAGTGGTCCTGATCCGCACCGGCGCGGTGACCCACTTCTTTGACCAGAACACGCACTATGTGCCGTTAACGTTTGGGCAAACCACCGGAGGTTTGTCGCTCACGGCGCCGGCCAATGGGAACCTTGCGCCTCCGGGTTATTACATGCTGTTCCTGGTCAACAACAATGGAGTGCCCTCTGTCGCCTCAATGGTGCAGCTCTTGCCGTAAAGCACTTGGTGAGGCGAACCCGGATCGCAAGAGCCAGGCACACGCAATTGCTGGTTTGTGCCAGGATTTTGTGCGCAACACGCTCATCCTATATGCTTGCGGAGCGAAGCTTGCCCCTTCAATGGTGAACGCAGGGCCGGATAACTTTGAGAATACTTGTTACAGGCGGCGCGGGTTATATAGGAAGCATCGTGGCGCAGGAGTTGCTGCGCAGCGGGCACAGCGTGGTGATTTATGACGATTTGAGCCACGGCCATCGCTGTGCCGTACCCGCCCAGGCAGACTTTGTCCAAGGCGACATCGCCGACCAGGGGACTCTCGATCGCGTCCTGGGAAAGTCTTCCTTCGATGCGGTCATGCACTTTGCCGGGCTCATCGAGGCCGGCGAGTCCATGAAAGTGCCGGAGCGGTATTTTCGCAGCAACTCCGGCAATACGCTCTTGCTGCTGGAGCGGATTCTGGCTCACGGCATCCGGCAGTTCGTCTTCTCCTCCACCGCCGCCCTGTACGGCGACCCGGAACGCATACCAATCGCAGAAGATGACCCGCTGCGGCCCACCAACGTGTACGGCGAATCGAAGCTCCTGGTGGAGCAAATGCTGGCGTGGTTCAATCGCATTCATGGCTTGCGCTATGCCAGTTTGCGTTATTTCAACGCCGCCGGCGCGACAGAAGAGTTGGGGGAAGCCCATCAGCCGGAGTCGCACTTGATTCCCCTGGTGCTGCAGGTGGCCCAGGGCAAGCGAGAATTCATTTCCATCTTCGGCACCGACTACCCGACACCCGATGGAAGCTGCATCCGGGATTACATCCACGTCAGTGATCTGGCAAGCGCGCATGTGCTGGCTTTGGCCGCGCTCGAGTCGCATTCCCGGCTTATCTACAACCTGGGCAACGGCCGGGGATTTAGCGTGCGCGAAGTCATCCAGGTGGCCCGCGGAGTGACCGGGCATCCGATTCCCGCCAAAGAGTCGCCACGAAGGGCCGGAGATCCCGCCATTCTCGTGGCCAGTTCGGAGAAAATCCGGAGCGAGCTCGGCTGGAACCCAAGATTCAGTGAGCTGGAAAGCATCATTCAAAGTGCATGGCGATGGATGCGGCAGCATCCAGACGGGCTGAACCATGACGCCACCTTGAGCAGCAGCAGCCGCATTTGATGCGCAAAGGCTTTCACATTGGTGGCGCTTCTTTTTCTCACATTCTCAAGAATCTATAATTTTCGGAATCCTCTAGGTGCTTATACTTAGCCAAGAGTCGGCCAACTTGTTGATAAGTCGAGTCATCTAGGTTCAGCCTAACAACCACAACTTTTGGCCCTCCAATTGCCCGTCTAAGGTGATTGGATCGCAAGGAAGGGCTGGTTGCCACCATGAAAAAGTTGACGCTTGGCGCAGTTTTCGCACTGGCGTTTTTCGCAACTTCCGCCTGGGCCAGTGGGAGAGGCCATGAGAATGACGGAAGCAAGATCAACGCTGAGTCCATGAGCATGATCGGCCTTGGAGCCGCATCA
The DNA here is from genome assembly GCA_036380095.1 of Candidatus Angelobacter sp. Classification (GTDB taxonomy): domain Bacteria; phylum Acidobacteriota; class Terriglobia; order Terriglobales; family Acidobacteriaceae; genus Angelobacter. The sequence goes on along the minus strand of DASVFK010000259.1, from coordinate 3,696 downwards.
GCGATAGGCGCCGGAGTCTATCTGGCTCGCCGCGCAAGACGCCGCTCGTAAAGTCTTTGACTATGTCTTCGGTCGGGAGGCTGGAACGCACTCAGGGCGGTGATCGCGAGAGTTGGTTCCGCGTCCAGGTTGTTTCAGTTCTTAGACTTGCCCGGCGCGAGCCGGCGACAATGGTCTTTACGCTTGCGTTGGCAGGGATATGTCTTGATTACCTGCTCGCCCCCGCTCTGAATACAGTTACTCCTGCACTCTCTTGTTGTCTCCTTCTGCTGCTGATATTGCGGCGCCTTTCCCATGATCATGCGTTGGCGCCGTCCGCTATCGTGAGTGGAATCTCATACAGGAGATTGTCGGTTTTCTGGCTGCTGCATCTGGCCGGCATCGGTCTATTCCGGATGGTCCACATCGGGATGGCGGCTGACAATCCGGGCAACGCTACAGTCGACCCGTCCTTCGCGGCGGCGAAGTACCTGGTCGTGCTGCCAACAGCGTTCCTGCTGCCTTGGGCTGGGTGGCGCCGCTTTCACCGGCTTTACCGTGCCGAATGGGTGGCGGCTGCGCTGGCCCTGCTGACGATTGATCCCTACCGCATTTTTGTTACTGCGTGGCCCTGGTACTGCCAGGGACTGGGACACTTTGCCCATTCCCTCGCCCGGCCTTTTGTTGCAAACCTCCAATATGTTCCGCTCCCGACCCCCACGATCAGCGGACCCGCATTAGACGTGAGTATCCTTTTCGCCTGCAGCGGCCTGGAAGCGATCAAGTTGTTTCAGATCCTGTTCGGCCTGATGTTGGTCCTCGACTGGCCGGTGCTCAACAAACGCCGCGCGCTGATCGGATATTTCACCGGAATGGCGGGAATGCTGCTGGCTAACGTGGTGCGGATTGCCTTGCTGGTGATCACCGGCAACATGGCGCCGCACTGGGCTATTCAATACCACCTGACAGCGGGCTGGGTTTTCTTCACGATCGTTGTTGTGGCTTACAACGTGTGTTTCTATGGCTGGCTGGTTGAGCGCCCCGGGTCAGAAGCTCTCTCGGCCAAGTGAAAAGCCAACACCCAAGTCAGAACCTGCTGAAGTCCGGCTTGCGGCGTTCGAGAAAGGCCGCCATCGCCTCTTTGGCTTCCGGGCCCTGGAGCGAGGAAGCAAACTGCTGCATCTCGCGCGCCATGGCCTCAGCAACGGCAGCGGCAACGCCCTGCTTCAAAAGGCGTTTGGTGGCGCGCAACGCGGCTGGAGGTTTTTCCGCCAGTTGACGCGCCTTGCCGGAGGCCGTAGCCAGCAGTTGATCACCAGCGACGACGTCGTTGACCAGGCCAAGGTCGCGCGCCGCCTCTGCGCCAAAGGGTTCGCCGAAAAAAAGAAGCTGGGCGGCCCGCTGATGCCCCGCCCGCGATGGCAGGATCAGGCTGGAGCCTGCTTCCGGACACAGTCCCAAATCCACAAACGGCAACTGGAAGCGTGCCGAGGTGGCGGCATAGACCAGATCGCAATGGAGCAGGAGAGTTGTCCCGATGCCGATGGCGATGCCATTCACGGCGGCAATCACGGGCTTTTGCGCAGCCGCGAGCGCCTGGAGGAATGCAACGGCATCGCTGGGCCCTCCGGCCGCAGCCTTGGCGAAGTCCCCCAGATCGTTGCCGGCGGTGAAGCAGTCGTTCATGCCCGTAAGCAGGACCGCGCGAATCGCGCTGTCGGATTCCGCGGCGCGAATACCTTCGGCCATGCCCCGGTACATTGCCTGCGTGAGAGCGTTTTTCTTTTCTGGCCGGTTGATGCGAATGGTAACGACACGCGACTGGGTCTCAACGATGATGTTGTCTGACACTTGAGGGGTCCTCTTTTGCCTGAGCGCATGAGTATAGGCCCGGGCGCTACGAATGGGAAAGTAACAATGGACGGGCGGTCGAGTCGGCCGTGCCTAGACGCGGCTGGCTTCCCTGCTTTGCGCCAGCTTCTCCCGCACGAACTCTACGATTTCCGGCGTTACATAGGGCGGCGGGTGGATGGAAAACGCAGGCTTGCCGGCGATACGTTCCACGGCAACTCCCTCCCATTTCGGCTGGGAGCCGGAGTTGTGCACGATCACAGCGTCCGCGCTGTCCAGAAACTCGTTGGCGGAGACCTTGAAGTCTGCTTTGTCGGCATCGAGCACGCTCAAGTAGAGGTCCGGCTTAAGGAAGCGCATGATGCTGTTCGACTCCATGATCACGTTCTCTGCGCCGGCGATTTTGCGCTCGATGTCCGGCATGGCCTCGCTCAGCCGTCCCTGGCGCGTGCGCACCCAGATGGAACGGGCGGCGCCGGCCACCAGGAAACGCGAGGTGTCAGTCTCGCCGCTCATGTCCTTTTCGTCGCTGAGGGCGCGGAAGTGGTCGTCGCCGGTGTCGCAATCGCAGGGCTTGCCGTCAGCGGAGCAGATGCCGTGGCCAAACTGGGTGATCTTGAGCGCGGTCCAGTTGAACTCGGGCAGCGCGGCAATGATGCCGGCCACCACGCTGGTCTTGCCCACGCTGCGGGAATGTCCGCCGATCACCACAATGGCCATGCCGCTATTTTCGCAGCTTTGGCAGGCTGAAAGCAAAATCAGGCAGGGTTTTGGTAGTGGTACAGTTTGGATTCTCTTGGGTCGCGAATCACGCGAATGAGCAGAACTAATTCGTGTTATTCGCGTTTATTCGCGGCCAACCATCGATTGCAGCCGGCAGCCGGGCCTAGCTGCTTACCTTCACCACCAGCTTCCCACGCACATGACCGCTTTCGCTTTGCCGATGCGCTTCCCCAATCGCCTCCAAGGGAAAGACCTTCTCGATCACAGGCCGCAGCTTGCCGGCTTCAATGAGGGCATTGAGCTTTTCCAGGTCTCCCCCGCGAGGCTTGACCTGGGTGATTACGAATCCTCTTCCGCGGAGTACGGCGCGTCCGATGCCGGAGATCACGCCTTGGATCGCCGTAGCCAAGAACTTCGCACGGCCCGCCGGCCCGTGCGGAATCGGGAGGGTCAGCGTAATGAGTTTTCCACCCAGCCGCAGCACCCGAAGCGAACTCGCCCAAACCGGGTCTCCCACGCCATCCAGGACCACATCGTAGCCGGAGAGTCCGTCTTCGATACGCTCCCGCGTGTAGTCGATGGCATGATCCACTCCAAGCTGGCGCAGGAAATCCTGGTTGCGCGGCCCGGCTGTGGCTGCCACTTCCGCGCCGAAAGCCTTGGCGATCTGCACAGCGATGACCCCAACGCCGCCGGCGCCGCCTTGGACCAGCACTTTGCTTCCTGGTTTGATCTTTCCCTGGCCCACCAGCGCCTGCCACGCGGTAACGGCAGCCAGCGGCACCGCCGCGGCTTCTTCGTGCGTCAGGTTCGCAGGCTTGCGCGCCAGCGTGTTCTCAGGAAGCACAGCAAACTCGGCGTATGTCCCGCGATACGTTTCTCCCACCCTCCCGTGCTTGAACCCGTACACCTGGTCGCCCGGCTTGAACAGCGTGACCGCTGGGCCCACTTCTTCCACGACGCCGGAGACGTCGCAGCCCCAGATCACTGGAAAGCGTAGCTGCCACAGCCCGCTGAGCCAGCCTGCACGCAGCTTCCAGTCCACGGGATTCACGCTCGCGGCATGCACCCGCACCAGCACGCCGTTGGGCCCCACGCGCGGGACGGGGACCTCGGCAAGTTCGAGGACTTCAGGGCCGCCAT
>DASVFK010000258.1:0-3427 GCA_036380095.1 Candidatus Angelobacter sp. | reverse complement strand
AAGCGCCTTGCCTTCCACCACGTTTTGGCTCCCGTCCTGTTTGGTGGGCGCGTGATGTTCGTAAAGGGCGGCCCAGGAGCCCAGATCGTTCCAGCCGAAATCGCCGCGCAGGCAGTAAAGGTTGGACGAGTGCTCGCCTTTGGCCGAGCGTGGCTCCAGCACGGCGTAATCAATGCTGATGTTCTCGCATTTGGGATAAAGCTCTGCGAAACGCTGGTCAAATTCCGGAGTGCCCCAGGCGGCGGCGATGTTCGCGAGAAACGGCGCGGTTTCAGAAAGGTGCTCGCGCAGCGAGCGCGCCAGGGTGCGCGCACTCCACACGAACATGCCGCTGTTCCAGAAATAATTCCCGGCAGCCAGGAACTCCTCCGCCTTTTCCTGGTTGGGTTTTTCCGTGAAGCGGCGGACGCGAAAATGGTCTTTGCCCAGGGTGTCTCCGGTTTCTATGTAGCCATAGCCGGTCTCCGCGCGCGTGGGTGGAATACCCATGACCACGATGTTTTCTCCCTGCGCGGCGATCTCCACGGCATGGCGCACCACCTGGCACAACTTCTTTTCGTCGGCGATGACGTGGTCCGCGGGAAACATCCCGATGATGGAATCAGGATCGAGTTTTTCCAGGATAAAAGCCGCCAGCCCGATGGCCGGCGCGGTGTTGCGCGGCTCCGGTTCCACCACGATTTGCTCCGCGGGAATGCCGGGAAGCTGGCGGCGGATCTCGTCGCTGACAAAGCTGTTGGTGACGATCCAGAAGTCCTTTTCGGCGCCCAGAGGAAGAAGGCGCTCCACGGTCTTCTGGATCATGCTCTGTTTGCCGTCGAGCGCAAGCACCTGTTTGGCCAGCTTGCGGCGGCTGCGCGGCCAGAAGCGCGTGCCGCTGCCCCCCGCGAGAATCACTGGATAGAAACCGTGCTTGCTCAAACGAAATGCTCCTGGATGAAAAATTGTGCGGCCAGATTTTTGAAGCTTGCTGTCCCTTGCTTACCCGGCGCTACCTGCCGTGGTCTCCAGCAAGATAGTCTCCGGATGCCCCACCTGTTCCACCGGCAGGGAGGAGCAAAGAAATTCCAGCTCCCACTGCGGCTTTAGGATAAACCGGTCCACCGCCGCAGGTACAACTACGGCCTCGCCGGCACAGAAACTCACGGGCGGAGAGCCTTCATTTTCCAACACGCCGCATCCCTGGGTGGCCACCAGGCACCACACGCTGCGCCGGGCGTGCCTGGGACGCTGAAACTGCCACGGGCCGGTCAGCTTGAACTTGTCCACGATAAAGCAAGGCGAGGTCACCAGGTTCAGCTGCGTGCGCCCTGGTTGCGTAAGCGGCTCCGCCTGCACCACCTTGCCGGCGCGCGTGCGCTCCTTGGTGGCGTGCAATGCATCTTCGATATGCAGCTCGCGCGGACGGCCATAGTCGTAAAGCCGGTACGTGGTATCGGAGTTCTGCTGCGTCTCCACGATCACCGGGCCCGGGCCGATGGTGTGTACCGTGCCCGCGTCCACGTAAATCATCTCGCCCTGGCGTACGTCGAGCCAGTTCAACAGCTTCTCCAGGCGGGTCTCGCGCACCGCGCGCTCCACTTCAGCTTTGCTGGTGCCCGGCTTTAGACCCAGTCCCACCTGCGATCCGGGAGCCGCGCTGTGGATGTACCAGCATTCCGTCTTGCCGCAAGGCTGGCCCTTGCGTTGAGCGGCTTCGTCATCCGGGTGGACTTGTACGGAAAGCTTATCGCGGGGAAAAAGAAACTTGATGAGCAGAGGAAAGCGCGACTGCTGTGGAGCGGCTTCGCCAACCAGTTCCGCACCGAACTCCCGGCTCAGCTCGGCCAAAGTGCGACCGCCCAGTGGTCCGTGGGCCACCTGGCATTCGTCGCCCGTGAGCCAAGCTTCGCCGACGGGATTGCTGATCTCGTGGGAGTAGACCGGAGCAAGGCTGTGCGCGCCCCACACACGCTCGTGGAATTGCGGCCGCAACAGTAATGGATAAAGTTCAGGCATGCAGCAATGAGGTCACTCGAGTACCCAGCGGCTCGAACCTTTTTAGAACTCGACGGGGCGTAAGGACGTTGTCCAGACTACCGGCTAAGGCCATCACAGCTTGGCAAACCACGCCTGCATGCGCTCCAGCCCGCGCTGGATTTCGCCGGAGGAGGTGGCATAGGAAAGCCGTATGTGCTCGCGCGTGCCGAAAGCTTCGCCCGGAACCGTGACCACATGGGCTTCATGGAGCAGGCGCCGTGCTACTTCCGCCGCGGAAGTGATGCCGGACTTGCCAAAGTAGGCCGAGACGTTTGGATAAACGTAAAAGGCGCCGTCAGGCTTGCCGCAGGTGATGCCGGGAATCTTCTTGAGCAGGTCCAGAGTCTGGTCGCGCAGCCGGATGTATTCGGCTTTCATGTCCGCGACGCACTGCTGCGGTCCGGTCAGCGCTGCTACCGCCGCCTTCTGGATCATGTGCGCGGTGCTGGAGGTGCTCTGGCTCTGCAGCTTGGTCATAGCGTTCACGATCGGGGCCGGCGCCAGCGCAAACCCCAGACGCCAGCCGGTCATGGCGTAGGTCTTGGAAAGCGAGCCGGCAATCACCAGGTGCTCTTTGGCTTCGGTCACTGATCCGGCGGAAAAGCTGCTGCCGGTGTAGTTCAGGTAGACGTAGCATTCGTCGGCGATCACGTAGATGCCGCGTTTATGGGCCATGCGCAGGATAGAGCGGAAATCTTCCGTGTCCATGACTGCGCCGCTGGGATTGTTCGGACTGTTGATCAGGATGGCCCGCGTGCGCGGCGTGACGAGCCGCTCGATCATTGCCGCGGTCAGGCGGAAGCCGTCGCCTTCGTCTGTGTGCGCATAGACGCATTTGCCGCCGCCGTATTCGATGATGTCCTTGAATGAGACCCAGTACGGCACCGGAAGGATGACTTCGTCGCCGTGGTCCACCAGCACCTGAAATGCGTTGAACAGTGCAAGCTTGCCGCCGGTGGAAGCAATGGCTTCTTCCGGCTTGTAAGCGGAGCCAAAATCGGCAGCGTGGCGCTCTACGATGGCCTTGCGCAGCTCCGGGATCCCGGCGACAGCCGTATAGCGCGTGCAATCCTGCTGGATGGCGGCGATGGCCGCATCCTTGATGTGCTGCGGCGTGGAGAAATGCGGCTCGCCGGCCCCGAACTCCACCAGGTCGGCCCCCGCGGCCTTCAGCTTGGCCGCTTCCGCCACCACCGCCATGGTGGCCGAAATCTCAATGCGGTTGATGCGATCGCTGAACTGTTTGATTGCGGGTACTGTCGCCATTTGGGGTCCTCACTTCTCCATGCCGGCTGCGGCGCCGTGAAATCTTTCGCGCATTCTCTGCTCCACCAGTTCGGGCACCAGTCCCCTGACGGAGCCGCCCAGCCGGAACACTTCCTTCACCAGCCGTGAACTCAGGTAGGAA
>DASVFK010000257.1:0-5378 GCA_036380095.1 Candidatus Angelobacter sp. | reverse complement strand
TTGTCCGTGCCCATGAACATGGCCGAGACAGCGCGCACGTTGGTCTCCGGCGGAAGCGTCAGGCGGACTTCGACTGATCCGGAGGTGTGGGCCTTGATCAGGATTGATTTCGGAGAGAATACAGCAGTAGCCGCGATGCCGTTGGGCGTTTCTCCCGCGGGCACAAACACTCGCCGGCCTTCCTTCACCACAATGTCCTGGGCCACCAAGTCAAAGCCCAGATCGGCGCCGGTGTTGTTGGTGAGAGTGAGCGTCTGCGTGAGTGACTGGCCGAAACCTCCTTTGGCCATGATGACGGCCGGGCTCAGCGAGATGGAGGGCTTGTCGGCGGGGGTTTGGGCAAGTGCGCTTGTCAACGAGACGAGCAAGAAGATGGCAGGGGCTAAAGCCCACTTATTCATAACGTTCATACGGCACGACTGAAGTCGTGCCCTGATACCCGCAGAGGCTAAAGCCATGTGGTGCACATCCTTTAAAAGGGAAAAAATGGGGGCGCGGTTTCTCGTTGAAATTCCCTGAGTCCTCCTGGTTCTGCGATCACTCTCGGGTTCCTTCGACTCACCCTTGCTCCTCCGTCGCTCGGGCTCGCTCAGGATGACAAGTTTTGGGATTTTTCGTTGATCTTTGAACATCAGATTGTTGAACATCATCGGAGTTTTCAATTTGCGATCACCTGAAACACGATCGCGTTTTGCAGTTGCGAATTCTTTTCTGTCACCGAACTGGGGACCTCGATCTCCAGGCGGTGCGAGGAAGTTGCGCCCAGTTTGGCCTGACCTTGAATCATCTGCGGGACAGGGCCCAGCTTGACGCCGTCAAGACGCAAGATGAACAGCGGTTCGGGCAAAGCCAGCGCAGCGGTCACGGTTGCGGTATTCACGCGCTGCGACGCATCCTGCAGCGTCATGGTGAACCGGGTAGATACCACAAAGCGGCCGGAGAGCTTTTGCACGCTCACGTTCGGAGTGAATGCGCCGCCGGCAAAGGACGCGGTGCCCAGATCGAGCGTGCCCTGGGCGGCGGAGCCGGTAAGGCGGGCGCCATCCGGAGCGGCGGCAAAGCTCACGGAGATCGAACCCGCGGCCTCTGATCGCATGGAAAGGACTGTGGGGGAGGTGCGTTTGGCCGGACCCTTGCGCTGCGCCCATCCTTCGGTCAAGAGGGAGGAACCGATTGCCAGGACCGACAAGAAAAAACGCAGCTTGATCTTCGCACCTCCGCGCCCAGTTATGGCATACCACACAGCAGGCGTTAGTTGGCCGTGGCGGTGTAGTTGATCGTGTTGCTGATGTTGGTTCCGCTCGCCGTGGTGAACGGAATGGTGATGGCCACCGGGAAATTGCTGTTGGCGGCGTACGTTCCCGTCGCCGTAACGGTGGCTGCCGAAGCGTTGGTCACGGTGACGCCGCCCACGGTCCAGGTATTGGTGGCATCAGCGCTGCCCAACTGCGCTGTCAGCGTGTAATTGGCGCTGGCGGAGTTGGTCTTGCTGACGTTCACATCCACGGCTGAACTGACAGTGAAGTTGCTCGCGGTTGTGGTGCGGACAACGTTCGCGCCCACAGCTCCGAAAGCAGAAACCGTGCCGAAGGCAAGCGTGGCGGTGTTGGTGCCGGAGCCGGTCAGGGCAACACCGGACGCGTCAGAGTTAAACACCAGGTTGATGGAGCCGGCCACCGTGGCTGTCACCGTAAGGGTCCCGCTGGCGGTTTGGGCCTGGGCGGCTGACGTGAAGGCGATCATCAGCGCCGCGGCAACGAATAGCATGGTCAACTTCTTCATATTGGTTCCTCTCTCCACTAGTTAAATCAAAATGGCAAAACATCGATTGCAACTATCAAAACCTCAATTGGCCGAAGCCTGAAAATTAATGACGGTGGTCAGCGGCGTATTCACCGCCGGACCGCCGGCGCCGGACGCCGCCGTCAGCACCGTCAAATCCAAATTGTGGGGGACGTTGACGTTGTAAGCGGCGTTGGTCTGGATGTTCGACGGCCCGTTCACCAGCGTTATTCCGTCAATCTTGAAGCTGAATCCCGCGGGCAGCGCGGAAGCCAGATTCGCGCGCAATGTGTATGTGGTGCTGGTAAGCCCGCCCTGGATCACCTGAACGTCAAAAACCGTGCGAACGGTGAAATTCGCCGCCGTCACCGAAGGCCGGGTGACGCCGGAGGCGAGCGGACCAAAAGCCGAGATCGTGCCGAAATTCAACGTGGCAGCCGAAGTAAGCGGCGCGCCGAGCGTTACGCCGACGGGATCGCTTTCAAAAACCAACGCGATTCCGTTTTTGTTGGTCAGCGTGGCGTTGATGGTGCCGGTGGCTGTGACCTGGGCGAAGACGTCAGAGGAGCAGAGGACCATCGCCGCCAGGAGCGCCTTCCGGATTGTCGCCGTGTAATTCTTCATCGCAAACTAGTTCGCCGTGGCAAGAAACGTAATGGTCTCCTGCAAAATCTGCGCCGGCACGTTGTTTCTTACCTGCACCTGCAGGGTCTTGGTGAGCGGCTGGCCATAATTGCTCGCCGTGTTGAGCGGGCTGAAAGCCGTGTTGCTCAACGTGATGTTGTCAATCAGCCAGATCACGCCCTGCGGCGGCGCGCTGGAAATCTGGGCCTCCAGGCGATAGCTGGGGCTGCTGGAGTTGGACTTGGTCACCAGCACGTCAAACGCGCTGCTGACCTGGTAAAAGCTCGCGGTCAGGTGCGTGTAGTTACCGCATGTGACGTTGGTGTTGCCGGGGAACGCGGCCGACCCCAGGTCCAGGCCCACGTTACTGGTGCCTGCATTCGAAAGAGGGCAGAAGCCGGGAGTGCCCACACTGGGATTGTTGTTGAACACCAGGGTGATGGAAGACTGCACGCTGAGAGTGATGTTGAGCTGGGCCGAGGCGGCCTGCGCGCGAGCAGGCAGGGTAAGCATGGGTAGCAGCCAAAACAGCGCGACCCAGAGTCGTGCCCCCGCGAACTTGCCTTCTCCCTGCATACTGCCTCGAAGCATCCGTTTTCTGCTCTTTCGTACCGCAAACCCGATGGGGGAGACCGGCGTCAGGTACATGTCCAAAAGGACAATCGTCTTTCGTGCAAAGGATTTTATGGTTGGTTACCACGCCCGGCCAACAGTACGAAGGTCATCAGGGGGTTACCCGGCAAACGCCTGAGATGACTAGGCTTAGCTTAGGTATGAGAGCGTGGCAGTTGGTAAGGCCTGGGAACGTTGTGCGTGAGAAAAGCAAGCGCCAGGCGGGTAGGATTTTTGGTCGACCATCACTTGACGGCGATGGCCGTAGGGTTCGTGCCCACGCTCACTTCGCTGGCTAAGTTGGTCGTGCCGTCAATTACTGTGACTGTGTTCCCCGGATTGTTGGCTGTGTAGATCCTGTTGTTCTTTGCGTCCATTGCGATGGAAAGCGGGCCGGTTCCCGTTTTCACCACGGCAGTCATGGCGCCGGCGGCCCCGTCAATCACCATCACGGTGTTCGAGTTCGGGTCCGACGCATAGATTTTGTTTGTGATTGGATTCACCGCCATCACCCACTGCGGCGTGGGCGTGCTGATCTGCGAAACATTGTTGGTCGCGCCATCGATCACGGCCAGGGCGAGGTGCGTGGTACTGGAAACATAGATTCTGTTCGTGACCGTATTTACCGCCAGATGGTTGGGCAGGTCGACGGCGATGGGCGTGGCTGAATTGGTGGCGCCGTCAATCACCGTAATGTTGTTGGCGCCTTGCACGGAAACGTAAATCTTGTTGGTAACCGGATTCACTGCGAGGTAAAACGGACTCGTGCCGACCGGCACGGACGTGGTGGCGTTGGTCGCGCCGTCAATTACGGTGATGTCGCCGCTGCCCAGGTTGGCCACGTAAATCTTATTGGTACTTGGGTTCACCGCCACGTCCACCGGCGTATTGCCCACCGTGACGGTGCTTATGGTATTGGTGGCGCCATCGATCACGCTCACCGTCCCCGGAACGTCGCCCGCGTTAGCCACGTAGGCTTTGTTGGTCACGGGATTCACGGCGATCGTGCGCGAGTTCTTCCCGACCGGAATTTCAACCGTGCTGTTGGTGGCCCCATCGATCACGGTCACACTGCCGCTTGCGTTATTGGAAACGTAGATCTTGTTGGTTGTGGGATTCGCGGCCAGGCTGAATGGCCCTGAGCCGGCCGGCACTGTTGTGGTGGCGTTGGTGGCCCCGTCGATGACCGTGACGCTCGTTCCCGTCCCGTTGGCCACATACACTTTGCTCGCGGCAGAACTCGGCGGCTGTGAGCCCGGTGGTGGTGGGCCATCGCCTACGGGGGTCACATTCCCGCAGCCGGATAGCAGGAGGATTGACCAGCCCAGCAACATGATCCCCAAGGCATGCACTCCCAACTTCATCACTTGTCGCGAAGTGTGCTCCGTTTTGGTCAGGTAGATGGTCATGGTTGTGCTCCTCTTGCAGCCTGGACGATATCCGCCATGCGGCTAACCCCGGTGCGCCTGGAGGTTATGCGCAATTCGAAATTGAATCGTCCGAAAGTCTTTTGCCAGAACCATGGCTGCTGCTTTCAGGCCCGAGATCCATAGTTCGACCGCACTGATTTGTGGCTTTTGCGAGAAATAAGGAGGAACGTGCATCCCTGCTGATTCTGCGGCCTTGGACGCCGACGCCGGCGCCGGCTTCAGGTACGAAAACCACAATGCGGTCGTGCTGACCTGCCACTTGGTCGTCCCCGAGAAGTACGGAGGTACTTCCACGTTGCCTGCTGCTGGACTGAATTTCGAGATCGCAGAACGTTCCCGTTCTGCCGTCTGATAAGCGAATGAAGAAACGCTGCTCGTGTTCATTGTCTTTTCTCCTTCCTTGGATATGGTTTGTCGTGACTGCCGGAAGCCGGGTACTCACCGGCGGTGCCCGGTATTCTTTATTGCTCGTCGTCCCGGAACTCTCGTTCTATGCACCCGGGTGTGCGGAAGCTACAATCTGGCTGTGCTTCGGCGGACGGTGTGCCTGGCGGGCCTTCAGCGCCAGCTCGCTCTGCAGCTGGGCCAGTGTGATTTCAGCTCCACGCACAGCAGAAGCCAGCGACTGCAGCAGTTTCTGCAACTCCTTTTGCTGAGCAACGAAGGTTTCCATGGCCCCCACGCCACTCGCAAGCTGCAAGGCCTGCGAAGCCGCTGCCACCTGCTCTGTCTTGACCTTGATCTGTGCGCGATAACCGGCCAGGATCGCCTGTTGTTCCGCGATGCGCTGGTCCAATTGCGTTGCGTGTTGTGCAGCCGGCTGGGCCGCCGTCTGGTCGGGTGCGGGGTACTGGTCCGGGGCGATTTCAGTTTGCGCGAACGCCGGGGCGGCAAGAAAGAGCACGAACAGGAATGCGCGTCCAAGGTGTT
>DASVFK010000256.1:0-9457 GCA_036380095.1 Candidatus Angelobacter sp. | reverse complement strand
TTTAGCTCGACATTCAGAACGCTGTTGAAAGCACATCGTCCGGTGCAATGAATGTTGTGCCTTGAGGGCTTGGGATGGGTGTTGGAAGAGGCCGCAGGAATGGTGAGCCTCCGTTATCAATTTCCCAGCGCAGGAGCATGGCATTGTCCTCGTGCACGGTGTTGTGGCAATGCTCCATGAACATGCCGCCCCAGTCGCGGAACTGCATGGTAATGGTGATGCTGCCACCGGGACGCAGACGATACACGTCCTTACGGCCCTTCTCCCACGCCGGAACCTGGCTGGCTTGCCCATTGCGAGCCAGCACCTGGCCCTCCTCGAAGTGGATGTGGATCGGGTGGTCCCAGCCTCCGCCGCCGTTGACCAGCGTCCATACCTCGCGGGTGCCGAACGTCGGCGCCGCGGAGATGCGGCCGAAGTCGGCGTCAAGGACTTGGCCGCCATCCGTGCCCACACCCCAGGGACCGAAGAAGCTGGTAACCGGATCGTTCTGGTTCTGGTTGGCGCCGGAGCCGAACAGGAAGGTCCTGTTCCGGGCCACAGGAACGTTGGTGAGATCGGGGTTGGGGATCATGACGGCCGGCACCTGGCTTACATCCTTTGCCGAGGGGTTGCGGACGATGCGGAACTCCAGGCACTTGCCCACGCAAGGATCGTTGGAGTTGCCGGAAAGGGCCTCGGCCACCGTAAGGTCCTTGGAGGGTTTCTTGCCGTCCTGGTGCTCGCACAGGTTCACGAACCACACCTTGGAGTTGTTGGGGAAGTTCGAGAAGTCGATGACTACATCATACCGCTCGGCGATTCCCTGTTCATCCAGTTGGGTAAGCGTGACCGGGCTGGGAAAGAGGTTGCCGTCATTGGCGATCTGGACGATCGGCTGCGCCACACCCGCGGGGTTCACCAGCGCGAGCTTGAAGAAGCGCGACACGCTGCCGTTGAGAATGCGGAAGCGATACTTGCGCCGCTCCACCTCGAAATACGGCTTGTAGGTGAGGTTCACGGTCATCACGTCGCCCAGGAACCCATCGAAGTTGAAGATGTCCATGGTGAGCTGGCCGTTCGAGTCAAACGCTTTGTCAGAGAGCAGCAGATTGACGTCATATTCCAGGTTGCCGAAGGACTTGGCGGTGCCGGAGGGGAGGCGGAGGTTTACACCGTCATTCAGCCCCTCGTTGCCGCGATCGAGCGAGCTGTAGAGGTTGAACATGGCGGCGTTGCCCTTGTACACGTTCTGCGAAGTAAAGCTGAACATGTGATCGTGGAACCAGTGCGTGGACATGGTTTCATGCCAGTCACCTGGGATCTTGTTGATGCCGCCGGCATCCGTGGGGCCGCCGGCGCGAGGATCGGTGGCGTTCACGTTGATGGTGTTGCGTCCGGCGAGCACGATGGGCCAGTGATAGTCATAGAACTGGCCGGGGAAGAAGAAGGCGCCGGTAAAGCCGTCATTCTCCGCGCCGTGGTGGCCGTTGTGCTCGTGAGTGGAGATGGTGTGCCGGCCGAACCCGTTGTTCTGGGTCACGTCCGCGGGCAACTGGTTGTGGTGGCGGAACAGAAGCGGTTCGCCATAGCGTGCGGTCGCCAGCTTGGGCGGAATCGTGCCGTTGAAGGTCCACACCGAGTTGGGCTGCTGCGTGGGAAAGCCCGGGTGGAACTTGAGCGGGATCGGCGTGGCTGGATTGATGCCGGAGTTGAACTGTGAGGCCACGCCAGGGTTGTAAACCGTGTTGGTTTGCGCCTGGGCCTGGGACGCTTCAATCGCCACCTGCGGCGGCAACTGTGCGAACTGCTGGTGCGCCCAGATGGCTCCCGGAGGACGGCCTTCAATCGGACCTGTTCCGCCGCCCAATACTGCGGGCACCGGTTGCTGCGTCTGGTTGGACAGGGCCGTGGGTGCCGGGCTCAAGGTCGATACCGCTTTTCTCGTCAACAGATCAAAACGCGGCATTGCTGTAGTAAACGGCTGCACGCCGAAAAGCGGGCTGGGCGGAAGTCCGGTTACGGTCCCGAAGGGATTGAGAATCTGGGCGTTGGCACTTGGAACAAATGGATTCAGACCGCCGATCGGCGCCAGTGCGCCGGCACTGGTGAACAGACCCCATTTGATCAATTCGCGGCGCGAGACTTTGCCTTGCGAATAAGCCGCAAGAATCTCGGCCCGGTTTTTACGCGCATTCTCCGCATCGCGGAGGCGCGCTTTGGATGCGTCTTTGGGAAGGTAGAAAATACTCATTTGGCTGCGCTCCTTGAGATTTCAAATCGAACAGCTCCGCGAAGAATTTGGCGATTGCTTCGCGTACGGAAAGAAACCGGTTGAGATCCTGTGCCAGGATTCCGGTCTCGGGTTGGCGCTTGGTGCGATGAGCGTTTGGCAAGACGTTCAACCACCGGCATACACTTCTCCTGCGACTGTTGGGGAGCAGACGCACTTACACGTTGAATGTCCGGAAGTTGATAGTCGACTGGAGCCCAATGCGGTCAACTCATCCTGCTCGTACCATCGGGCATGGCGCAGCAAGCATGGGTGTGCGGCAAGGCAAGGCTCAGCGCGAGTGATGTGGCTTCGCGCAGAAACTCGGGAATCTCTTCCCGATCTCTGATTCGGCTTAGGTTGACGGGATTTTGGGGCAGAATGACACAGCCGTCTGTTCAAAATTGCACCAAGTCCTAAGGTTTTCTGAAACGTCCTATCTTTGCAAACAGTTAGAATGGCTGCGTGTCGAGGCCCCTCCAACTCCGGCCGTTGCCGGCACCGCTATTCTTGGTCTTTGTTATTGGTGTCTCTTGCGCCCAGACGCGAGTGTCGAAGTCGCCGGTGCCTGCAGAATTCGCCCAGGAGAACCCTGCCGCGAGACCCAAACAGCACAATTCCACCGGAGTCTCCGTTCGCGAGCTGGCGCGCCTCCGGCCGGTGGTGAAGCGCGACCTCAAGAAGGTCCTGCAGCGCACGCGGAACATCAATACACCGAGCGCAGCGGAGCTCGAAAATGAATTCCAACAATGCCGCTTCACGCCGCTACAACTGGGGAGGCTTGGCCGCGCTGTTCTGGTACAAGACCAGTCGGATGGCGGCAAGAACGTGCTCCTGCTCAACATCTACGTTCCGAGTCGCGGTTCGTATCGCCTGCTGATCAGTGAGGCGGGAGTAGGGCCGCTGTTTCTGCCGGGGCCGGGCTATGCACCGGACATCATTTTCGGGACGGCTGGCGTTTGTTATTCCCTCGCCCGCTATCGCTACATTGCCGGAAAATACCAGCTTGACGCCTGCATCGAGCGACAGAGGGATGAGCACGACAACTGTGTGGTCAAGTCCTGCGGCAAGCCCTCTTTTCCCGACCCTTTCGTGGAAGATGCTGAACAGAAAAGCGATTCTTCGCCGGCTCCGTCGCCCTACTTCACCGGTCCGGGCCTCACGGGTAAGGAGATCATGAGCGTAAAGAAGTGAAACAGTCGTTGCACAGCCGGCGCGTTTAAGGATTCGCACCCTGGCGCACCGACACCAGTTTGATCTCGACACGGACGCAGGTCGACTTGCGGCAACTTGCTGCGTGTTTAACACGCAACACCTCAGGCACGAGGAGTCTGGAAACCCGAGAACGGAGATCGGCACACTATCGCTGCAGGTCTGCTTGTGCGCTCCCGCTTCCGGCATGGGCCGCCGGCAAAGCGCCGAATTCGGGCTCCGGCCCGCAACGGTCGCAAAGCTTGGCTGCCTGCACGACGCTGGAAAGAGAACTGCGGACCAGCAGCTCCCCGCGTGCACCGGTGTTGTAATCAATCAGGCCCTCTTTACGAAAGCGGTTCATAAAGAATGTGATACGCGCGCGCGTTGTCCCTACCATTTCCGCCAGCATTTCGTGGCTGATTTTGGGGACCCTGGCTTCTGCCTTGTCCTGGGGACTGATGCCGGCCAGCAGCAGAAGCAGCCGGGCCAGGCGCTGTTCACTGGAACTGAACAGCTGGTGCAGAAGGTCTTCCTGCATGCGCGCCTTGCGGGCCATGACAAAGGACAGAAAAAAACTCAGGAACGTTGGCTCGGATTGGATCCCCTGCAAAAAGGCACTGCGGTGAATGCGATACGCGCCGCAATCGCAGATCGCCGTTGCCGTAGTCGTCCTGACCGGATGGACATCGGCAAGACAGTCATCTCCGGCGAAATCACCCGGCCCCAAAAGTGCAATCGTGGCTTCTTTGCCTTCGTTGGAAACCGCAGCCACCTTGACGCGGCCGGAACAAATGTAGAACACGGAATCCGCGGAGGTCCCTTCGGCAAACAGGACCTGCTTGCGGCTGAACTTGAGCGGCTGGCCCGCCAGCCCGGCGCGGGCGAGAAACTTCATGGCGTCAAAGCCGGAGGACTTCCCCAGGTCCTGCCGTGCTCCGAGAGCACCTTTGGAGACACTATTGGTTATCGGGTTCATTGGCGGAGCCCGTTCTCTTTTTGTGGTCAGACTGAGGCTTCAGCTCCAGGTCCGTTGGGTGCTGATTCGAGCGGTTAACGGCACTTGAACCGCGACTGACTCGGATATGGTTGCCGCAGCGGATCGTGGCTGTTTCTGCGCGAACATCCATCGTCACTTCGGCAACGTGACTTGGTATAGCACACAAACAGCGGTGAATAAATGAACATTAAGAATTCTAATTTATCTAGGCGCACACATGGTTCGATGTCCACTTGCTAAAAGACTTGTTTTGAATGAGATGAAGAAGTTTAGTCTTAAGTAAACAAGATTCGCTTGGCCTAAAGTCTAGTTTGCTTAAGAAACGATCAAATCCAGGCAGAGGCACCCGGGCCATTATGGGCGTGTGATAAGCCCGAAAACGGGAGCGGAAGTTTGTCCACTCCAAAAGAAAGACGCTTCGGGCGCAATCGAAGTTGATTTCCTACCGCGAGCGCGTCACTGACGCCCGGAATTTCTTGCTTCTGGCTCTGTCGGTCCAATCTTTTCCGCCGGATTGTTTCCCGGGTTGGCAGGTGCCTTGGCCGGCGCCACGGCGGCTGACTTCTTCTCGATGTACTCGATCACCCGGGCCGTATCCACGTCGCCTAGCCGCAGGTTCGGCATCTGAACTTCCTTGTATTTCTTGAAGAGTTCCGTCGCCAGCGCGTCCTTTCCCGCCAGCATCTGGTCCGGTACCTGGATAAAGCGCATGAGCCATGCGCGATCGCGCACGCTGGTCACGCCCTTGAGATCAGGACCGATTTTGTCCCCCTGCCCCACCGTGTGGCATGCCGCGCAGTGCGTCTGGAACAGGTACTCGCCGGCGTTGAGCTTCAAGGGTTCAGCTTCAGAGTAGCTCCGTGCCGGGGCGGTCAAGTTGCGCTTCCACTGGTCCAGCCGGTCGCCGATCAGGACGGAAAGGAAGCGAGCATTATCTGTGGCGGAGTTCCGCATCCATTGTCCAGTAGCTTCGTTGCCCAGAACCAGGCTCGGCGTATGTCCGTCGCGATTCGAAGGATCAGGATCGGAATACAGACCAAGCTTCTTGCTGACCAGCTCAATGTCTTCCGCCTTGCCGGTGAGGAAGAGCCAGCCGGGGCCAACATGGAATTTCTCCGCGTATGCATTCAGTACTTCCGGCGTGTCGCGCTTGGGATCGATGGTGATGGAATAGAAAAAGATCTCCTTTCCCACGCGGTCACCGAGGAGTTTCTGTACTTGGACCAGCCTGGCGGTTTCCAGGGGGCAAGCGTCAGTGCAATGGGTATAGATGAGGTCGATGGCGACGATCTTGCCCTTGATCAAATCATCGTAGAAATGAAATTTGTTGCCGAATTGGTCTGTCAGCTCGACATTGGGAAAATAGTTGGCTCCCCAGCGCGTGTTGTCGAACGCGGCCGCCGCCGGAACTTGGCCGAAATAGATGAGTGTAGCGACGCAAACCGCCGCCAGCGCCGCAAGCCCCGCTAGTCTCTTCCGTCGCATCTTTTCAACTCCGCTGCTTCCGAACACCTAGAGATTTCAGTTCCCCGAAGGGTGCCGGGGCACCGCTTGAAAGTACAACTTGGCGGACCGCCTTGCGACGGTCCGCCAAAGTTGGTTGTGAATCGGTCCCAGCTTAGAAAGCGGTGGGCTCGATCTCGTCCGGCGCCTGGAAGGTAACACCTGTCGGGCGCGGGATCGGCGTCGGCAGCGGGCGCAGGAACGGCGCGCCGCCGTTGTCGATCTCCCAGCGGATCAACATGGCGTTGTCCTCATGGACAGTGTTGTGGCAGTGCTCCATGAACATGCCGCCCCAATCGCGGAACTGCATTCTCAGGGTCACGCTGCCCGCCGGACGCAGACGATACACGTCCTTGCGGCCCTTTTCCCACGCTGGCACCTGGTTAGCTTTGCCGTTGCGGGCAATGATCTGGCCTTCTTCAAAGTGGATGTGGACGGGATGATCCCAGCCACCGCCACCGTTGACCAGAGTCCATTCTTCGCAGCTGCCGAAGCTCGGCGCAGCGGAGAGGCGACCGAAGTCCGCGGCCTTCATTCCGTTGCCATCGGTTTGCACGCCCCACTCCGCAGGCTGGCCGCCAGCGCCCGTGATGAACGTGGTGATGGGATCGTTTTGGTTCTGGCCGGGGCCGGAGCCGAACACGAAGGTACGCGTGCGCGAAACCGGCGGCAGAATCGGGTTGGGGATCATGGCCATTCCGTCAAAGCACTGGCTCTGATCGGGTTGCGCAGGATTACGCACAACACGGAACTCCAGGAACTTGCCCACGCAAGGATCAGGCGAGCTGCCGGAGAGGGCCTGGCTAAGCGTCAGGTCTTTTTTCGGCTTCTTGCCGTCGGCGTGCTCGGCCAGGTTGACGAACCAGACTTTGCTCCCGATGGTGTAGTTGGAGAAGTCAATGACGAGGTCATACCGCTCGGCGATGCCTTGCTCATCTGTCTGGGTGAGCGTGAGCACGTTGGGGAGCAGGTTACCGTCATTGGCGATGAAGAAGAACGGCTGCGCGTTTCCGTTCGCATCCGCAAGCGCAGTCTTGAAGAAGCGGCTGACGCTGGCGTTCAGGATGCGGAAGCGGTACTTGCGGCGCTCCACTTCGAAGAACGGCTTGTAGGTCAGGTTGACGCACATCACGTCGCCCAGGAAACCATCGAACTGGAAGATGTCCATCTCGAGCTGGCCGCTCTGGTCGAAGGCCTTCTCGTTCACCATCAGGTTGATGTCATACTCCAGGTTGCCCCACGACTTTGCGGTGCCGGAGGGCAGGCGCAGGTTCACGCCGTCATTGATGCCTTCGTTCCCACGGTCGAGTGCGCTGTAGATGTTGAACATCGCAGCGTTGCCTTTGTACACGTTCTGCGAGGTGAAGCTGAACATGTGATCGTGGAACCAGTGGGTGGACATGGTCTCGCGCCAGTCGCCGGGAATATTCTGCGTTCCGCCATTGTCAAGCGGAGTGGCAGCCCGAGGATCAGTGGCAGCGGTGTTGATGGTGCGGAAGCCAGCCAACACTACGGGCCAGTGATAGTCATAAAACTGGTTGGGGAAGAAGTAGGCTCCGGTAAAGCCGTCGTTCTCCGCGCCGTGGTGGCCGTTGTGCTCGTGGGTGGAGATGGTGTTGCGCCCGAAACCGTTGTTCTGGGTTTCGTCAGCCGGCAGCCGGTTGTGATGCCGGAACAGGAGCGGCTCGGCATAGCGGGCCTGTACCAACTTCGGCGGAATGGTTCCATTGAAGGTCCAAACCGAGTTCGGGTCCTGCGTGGGGAAGCCAGGATGGAACTTCAGCGGCAAAGGCTGAGTCGGATCAATGCCGGAGTTGAACTGCGAGGCAACGCCCGGGTTGTAAACGAAGTTGGTCTGGGCCTGGGCCTGGGACATCTCCACCGAAACTTGGGGCGGGTTCGTAGTGAATCCCTGGTGCGCCCAGATTGGTCCCGGTGGACGGCCTTCGATCGGTCCAGTGAGGCCGGTCTGGCCGCCGACAAGGGCCGGATCCAGAGGCTGTTGCGTCTGGTTGGCTTCCGCGGTCGGTACCGGAGTCAGATCACCACCCAGCGGGTTGTTGCCGCGGGGAATCAAGTCAAAGCGGGGCATCGGTGTGCTAAAAGGCTGGACGCCAAACAGCGGACTCGGCAAAAAACCGGTGGGAATGCCGGTGCCGGGATTCGCCGCTCCGAGGGGGAGCTGTCCGTAGGCTTTTCCCACGAATGGGCTCAGGCCGTGGATAGGAGCCAGGGCGCCGCCCGCGGTGATGAGTCCCCATTTCACGAGCTCACGCCGCGTCACTTTACCCTGGGAATAGGCTTTCAAGATTTCAGCCCGGTTTTTGCGGGCATTTTCCGCTTCTCTCAAGCGTGCTTTGTCAGACTTGGGAGATAGCCAAAAAGAATCACTCATAGCTGCGCTCCTTTGTTTTTGCAATGCAGAATCCGAACAGGGATCTTCATAAGTCGGCAGTAAGAAACCCTGTGGATCATCCGCACGAGGCTCGCTTTGCGGAAGGAAAGCCCGGAAGTGATCGCGAGACAAGAAGATACCAGTATGAGGCGGAACAGGTAACCGTCGTCTTACGATTTTAAGCCGTACCCAGGGTAGGTGGCGGGGCTTAGAGAATGATGAAAAACGGATTAAAAATTCTAATCTTTGTCCTGGCGAACCAGGAAACTCACTTTGACCTGTCTTCCCCGGAGCTCACAACGGGCTTTTTGCCCGTGAATCACGGCCAGTTTTGCGGGCTGTTCGGACTTTGCGCGCTCCATTGCAGGAATCGATAAAGCTGGTTCTGCATCTATTTGATCATGAATGGTATTAAGACAGCTTTCTTGCTGACCCTGCTGACCCTGCTCGCCATCGGGATCGGAGACTATTTCGGTGGGCGGAACGGCATGGTCGTCGCGTTTGTGATCGCTGCCGCCATGAACTTTGTCTCTTATTTTTTCTCTGACAAGATCTCTCTGGCCATGTATCGGGCGCAGCCCGCCACTCGGGACCAATTGCCCCGCGTCTATCAGGTGGTGGAGAGACTGACGCAGAAGATCGGGATTCCCATGCCCAAGATCTACGTGATCCCCACGGACTCGCCGAATGCCTTTGCCACCGGCCGCAGTCCCGGTCATGCATCCGTGGCTGTGACGGAGGGCATCCTGCGCCTGCTGGACGATGAAGAGCTGGAAGGTGTGCTGGCGCATGAACTGGGCCACGTACGCAACCGCGACATCCTGACCAGTTCTATCGCCGCCACGCTGGCCGGCGCCATCACCATGGTCGCGCGTTTTGCCTATTGGGGCGCGCTGTTTGGCGGCTACGGCGGCAGTGATCGCGACGATCGCCGGGGCGGAGGCCTGGGAGCGCTGCTCATGATCATTCTGGCTCCGATCGCGGCGGCCCTGATCCAGCTTTGGGTTTCCCGCACACGCGAATATGAGGCCGATGCCAGCGGCGCCCACTACACCGGCAATCCTTACGCCCTGGCCCGCGCCTTGCAAAAGCTGGACGCTTATTCCAAGCGTGTGCC
>DASVFK010000255.1:0-3112 GCA_036380095.1 Candidatus Angelobacter sp. | reverse complement strand
GTCACTGGTCGTCTTGGTTGCTGATAACTACAGAGGCAGCCAGCAGGAAAAAGCCTTGGGATGGCTCGGCGGCGCCCAGGCCATGGGCATTGTGCTGGCGTTCTTGATCGCCGGCGTGCTCTCCACCTGGATCGGCTGGCGTTATACCTTTGGGTTTCTTGTGCTGCTGGCAGCCGGGATTTTCCATCTCAGCAGCAAGCTGAGCCCCGTCACGGGCCGGTCCAACGTGAGCATTGACTGGGCTGGCGTGGCCCTTGCGGCCTCGTCGGTCCTGTTGATCAGCCTGGGCGCAAACAATATTACGGATTGGGGAGTGCTCCTCGCCGAACCCAAGGCGCCTTTCAGTGTATTTGACATCTCCCCGGCCCCGATCATGATTGTCTGCGGCATTTTCTTGGGCCAGGCTTTTTTCGCGTGGTCGCGCAAGCGCCGCGATTCAGGGAAGGCCTCGCTGATCGCCCTGGAAGTGGTGGAGACACCCAGGGAGAGGGCAGCCGTCTTTTCCCTGTTCATTGTTGGCGCGCTGGGGTCGGCTGTGACTTTTCTTGTACCGCTCTACATTCAGATTGTGCAGGGCCGTACCGGCCTGCAGACCGCAGTTGCGGTGATCCCGTTTTCTCTGGCCAGCTTTGCGGCCGCCGTTCTGGTGGTCCGCCTGTTCGGAAGGCTGAGCCCGCGCCAGATCGCACGTTACGCATTTCTGGTGGTGGCCGCCGGAGTGGGATTGCTGGGAATCGTCATTCGCAACGAGTGGAGCACGTTGATGGTGATCGCCAGCATGATGATGGCCGGCCTGGGCGAAGGTGCTCTGGTGACTCTGCTGTTCAACGTCCTGGTCAGCGCCTCACCCAAAGAATTTGCCGGCGACGTGGGCTCGTTGCGCGGCACCACAAATAATCTTGCAGCGGGAGTGGGGACGGCCCTGGCCGGCGCGCTCGTGGTCGGCGTGCTCAGCACCAGCGTTCATCGCGAACTGGTGCACAATCCGGTCATCCCCACCGAACTCAAGCTGGAGATGAACCTCAACCAGGTCCCCTTCGTCAGCAATGACCAGTTGCGCGGCGTGTTGGCGAATACTTCAGCGACGCCGGAGCATGTAGCCGAGGCTGTGCGCATCAACACCAAAAAACGTCTTGTGGCGCTGAAGGTTTCGTTCTTTGCCTTGGCGGGGCTGGCCCTGATGGCCTTCTTTCCCGCCGGAGGACTGCCAGGCTACGTTCGCGGGGAGGTTCCGGGCAGCAGCGGCACAAGATCCAAGCAGATCCAACCGCAAGCGGATTTGGAAACCAGCGACGAACGCTCAGCGGCTTGATTCCGTCAGGCAGCTTTGCTCTTTTGGGCCTGCTGCGCCAACTCGTCAAGATAGACGATCGCGGTTTCAATGCCGCGATGGAACATCTCGATACTGTAGTGCTCGTTGGCGGCGTGCAGACCGTCGCTATCGAGCCCATAGCCCATCATCACTACCGGAATCTTCATCAAGTCGTAAATGTCAGCGACGATGGGAATGCTGCCGCCGCCGCGGGTGAAGACCGGTTTGTGTCCCCATCCTTTTTCATACGCGCGCGCGGCCGCCTGCATCTCCGGCAGGTCAAAGGGGATCAGCGCCGGCTTGCCCTTGGTTACCAGGTTGACCTTCACTTTGACCGTGGGCGGCGTGATGGACTCAATGTGCTTCTTCAGCAGCTTGAAAATCTTGTCCGGATCCTGGTTGCCGACAAGGCGCGAGCTTAGTTTGGCGCCGGCCTTGGCGGGAATAATGGTCTTAGGTCCGGGACCGGAATAGCCGCTCCACAAGCCATTGATGTCGAGCGTGGGCCGGGCGGAGACGCGCTCGCGAATGGTAAAGTTCTTGTCGCCCCACACGGCGGGCACTCCGGTGGCTGCCTTGAACTGCTCTTCCGTCAGGTCGGTCTTCGCCACCATCGCGCGCTCTTCCTTGGTCAGCGAGACAACGTCGTCGTAGAAGCCTGGCACCGCGATGGTGTTGTCGGGGTTATAAAGCTTGCCCAGGATTTCGAGAAGCGCGAGCGCGGGATTGTGCGTTGCGACGCCCCAGAAACCGCTGTGCAGATCGTCCTTGGGGCCTTGGACTTCAACCTGGATGTACGTCATGCCGCGCAGGCTGTGGGTGATGGCCGGCGTTTCTATCGTGCGCATGGAGGAATCGCTGATCACGCACACGTCAGACTTCAGAAGCTTCAGGTTCTCTTTGATGAAAGGCGCCAGGTTGGGAGAAGAGACTTCTTCTTCACCTTCGATCAGGAATTTCACGTTGACCGGCGGACCGCCGTTGGCTTCCAGACACGATTCGAGGGCCTTTACGTGGATGAACAACTGCCCTTTGTCGTCGGTGGCGCCGCGCGCGTAGATCTTGCCGTCTTTTTCCACCGGCTCAAACGGCGGCGAATCCCAGCCATCTTCCATCACGGCAGGCACCACATCGTAGTGGCCATAGATGAGCACGGTCGGCTTGTCCGGCCCTGCGCCCGTCCATTCGCCATACACCACGGGATGTCCGGCTGTGGGCAGCACTTTGGCGCTCTTCACACCCAGCGCGTGCAGATTGGCCGCCAGCCATTCCGCGGCGTGTTTTACATCGCCGGCGTGGGCGGGATCGCCGCTCAGGCTGGGAATGCGCAGGAACTCATGCAACTCGTGGCGAAACCGTTCCGCATGATCGCGGGAATACTTGCGTGCTTTGTCAGTGGACGCGGCCATGTTTTCTCAACCTCCTGCATCGTTGTCTTCATCTTCCACCGCTTTATGCGGCGCGCGCACCGGCGGTTCCCCACGCTCTCTTTTCGGCGCGGCCGATCAGAAATTCGGTCAGCAACGGAACCGGGCGGCCGGTTGCGCCCTTGGCATCGCCAGAAACCGCATTGGTGCCGGCGATATCCAGGTGGGCCCACTTGTAGTTGTTGGCAAAGCGTTTGAGGAAGCAAGCGGCTGTGATGGCGCCGGCCGGGCGTCCTCCAAGATTGCTCATGTCGGCGAAATTGGTCTTGAGCAGGTCCTGGTATTCATCGAACATGGGCAGGCGCCAGGCGCGATCGCCGGTGTCATTGCCGGACTCAAGCAGTTGCTCGGCGAGTTCGTCATCATTGGCGAA
>DASVFK010000254.1:0-20147 GCA_036380095.1 Candidatus Angelobacter sp. | reverse complement strand
CCGAAGGCAACTTTGAGATCGACTTCAAGGGCGCCAGCAAGGAGCAGACCACTACGCAATCCACCCAGGGACTGCTGCTGGAAGGCCTGCGGCTGCTGGATGAAGCCAATCGCGACGCCGAAGAAAACGTCCTGGAAGCCTAGCCACCTGCCTGCTGCAACGAGTGCTTTTTCCTCGCCGAAGATCGTAAACTCATACTGTGAAAACCGCCTCTGTGCTCACCATCAGCGATTCATCTTTTGAGAAGAAACGCGACGACCTTTCCGGGCCGGCCGTAGCGCGTCAACTTGAAGAAGCGGGATTTACGGTGGTGCACAAGTCCGTGCTGCCCGATGAGAAAGACCAGATCCAGGCCCGTCTGATCGAGTGCAGCGAGATTACCCGGCTGGTGGTGACCACCGGCGGGACGGGCATCGCAAGGCGTGACGTTACTCCCGAAGCCACCCGGGGGGTGGTGGAGCGGCTGATTGAAGGCATCCCGGAGAGGATCCGCGCGGAAGGCGCCAGGAAAACACCCTTCGCCGCTTTGAGCCGCGGGCTGTGCGGCATCCGGGGAAAATCGCTCATCCTGAATTTGCCGGGCAGCCCCGCGGGCGCAACCGAGTCGCTGGCGGCTGTAATCGGCCTCCTTGGGCACATGATTGACTTGCTGGACGGCAAGACCGGGCACTAGCAGATCGGACGTTCCCGCGGAGAGAATGGCGGGCCGGCCACGGCCCGCCTCATTCGCTGTATGTGAGACTATGTGAACCGCGCTCAGGCAGCGCGATCGTGGCGGCTGATGTCAGTGGTGGCATGGCGTCTGCCGACCACCATGCGGTAGATCCACAACAGTATGATGGCGCCGCCGATGGCCAGGGCAAAACTGCCAATCCCCCAACCGGTAACACCTTCACTCCCCCAGATTGCTCTGCCGATAAACCCGCCAACCAATGCGCCGGCAACGCCCAGCAACATGGTGACAAACATGCCTCCCGGGTCTTTGCCGGGCATGATCAGTTTCGCGATGGCTCCAGCGATCAGGCCAAAGATCGCCCATCCGATAATAGCTCCCATAGATCCTCCTCTCGATCTTTGTTCAGAATCCTGTTTTGTTTGAGCGTTTCTTCTATGTTCGATGCGCGGTGGAGGAAACGGGAAGCCGCAAAACTGCGGTATTGCCCGGCAGAGAAGATGCGGGTGAAATATAGCCGGGGAATGTCACCGGGCGAGAGAAGCAGGCCTTTGTGTCCCGCCGCCCACAGCGTCTTCTTTCTGCCACGCGATCTTCGTGCGGGTACTCCTCTAACCCGCACAGAATCAGTGTTTTCCTAAATGGCGAGCGGGTTGCGATTCACTTGGGCGCTGTGTAAGCAGCGGAGGTGAAACCAACATGAACCAGATGAAATCATCCAACACAAATTCAACCTGGGGCGGATTGAGCGCATTGCGGCGCGTCTTCAGCCTGAGCATCCCCGCCACCATGGTGCTCTCGGCGGCACTGGCGGTCATCGTTGCCGTGGCCATTGATGGCTGCTCGCAAAAACAGGCGAAGCAGAGTCCGAACCCCTCTGGCCAGAACCTGGCCCAGAGTACACCGCCGGCTCCGGCGCAGGCGGAACCTTCTCCCGCGCCTTCCCCCACGCCCGCCAAGAAAAAGGTCGTGGTGAAACGGCCTGCCACGGTCACGTACAAGGACAGCACCTACGGCGTCTCTTTCCGCTATCCGCTGAAGTCCACCAGGCTGACTGCCGAGAAAGCGGAACGGCTGCCCATGAACTTTGCTGAACCGGGCGGCGTTACCGTCACGAGCCTTGAGCTGCCGGGCAGCGCTGCCAGTTCGTTGTTCCACGTGAGCGTAAAGAAGGGACTCACGCAGGAGCAGTGCGGCAAGTTCGCTCTGGCGGACCCGGTCCAGGGCAGCGACGCGCCCATCCAGAATGACGACGAGCTCGGCCCCACCAAGGTGAGCGTCCGGGGGACGGAGTTCGTGAAGGCGGAGACCGTGAGCGACGAACTTGATGCGCGCTACTACCACCACTTTGAACCCGGCCAGAGCGGCGACGGCAAGACCGATGCTGTCCCGGGCACATGCTACGAATTCGCGCTGGGCGTGCTCGACAACCCGGAGAACACCAAGCAGGTAGATGAAGTGGCGTTGTTCGAGAAGCTGGAGCGGATCTTCCACACGGTGACCATCAAGCAGCCGCAGACGCCGGCGGCGGTGACCGCAAGCACGCCCTCGGTGACAGTGAGCGCAAGCAATCCGCAGTAACGTTTGCAAGGGCGGTGACACGCGCGGCCGATTGTGCTGGTCGAGGCCGCAAGGGCCAGGTCTTCCCCGGGAGACCTGGCCTGACCTTTTGACCACGACCGCAACCCAGCCGAAGGCGGCCCGCTAAGCGCTCTTCCGGGAGGTGACGGCGTAAAAAGTTGAGGGGACCTGTTCCACTTTGTGGCTGTGGCAATGCGGGCAAACGATCTTCTCTTTGCCGGCCTCAGCCAGGCTCAGGGTCTTTGAGAAGCTCTTGTGGCAGTCCTGGCACTGATATTCGTAGACGGGCATGGGCGCCTCCGCTTCAACAGACAAATTGACATAAGTAGGATGCAGCAAGGCGAGGGAATGGCTACGAAATCCAAAGCGGTTCTTAGAGGGCTGGCCATGTTGTGGCGGCGAACGGATAATGGGACGCCACGGCTAATACGAAACAACGCCGCTCACGCGACAAGCTTCTTTGATTCGTTCTGTCCGTTGTTCGCCGAAGCGCTCCCGAATAACGGCATCGCGCGTGTCTACGAGATAGCCGCGAAACAGCCCCGGCTTCTCGCAATCACTCGTCGGGTAAACCTCAGCCACCAGCAGAGCTTGCGTTGAATCAGCCGTCCAGCCCAGGAAGAGGAGGTTGTTCGTGCGTGTGGCACAGGAGTGCTTTTTGTGGAAATCCGCAGCCACCCTGCGCGGCGTCGCGGTCTCCACGACCTTCCCGCTAGAAATGCGAAAAAGGTGAACATGGTAATCGCCGATTGCCCCGCCCGCGCTGTACATCACAAAAAATTGGGTTGAATCCGGAGACCAACCCGTTTCTATTCCCGCACTGATGTCACGATAACGCAAGGTGCGGACGATGCGGCCATCAATGGAGACGGCAAACACTTTGGGTTTGGTCATGGCAATCCGCTTGCGTCCGTCGGGCGAAGAGACAATCGTTCGCGGCTGGCCGGCATCTTCTTCCATGAAGTTGTTCCCGCTGCAGGCGTAGAGGTAAGGGTCACGGTCCCGGGGGATGGCAAGACTGGGACACAGAGCCAGCAGGAGAAAACTCAGGACTCTCTTCATGGTTTTCTCAGTGCGCTTTAGCAGGATTGTCGCTGGGCGCGGGCGTCTGGGCTTCGGCCTGCTGCATGGCCTTCTTCTTGCGCCGGCTCAAAATGAACGGACGGCGTCGCCGGCGTTCCACCCGCTTATCGATCTTTTTCCAGAAGCCCACAAAGTAGTCGACGGCGGAGATGATCGAAACGGCCACCATGAACCAGATGGCCATGATGGCGATCAGACGCACCGGCATTACGAAGAAGCCGAAGTCCCACACGTCCCAGCGCAGAGCCAGGATGGCGGAGACCACGGAGACGATCTGCACCACCATCTTGAGCTTGCCTAGTTCGCTGGCCTCGATGGTGAAGCCTTCTCCGGCCGCGATGGAACGCAGCCCGGAAATCAGGAATTCACGGCCCACGATCAGCACCGCCACCCACACGCTCACGATGGAAGGAATGAGCTGCACCAGGGTGATATAGGCGGCGGCGATCATCAGCTTGTCCGCCAGGGGATCGAGCAGCATGCCCATGGTGGTGATCTGCCCGCGCCGGCGCGCCAGATATCCATCCAGGCCGTCTGTAATAGAGGCCAGGACAAAAATGCTGGAGGCCAGCACCACGCGCAACGTCATCTCCCGCGGACTGAAACGCCGCGTGGTCAGCAGCCAGATGATCAGCGGGATGGCCGCGATACGCGAGAGCGTGATGTAGTTGGGCAGGTTCACTGGGATTGGGGCAGTCCGCTAGCTAGATTATCCTACAAAACCGGGCAGAAAACCCCGTTCTTATCGCTTGCCGGTGATGGTGTTGAGGCAACGAGTATACAACTCCAGCAGATGGGTGGCATAGTCCTCGGCCTTCTGCACCGTGCCGCCCTGAAAGCCCGCTCCCGGGGCGCCGATCTTGCCATAGCCGGTGGTGACGGCGATGAACTTCATCATATCCAGCGCGATCTCTTCATTCCGCTTTGCGCCGATCAAGCCTTCAAGCTGGTCCATGGTTCTGTGCGTCCTCCACGATTGTAAGATGCAGGAACTATTGTAGCGGGAAGGACGGCAGCAAATGGCAATTTGCAAATGGCAATTTGCAATTGGCAATTGGCAATTGGCAATTGGCCAGAAGCAAAAATGGATACGACCGCTTACCCCTACTTGTGAGCACGACGTTTTTGTTCGCGTCAATAGCTGGCCGTGTTGAGAACTGTCTGGCTAATTGCTAAGTGCTAATTGCCAATTGCTTCTTCCCCAATTGCCATTCGCTTCCCCGCTCCGCTAGCATCTAAGAGACTCGGACAAATATGGACCTCAGCTGGCTTACGGACCGCATTGCGGTGGGCGGCGGAATCTGGAACGACGAGAACATGGAAGAACTCGTCCGCATGGGCGTGACCCACATCATCAACATGCAGATTGAGTTTGACGACCGTCCCCTGGCGGAAGGTTACGACGTTACCGTTCTGCACAATCCTACGGACGACGACTTCCTGCCCAAGCCTCCGGAGCTGTTTTCCCGCGGCGTGGAGTTTGCGCTGGAGGCCCTGGACCATCAGCCCAACAACAAGCTCTATATCCACTGCGCGGCCGGCGTGCATCGCGCTCCCATGATGGCGCTGGCGGTCTTGCGCGTGCAGGGCTGGACTCTGGAAGCCGCCAAAGAACATATCCAGAAGCGCCGCTGGGTGGTGGACTGGGCGGACGTGTACGTGGAGAGTGTGGAAGAGTTCGTGAATTCCCGGGACGGAAAAAACCTCACCACGGATTCGCGCTGATCAACGCGGATTCAAAGACAGCATTCAGGCTCGTCTTTCCTTCAATCCGCGGCCATCGGCGTTAATCCGCGGTAACGTCTTGGCTTGGTTGAACCGCCGATGACGAAGCCTTGCGTGCCTCAGCGTAACGCTTCTTCAAATACGCGTCGATCGCAGCCGGCTTGTCCGCCAGGTCAACGGGAAAGCAGATGCTGATGCGATAGTGAAAGCCGTTGGCGTTTTCCACTCCGTATAAAACCACCTCGCCATTGCGCACTTCGTACCCACTGAAGGCGTACCCGGCGGCGGCCCGTTCGGGCGTCCAATGCTCGGCGAAGAGCAGGTCATTGCGGTCCGCGAAGGCCAGCCCACGATGCCGTTTGAAGATCCTGGCTAGGCGTGCGTTCAGCTCAGCCTCAGCCGCTTTCTGTAAATCCAGCAGTTTGGAGGTTCTATCCGGTAGTTTCATTGACAGCCCAATGTTGACTGAATCATAGCCGAACCTGTCCCTTTGACCAACAACTTGCTTACCGCCTCTGCGTCCCCGGTGGCATACCTCTCTTATGGGTTCCTGCTATCCTCAAATGAACCCACTCGTATGCCTCCCATCATCAACGCCCAGCGCATCAGCAAGAGCTTTGGCGCGGCGCCGCTGTTTGAAGAGATCTCGTTCACGGTGTCGGAAGGCGACCGCATCGGCCTGATCGGGCCGAACGGCTCGGGCAAGTCCACGCTGTTGCGCATCCTGGCCGGCGAACTGGAACCCGACTCTGGTGAAGTGGCCACGCGCAAGCGCACGCGTCTGGCCTATGTGGAGCAGCAATCGGAGTTCCCCCCGGGCGCCACCGTGCGCTCGGTGATTGCCCAGGCCTTAGAGCGCGCCCAGTCGCCGGAAGCCGAGCGTGAAGGACGCCTGGTGGAGTCGCTGGGCCGCGCCGGATTTGAAGACTTTCAGGCAGAGGCCGTGTCGCTTTCCGGCGGGTGGCGCAAACGGCTGGCGATTGTGGAAGCGCTGGTGCAGCAACCCGGCGTCCTGCTGCTGGACGAGCCCACGAACCATCTTGATCTCGAAGGCATTGAGTGGCTGGAAGAGTTGCTGGCCACTGCCGCGTTCGCCAGCGTGGTGGTGAGCCATGACCGCTACTTCCTGGAAAACGTCGCCAGTGAGACAGTGGAGCTGAGCCGCGCCTACCCGGATGGCCTGTTGCGGGTGCCGGGCAACTACAGCGCGTTCCTGGCGAAAAAAGAAGAGTTCCTGCACGCACAATCGCGGCGGCAGGAGGCGCTCGAAAACCGCGTCCGCAATGAGCTTGAGTGGCTGCGCCGTGGGGCCAAGGCGCGCACCCGCAAAGCCAAAGCGCGCATCGACAAGGCCCACCAGTTGATCGCGGAACTGGGCGACCTGAGTTCGCGCACGCGCACCGCCACCGCGGACATCGACTTCTCCGCCACCGAGCGCAAAACCAAACGGCTGATAGAACTGGAGGGTGTGGAGTACCAGATCGCCGGCCGCACGTTGTTTCGCGACTTGAATTTTCTCCTCACGGCGGGCAAGCGCGTCGGACTGGTGGGGCCCAACGGCAGCGGCAAGACCACGCTGCTGCGGCTGTTGCGTGGAGAGATCGCGCCCACTCAAGGCCAGGTCCGCCGGGCGGAGTTTTTGCGCGTGGTGTACTTTGACCAGAACCGCCCGCTTGATCCTGATGTGACTCTGCGCCGTGCGCTGGCGCCGGAAGGCGACTCCGTGATTTACCAGGAGCGCGTCATCCACGTGGCCAGTTGGGCGTCACGCTTCCTCTTCACCAGCGAGCAGCTGAACCAGCCCGTGGGACGGCTCTCCGGCGGCGAGCGCGCCCGCGTGCTGATCGCGCAACTCATGCTCCAGCCGGCCGACGTGCTCCTGCTGGACGAGCCCACCAACGATCTCGACATTCCCACCCTGGAGATCCTGGAAGAAAGCCTGCTGGAATTTCCTGGCGCGCTGGTGCTGGTAACCCACGATCGCTACATGCTGGACCGCATTTCCACCGTGGTGCTGGGACTGGACGGCGCAGGCAGCGCCGGCATCTTCGCCGACTATGCGCAGTGGGAAGTGTGGATGGACGATCAGAGGGAGGCGAGTTTGGCTTCCGCAGGAGCTAAAACCCAGGACAAGAAACAGGCCGTTACGGGGCGACTGAAGTCATCCCCTGACACGTCTTCTCTCCCGGAGAAGGTGGCTGCTGAAAGCGCACAACCGGGGCCAAGGAGGAAGCTCTCCTACATGGAAGCGCGAGAGTACGCGACCCTGGAGCAACGAATCGCTGAAGCCGAAGAGCTGTTGCGCCAGAACCGCGCCGCCGCTGAAGATCCGGCCATCGCCTCAGACGCTGCCCGCCTGCTCCAGGCCCACGCTGAATTGGAACAGGCGCAGCAAGCAGTGGACCAGTTATATCAGCGATGGGCTGAACTGGAAGGCAAGATCACATAATCGGGTGACCCGTCGCGACAATTTGACGTATGATCAAGCTACATTTATGAGCACTAGAAAACCACCACAGCGGGCAGGAAGGGGCTCCACCAAGCGGTTCAGCATTGAAACGGAGCGGGAAACAGATGGCCGCTGGATCGCTGAAATCACCGCCATGCCGGGAGTGCTCGCCTACGGAGCGACGGAGAAACAGGCAAGAGCGAAAGCCTATGCTCTCGCCCTTCGCGTCATCGCCGACGAAGTAGAAAAATCGAGCTCGGTCCCCTCGTCGATCAGCCTGCGCTGCGCCTCAATGTGAGCGAGTGGAAGAGCACCAAGGCGAGGCAAGTCTATCGCGCGCTGCTGCGCATCGGTTGGACGCCGGTCTCACAAAGCGGTTCGCATATCAAACTTCGGCACATTCAGAGAAGGTTGCCTGACTACATTTGGGCGTTCCACGACAAAGTAGAAATCGGCCCCCGGATGCTCGCTCGAATTGCGAAACACACCGGGTTGAAACCAGCCGATTTGTGAATCGCGCGCTCGTGCGCGGTCGTGGGCTTGCCTCCTGCGGTACCTCAGGCCGTCAGTCTTTGGCCGGGCTAGGGTAACTTCTCGCTGCCAATCCCGTCTAAATCCCTGGAACCGCCCGCCCGTGCCCGGCGTATACAGCTACAGCAGATGAGAATGGCCCTGGACATCTTCGCGCAAGTGCTGCGTACCCTGTGGGCGCACAAGCTGCGCTCCTTTCTCACCATGTTCGGCATCGCCTATGGCGTGTTTTCCCTGCTCATGCTCATCGGCGTGGGCGAGGGCTTCCGCTCCGGGCAGCAGAAGAACATGGCCAACATCGGCGAAGACGTGATCTTCATGTGGCCGGGCCAGGTTCCCAACGTGGCCGGGCAGCACACCGGCGGCCGCTTCTACTTTATGACTTACAAGGATTACCTCGACATAAAGAGTGAAGCCCGCAAGGTGAAGGACGTGGTGGCCATCATCAATCGCGGCGATCTGCGCGTGGTGAGCGACTATGCCACCAGCAGCGGGACTTTTACCGGCAGCACGCCCAACTTCGCTACCGTGCGTTACCTGCCGCTGGGCCAGGGACGCTGGCTGAACGACGCGGACAATGCGCAGAAGCGCAACGTGTGCGTGCTGGGCTTCAAGATGATGCGCAACCTGTTTCCGGGATGGCCGGCCATCGGCAGCACGATTTTGATCAACGGCATCCGCTTTGAAGTGGTGGGAGTGTTGGACCAGATTGGCCAGCAGGAAAACAACGGCAACAACGTGCGCGTGTACATGCCCCTGACCACCATGCAGCAGTATTTCCCGCAAAAAAATGCGCACACGCCGGACGATATCAGCGGGCTCAACTTCCAGCCCGTAACCCGCGCGCAGCACAAAGAAGCCATCGATGAAGTGCACCGCATCGTGGGGCGCAATCATGGATTCGATCCCACTGTCCCCGAGGCTTTTGAGGCCTGGGACACGGTGGAAAGTACGGACCGCGTGGGCAAGATCTTTACCGCCATGGACTACTTCCTGGGCGGCGTGGGGCTGATCACGCTGGCGCTGGGCGCGATCGGGATCATTAACATCATGCTGGTTTCGGTGACCGAGCGCACCAAGGAAATCGGGCTGATGAAGGCCGTTGGCGCCACCACCCGCGACGTGATGGTCCAGTTCTTTCTGGAAGGCGCGTTCCTTACCGCGCTGAGCGGTGGATTGGGCGTGGGTGCGGCAGCAGCGATTTCACAACTTCTGAACGCCGCGTGGCCCAAGACGCAGATCGGGTTTGATCCGCCGCACATTGTTCCGGTTTCCGCGGCGCTGGCCGTGGGTGCGCTGGCCCTGGCCGGAATCATCGCCGGACTTTATCCCGCGCGCAAAGCCGCCATGCTTACGCCCGTGGAAGCCCTGAGGAAGGAGTAACCCCCATGGTCCACGACCTTGCCGGCCAAGCCTGGGCGGCCATGCGACACAATCGCCGCCGCACCGCGCTCACCATGCTGGGAATGGCCTGGGGCATCGCCACCGTGGTGCTGCTGCTGGCCTACGGCGCCGGCTTTGGCCGCGCCATCGGCAACATTTTTTCCCAGATGGGCATGCAGATGATGGGCTTCTTCCCCGGCCGCACGTCGCTGCAGGCGGGCGGCGCCAAGGCCGGCGTGCAGATCAGGTTCACCCTGGACGACGTGCAACACGTGCAGGAACTGGTGCCCCTGGTCCGCCACATCAGCGCGGAAAGCTCGCTCGATGCCGCCAGAGTGCAGAATGACAACCGCACCTTCAATTTCCCCGTCAACGGGTTCCAATCGCAGATCCAGTACATTCGCGCCATCGATATCGAATCCGGCCGCTTCTTCAACCCGGAAGACGAAGCGCAGCGGGCCCGCGTTGCCGTGCTGGGATCGGAAGCCAAGACCAAGCTTTTCTCCGGCCAGTTCGCCGTGGGCGAGAAGATCAGGATCAACGGCGTCACCTTTGACGTGATCGGCGTGACCGCTCCCAAAATGCAGGAGGGTGACAACGACATCAACCGCGTGGTCTACATTCCCCTGAGCGCCATGGGAGACCTGCGTGACACCCGCTACCTGAGCGGTATCTGGATCAACTACGAAGGCAACCAGTACGAAAAAATCGAGGCCAACATCCGCAGCGTGCTCGGCGGCTTCCACAACTTTGATCCCAAGGACCCGCGCGCCGTCTTTTGCTGGAACTCCATGCGGCAGCTGGACAACTGGCGAATCTTTACCATTGCGCTGGAGTTCTTGTTGTCGCTGATCGGCATGGCCACGCTGGGCGTGGGCGGCGTGGGCCTGATGAACATCATGCTGGTCTCGGTAACGCAGCGCACGCGCGAGATCGGCGTGGAAAAAGCCCTGGGCGCGCGCCGGCGCGACGTCCTGATGCAGTTCCTGGCTGAGGCCCTGGCCATCACCTTTGCGGGTGGAGCGCTGGGCATCATTGCTGCCTACCTGATCGCATGGAGCGTGGGGCGCATCCCCGTGTACAGCTACATCGCGTCCAACGCTGAAGCCGGCGACATCGTGCTGGCCATCTCGCCGGTCAATCTGCTGGTCTCCACCGGGATCCTGGTGCTGGTGGGGATCATCAGCGGCATGCTGCCGGCGATCAAGGCCTCACGCCTGGACCCGATTGAGGCCCTGCGGTACGAGTAGCCGCCCGACCGATAAATAGAACTTCGCTGCTCTAACTCGTCAAACACAACGACAAGCCATCCCGAATCCTCCGAAGCCGAGGCTGAGTGAGGTGAGGGACCTGCTCCGCCACGGCCGCGCGGCAGCCAAAAACGCACGGAAAACCAACCGCGGTTTGGGGGCTGAAGCCCGATTCTTTTCATGCCCGCTACGGCACGGCTAAAGCCGCTGCCCTGATACCCGCAGAGGCTGAAGCCAAGTTCACTCGAAACCCCGCAAATATCCTGTTCCGCAAAAGCACCGCCCCCTGTCCTATCCATGTGAGATTCGTCACAGCTTGCCAGAAGCAGAGCAGCTAAATTAGGATAGTGCGGTATTGAAAATGAAATTCAATTTCATTTTCAAAATCCCCGATCGCACCCCGGAGCTGAGCCGTGCTTGATCTACGCTGGAAATCCGCTGCCGTGCTCGCCGTCCTCGCAACGGCGCTGGCCTGGCCCGCCCGCGCGCACGCCCAGGCGAACTACTTCATCACCTATACGCACCACATGGAAGAGCCCGGCAGCCTGGAGATCGCCAGCAAGTCCGTCAGCGGATTCCCTTCGCAAGGCAACACATTCTGGGGTAACGCCCTGGAGTTGGAATACGGCGTGAAGGCCTGGTGGACCAGCGAGCTGTACCTCGACGGCCAGACCACCTTCGGCGAAAGCACGGTCTTCACCGGCTGGCGCTTCGAGAACCGTTTTCGCCCGCTGCTGCGCGAGCACTGGATCAATCCCGTGCTCTACGTCGAGTTCGAAGACATCAACAGCGCGGACAAGGCCCTGTTGGAAGTGGTGGGGCATGACGGCGTCACGGACTTCCTGGAGCGCAACAACAGCGCGGAGAAAAAACGCGAAGCCGAACTCAAGCTGATTTTGAGCAGCAACTTCAAGGGATGGAACGTGTCAGAAAATTTCATCGCGGAAAAGAACCTGAAGGCCGAACCGTGGGAGTTCGGCTACGCCATCGCGGTGAGCCGTCCGCTATCGCTCGTGGCCAGCGCCAAAGAGTGCCGCTTGTGCCGCGAGAACTTTGCTCTTGGCGCCGAACTCTACGGCGGCCTGGGCGACCGCTACAGCTTCGGCTTCTCCCACACTTCACACTATCTTGCGCCCATGGCCACTTTCCATGTGCCGCAAGGGCCCACCTTCAGCGTCTCGCCCGGCTTTGGCTTGAACCACAACAGCCACGGGCTGCTGCTGCGCTTCAACGTTGCGTACGAGTTTGACCGGTTCTTGTCCCGGATGCGGAGGAAATGACCCATGCTTTCCCGAAGACTGCTGCTTTTGCTTGCCGCTCTTGCTCTCACCAGCACGCTGTTGTTCGCCGCCGCCGGTGACGGCCTGTGGATGTCCCGCGTCCCGGAAAAGGCCCGCAACCAGGCGAACCCGTTTGCCGGCGCGCCCACGGCGCTCTCCGCTGGAGGCAAGCTCTTCCGCCAAAACTGCGCTTCTTGCCATGGCGATGACGGGCAGGGGCGTGACGGACATCCCAGCCTGCGCAGCGAACGCATGCGCGCCGCCACTCCCGGCGAACTGCAGTGGCTCCTGACCAACGGCAGCATGAAGAACGGCATGCCTTCGTGGTCGCGCCTGCCCGAACCGCAGCGCTGGCAGATTGTGAGCTTTGTGAAGAGTCTGCAGTAATTACAGAAACCACAAAGGACACAAAGGAACACGAGGGAGTCTGGAACCTTCGTGTGCCTTCGTGTCCTTTGTGGTTGATCCGGCTTGTTACTCGCCGTTCTGTCTCTTCTCTCTTTGGAACGGCTGCTCCAGGTATCTGCGCGCTTCATCGAGCGCGCCCTGCGTGTTGTCGCCCGTCTGGATGGCCTGGCGATATTCGTTCACGGCGCGCTCACGTTGCCCGGTCAGGTCAAAGATCTTGCCCAGTTGCACATGGCTCCAGACCTCAGTCCAGCGCGGCTCCTGGTCGCCGTTGATGGCTTCGCGATATTCGTTTGCCGCGGACTGATAATTGCGCTGCAGGTAGAAAACATCGGCAATGCGATAGTGCGCCAGCGAGCTGTTGCGATTGACTTCCAGCGCCTTGTTGTATTCCGTGAGCGCTTCCGCCAGGTTGCCCTGGGCCGTAAGCTCCTGCCCGCGGCGGATGGCCACGCGCACCTTCAGGTCCGGCGAGTTCTTGAGCACCCAGTTGTTGGGATCAAGGGCCAGGCGGCGCGGCTTGCCAAAGGTCTCCACCGAAAACGGCGATTCCGTCCCTACGACCTCAATGCGCTTCATCTCCGTCTGGCCGTCGGTGTCCACTTTCAGCTCCACCGGCATGCGGAACAGGTCCAGGTCCTGCGTGACTTCGCCCACCACGCGGAAGCCCTTCTTCACGCGGTAGACCGTGTACTTCATCTTGAATTCCGGCGCGCCGGTGCCTTCCACCCACTGGGTGAAGAACGAGATGAGTTTCTTCTGCGAGTTCTTCTCCGCCACCGCCTGCAGGTCAGCCACTCGGACCGGTTTGAAAGCGTACTGGGCGAAGAATTCCTGCATGGTCTTGTCGAACGCCTGGTCGCCGATCACCCAGCGCAACATGTGGAAGATCATGCCGCCCTTGTCTGTGACCAGCGCCTGGAACTGCGGCGAGAACGTATCCAGTTTGCCCACGCTGGCCAGCGGCGCCGTGTCATAGGCCAGAGCGCCCACAGCCATGTCCCGGGTGGCGTCTTCAAAAGCTGTTGCTCCGGCGGTGCTCTGCACGTAGCGCATTTCGGAAGCGCGCGCGCCGCCGTCCATGATCCACCAGTCTTCTTTTGTGGCCGGGCTGACCATCGTGCCCCACCACTGATGCGCCACCGCGTCCGCCAGCAGGCGATAGTTGGTCTTCTCGCTGATGTTGCGCCCGGCCAGCGCGGCGATTTCCGGCGCCCACCAGGTGGGCACTGTGTCATCCGGCAGCTCAACTACTTGCAGCTTGGGTGATCCCGCCGGCCCAAAGACCGTGCTGAAAAGCTCCATGGCGCGGACCGCGGTATCGCCGTAAGCGGGCGCAAACTGTTTCTTATTGGCGGTGAAATAGACGTGCATGTTGCCGCCGCCGAAGACATTGTCTTCAAACGGCCCGGCGATGATGGTGCCGGGGAAGCTCGGCTTGTCATAGCGGAAGGAGGAGACGGCCTTGCCCGCAGGCGCAGCTTTTTCCGCTTTGATGCTGCCGCTGCCCACCACCACCGTCCCCGCCGGCGCGGTGATGTTGATGGTGGAGGTAAAGCGGTCCATGCCGTAATTGCTCACCGGGAACCAGCGGCCGGGATAGAGCAGATAACTGATGTCGTCGCCGATGTATGCCAGCTTCAGCCCTTCCACCGGACTGTCATCGGCATTGGCCAGCGCGCCTTCGTATTCAAACGTCAACGTGGTCGTGGTGCCTTTGGGAACGTTGGCCGGGAAGGTCACGCGCACGGCGTTGTCCTGGCTGATGCGTTCGGCGGGAAGCACCTTGCCGTTGGCGTCCGTAACTTTGCCCAGACGCAACGCATTGTTCAGTTCAAAGCTGGCGAAGTTGATGTCGTCCAGCGTGGTGAACTTGACTCGGGCGCGCGCCGTCAGGTGATGGCTCTTGGGAATGATTTCCGCGTCAATCTGATAGTCCTCGGCTTTAATCCGGGGCTTTTGTCCCAGCGCGGGCAGCGCCATGGCAAGGAAAAACAGACCAATAACGAGCTGCGCACGTCGCAGGGGCGGTCGTGCAATTTGCATGAGACTCTCCAGAGCTGCTGGCGATATGGGCTTAGATGTCTATTTTTTCAAAAAAGCTGCTTTTGTACCACCTTAGCCGGACTTCTTATACCGCTTAGGATCTCCGTAGCTGCCCGGACCGCGGGTTCCTGAGCGCCTTCGTGCTGGCGCAGGCGGTCCTTTACCTGCTCCAATCCGGCCTGCATCTGCCGCCGGGCTGGCCCCTCCGGAAGGATGCCGCTCAGCTCCCGGACCACGGCTTCCGGGGTAAAGTCCTTCTGGATCAGCTCCGGGACAATCCTTTTCCCGGCGATCAGGTTGGCCATGGCGAAGGTGTCAAGTTTCACCAGCCGCCGGCCCAGAAGCCACGTGAGAGGCGCCAGCCGATAGACCACAATGAACGGTGTTCCTGCGAGCGCCGCTTCCACCGTGGCCGTACCGCTCGCTACAACGGATGCGCGCGCATGAGTCATGGTGGCCCGCGCGTCGCCGGTAAGTTTCACGGCGACGGCGGAGCCTGCAAGCTGCCGCTGCATCCAGCCTTCATCAAGCGTAGATGCCAGCGGTAGGGCGAACTCGTATTCCCCGCCGTGTTCCTTGAGCAGTTCCGCCGCCCGCAGCATCACCGGCAGATTCAATCCAACCTCTTTCTTCCGGCTTCCCGGCAGCAGCGCGATCCACTGCTTCGCCGGATCAAGCTGGTGCGCTGCGGCGAATTCCGCGCGCGAACCCTGCGGCCGCGCGGCATACGCCAACGGATGGCCCACGTAAACCGCCTCAACTCCGTGCCGCGCGTAGAACTCCTGCTCAAAAGGAAATATCACGATCATCTTGCGGACATGTTTCTTGATCTGCTCCACCCGGCCGGTGCGCCAGGCCCAGAGCTGCGGGCTGACGAAGTAGAAAACGGGGATCCCAAGGCGATGCAGCTCCCGCGCCAGGCGGAGATTGAAGTCAGGAAAGTCAATGAGCACCGCAGCATCGGGCTTGCGGCGCTCCGCTTCCGCAACCAATTCTTTGAACCTGCGCTGGATTGCCAGCAAATGGGTCAGCACTTCGACCAGGCCAACCACGGCCACGTCCTTGGCCTGGACTTTGAGTTCGCATCCGGCGGTCTGCATCTTGTCGCCACCCATGCCGAAGAAGTTTGACTCAGGCGCAAGCCGGCGCAGCGCGTCAATCACCTGCGCGCCGTAGTTGTCGCCTGACGCTTCGCCGGCGGATAGAAGAATTTGCATGCAGGTTGATTATGACATTCCACTTCAGGCCCTGAGCGCAAGGGAGCCCCAACATGCCAAAAAGCCGCATGTCATAGCCTGTGTTGCGGCTCAACGCTGCAGGTCAGGCATGATCTCTTGCAGGAGCTCACGTGCATTTACGATACGGGTTTGCCGCCCCTGCTGGGGAAAATGCTTCTTATTACCAGTAACCAGGTAGTCCGCTTGGGCTTCTTCCGCACATTCCAGGAACTTATTGTCATCCAGGTCTTTGGCTGCGTTCACCTTTTTCGCTGGACGAACCATGATCGCGGCCTTTTCCATGAGCCGCAGCGACGCCGCAACTTTGACAGAGTCCAGCTTGAAGGCTGGACGCGCCAGCACACCTTTGTATTCTTCAAGGATTTCAGCGGAAAGGTAGAGGTGAAGCTTATGCGCCAGCGCCAGGTCCAGAACGAATCTTTCAAGACCCTCATCTTTCAGATGCGCGGAAACAATAACATTCGTATCAAGAACGACTCTTGGACGTGGCATTCTTAAGTCTGCGCTCCCGGCGATACGCAGATATCTCACGATCAATCTGGCGATTGGTCAACTTGGATGTTTTGTTTCTCTTGGCTTCGGCCCGGATTGCCCGCAGCACTTCAGGTTCCGGCGCAATGGTTTTAA
This sequence comes from Candidatus Angelobacter sp., assembly GCA_036380095.1. Lineage (GTDB taxonomy): Bacteria > Acidobacteriota > Terriglobia > Terriglobales > Acidobacteriaceae > Angelobacter. Next base: position 3,873 of record DASVFK010000254.1, on the reverse strand, counting down.
GGAAATCCTTAACGCCCATGATGACCACTTCAGGATTTCCGCGGCGGTCGACAATGAAGCGTTCCTGTCGCCGCCCAGCTCGCCGCAGAATTTGTCCGAATTGGGTCCGGGCAGTAAGAGCTGTAATTACTTTAGGCAGAGACATAAAACACCTGGGCTTGTTCCACGAACTGATTAATCAGTTCACATTCATAATTATGACACATGTGTGCCGCCTGTCAATTGGCTTGTCTTTGCACGCTGTGGGCATGTGTATCAGAACTGGCCCCTGGCGACGATTGTGCAGCTAATCGTCCGCTCCAACCTGCGCATCGCCCACGCCCAACTCCTGCTCCTTATACTGCAACTGGTAGAGCTTCCAATAAATGCCGCGATGCGCCAGCAGCTCCTGGTGGCTGCCGATCTCCCGCACCTGGCCTTTGTGCATCACGATGATCTTGTCGGCGCGCTGGATGGTCGAAAGCCGGTGCGCGATGATCACCGACGTGCGCCCCTCCACCATGTGCGTAAGCGCATCGCGTACGCGCAGCTCGGTTTCCGTGTCCACGCTGGAGGTGGCTTCATCCAGGACCAGGATCTCAGGATCGTGCGCCAGCGCCCGGGCAAACGAGATGAGTTGCTTCTGTCCCGTGCTGAGTGTGCTTCCACGCTCCCGCACGGGTTCTTTGAAGCCTTGCGGCAGAGTGCGGATAAAGTCGGCCACGTTCACGCTCTCCGCTGCCCGCTCCACCTGTTCGTCTCCGATCCAGTCCGAGCCCAGGCGGATGTTGGCCTCAATGGTCCCGCTGAACAGGAACGGATCTTGCAGCACAACGCCGAAGCGACGGCGCAGGTCGGCGAGGTCCATATGGCGGACGTCAACGCCGTCAATCCTGATAGCGCCTTTTTGGATGTCATAAAAGCGCATCAGCAGCGAGATGATCGTGGTCTTGCCCGCGCCGGTGTGGCCTACGATGGCCACGCTCTCGCCCGGCTCAATGGTAAAGGACACGTCGCGTAATACCCAATCGTAGCCAGAAGCATCGGCCGGAGCGTGTGCATGAGGATGCCCGTTGCTCTCCGCCGTGACCTCGGTCCCCGCCGCGTCGTCAGTCTCCACTTGGCGATAAGCGAACCAGACATGGTCAAACTCGATCGTTCCCTCGCCCACGGCTTTCACAGGTTGCTCGGGCGAGACGATCTCCACCGGCGTATCCAGCAGGTTGAAAACGCGCTCCGCCGACGCCATGGCCGATTGCAGGATGTTGTACTTTTCGCTCAGGTCCTGGATGGGACGGAAAAAGCGCTGGGCATACATGATGAACGCCATGACCGTGCCCAGGGCCGCCGTCCCGGCCAGCACGCGCAATCCGCCGAACCACAGCACCGCGGCGATCGCGATAGTGGAGAGCACTTCCACCACCGGATAGTAGATGGCGTAAGCCATGATGGCGTCTTTGAACGCGTCCATGTGCTGCGCGTTGATCTTTTCGAATTTGCGGTAAGCGCGTTCCTCGCGATTGAAGAGCTGCAGCACCACCATGCCGCTGATGTGTTCCTGCAAATAGGCGTTGATGCGGGCAATGGCAGTGCGGATACGCCGGTAGGATTCGCGCACTGACTTGCGGAAGATCTGGGTGACCCAGAAGATCACGGGCAGCACGGCGAAGGCGATCAGCGCCAGCCGCCAGTCCATGCCCAGCATCACGTAAACAATGCCGCCCAGGATGAAAACGTCTTCAAAGATCGAGACCACGCCGGCGGTGAACATCTCGTTCAACGCGTCCACGTCCGTGGTCACGCGCGTCACCAGGCGTCCGACAGGGTTCTTGTCGTAAAAACCCACGTGCATGTGCTGCAGGTGGCGGAAGATCTGGCTGCGCAGGTCGAACATCACTTTCTGGCCGGTCCACTGCATCAGGTAGGTCTGCACGAACTCGAGCACGAAAGCGAACAACAGGGCAACGAAGTAGACCGCTGCCACCTGGCCCACGCCCGTCCACGGGTCGGGGCTGAGCCAGCGGTCGAGGAAACGATGATGCACATGGGCCTGCGAGAGGTACTTATCGACCACTACCGCAGTGAGATACGGCCCAATCACGTCCGGCCCCAGCACCACTTTCAACAAAATCGAAGCCAAGGCCACCGCCGTCTGCCACCAGTACGGGCGCAGGTAGGTCAGCAACCGCTTCATCAGCCGGCTGTCATATGCTTTTCCTAATACTTCTTCTTCTTGGGCCATGGCTAGAGTTCTATTTTACCGTGCAGCCGATTCGCCTGGCGGGACGATGAGGCGGACGCGCTCCTGAAACCGATTCACCGGCCACCGGATTGGATACAAGATCTTTTTCACGGAAGGCCGCGGCATCTGCGCCCGGCTGCTACACTGGCCGCGGCAGCCTTCAGTCATGGTCCCTGAACCTTCAGAAGTTCGATGGCTGGCGCCCTCGGAAAACCCGTGGAACATCCGCCTGCTCGACGTACGCGCCGTGACGCAGCACCTGATCTCCACTTCGCAGGATCCCCAATGCGCCGCCAACGCCATCTCTTACGGCCGCGACGACGGTTCGGCTTTCCTCGCCCAGGAGCCGACCGCCGCGCGCTTCTTCACCGCCAATCTGCTCTACCGGACGGACGGCCCGCTCGGCGAAGGCGCGTTGTTTCGTCCGGCGGTGATGGAGCACAAGTGGGCCATCTTTCATCAGCAGAACAAGCTCTTGTTCGTGCGCAGCTGGCAGCGCAAAGTCTTCGTGGTCGCGGATGTGGAACAACGTGGCGGCCTGCTGGCTGTGGGTGTGGCTCTGGGTGCGTTCGTGGATGAGAATGAGCCGCCGGAATTTTCCGTCCGGGCGCTGGATTACCTGATGCGCAGCCACGCGCTGGAGGAGATCTACCCTGCTCCGCTGCTCCCCGGACTGCTCGCCGATGCGAACGCCGACGGCGACCTTCATCGCGCCGCGCTGTGGTGCTTTGGCGCTTTCGGTAACATGGCGCTCTTCGCCGCCGCGGTGCGGCCGAACCACGACATTCCCGAGCAGCCATTGCGAATTCGCTAGATCCACAACATTGTCATGTTGAGCGACTCCGGCTGAGCTTTACGAAGCAGGAGGAGTCGAAACATCCCGACACGGTCTGCTCTAACATTCGGAGTTCAAGGAATTTCAGCGAGGAACCAACAATTCAATAGCTTTCCGAAAAATATCTTGCTGCCCGCACCAACACAGCAAAACCCGGCACTCCAGACCTACACCCTTCTCAGCACCAGCGCCGAGTTCTTCGATCCAAACGCGATGCAGTTGCACACCGCATGTTCAATCTCGGCTTTGCGCCCGGCTTGTGGCACGTAATCCAGGTCGCAGTCGGGATCGGGCTTTTCCAGATTGATGGTGGGAGGGATACGCCCTTCGTGCATCGCCACCAGAGTCGCAGCAACACCCGCTGCGCCGCAAGCACCTTGTGGATGCCCGATCTGCGACTTTAAGGCCGACATCGGGACTTTATACGCATGATCGCCCAGCGCCAGCTTGAGCGCGCGTGTCTCGATGCGATCGTTCAAGTCCGTTGAAGTGCCGTGCAGATTCACGTAATGCACATTCTCGGCCGCGATGCCTGCTTCTTTCATCGCCAGCCCGATCGCCCGCGCCGGCTCCTCGCCGTTCTCCACCAGGCGCACGCGATGAAACGCCTCGCAGGTGGAACCGTAGCCGGCGATCTCAGCGTAAATCCGCGCACCGCGTGCGCGAGCCCGTTCCAGCTCTTCCACCACGAACATCCACGAGCCTTCAGCGATCACAAAGCCATCGCGGTCCAGGTTGAAAGGCCGTGACGCTCGCTCCGGCTCGTGGTTCCACTTCTCCGTCATGATTTTCATCAGGGTAAAGGCCTTCACAATGC
>DASVFK010000253.1:0-18971 GCA_036380095.1 Candidatus Angelobacter sp. | reverse complement strand
TTCGCCCGCGGCGTACTGGAAGAGTTCGTCGACGAAGTACCTTGTGCATTATTCGCACGAGAATCGCCCTATCGTAATTTCCTACAAGGTCGGCAACGGTGAAGTGGTCTGGTGGGCGCGGGCCACGCCACTCACCAATCTGGGCATCACGCGGAAAGGCAATCTTGCGCTGTTCCTGAATTCTCTTGGCGGCAAAAACGTCCGCGTGCTGTGGGACGAGTACTATCACGGGCAGCACGATTCTCTGGGCGCATACATGGACGAGCTGCCGATCCAGTTTGGTCTATGGCAATGCGCCCTGCTGGCTCTGGCCCTGGTGCTGACCTATTCGCGGCGCAACTCTCCCATTTACTCTCTGGACAGCACGTCGCGGCTTTCGCCCCTGGAGTTCGTGCACACGCTGGGCGGGCTCTACCGGCGCGCCCGCGCCACGCACTCCGCGCTGGAGGTCCCGTACAATCGCTTCCGCACTCTGGCTGTGCGCCAGCTTGGCCTCAAGCCGGACGTGGATTCCGCGGACCTGGCGCGCGCTCTGCGCAAACGCACCGGCTACAAGGACCAGAGACTGGACGAATTGTTGAAGAACATTGAGACCACGCTGCATTACGGCGATCTCAAAGAAGACCAGGTCCTGAAGCTGCTGCAGGAACTGAATCTTCACATGCAGAACCTGAAACTGATTGCCAAACCGGAATAGGAGACAAGTGCAATGCAGACCACCCGGCTGTTGGAACACGGCCGCAATGAATTGAAGAAGGTGATTGTGGGACAGGAAGAGCTGGTCAACCAGTGCCTTCTCACCATCCTCTGCGGCGGCCACGCGTTGCTGGAAGGCGTGCCCGGCATCGCCAAAACGCTGGTGATCAAGTGCTTTGCCCGATTGTTTCAGCTGGAGTTCCGCCGCGTACAGTGCACCAGTGACCTGATGCCGGCGGACATCATCGGCAGCAACGTGCTCAACCTGGCCACCAGTACTTTCTCCCTGCATCGCGGACCGCTGTTCACCGATATGCTGCTGGCCGACGAAGTCAACCGCATGCCTCCGCGCACCCAGGCCGCCCTGCTGGAGGCCATGGAAGAGCGGCAGATCACCATCGACGGCGCACCCAACCAGCTTTCCCAGTACTTTACTGTTTTCGCCACACAGAACCCAATCGAGTTTGAAGGCACTTATCCCCTGCCGGAGGCGCAGCTCGACCGTTTCCTGATGAAGATCAAGGTCACTTACCCTGAAGCGGAGCAAGAGATCTCCATCCTTAAAAACGTGCACGCAGGGTTTGACCCGCACAACCTGGACGCGGCCCAGATCGCGCCCATCCCCACCGAAGCCCTGGCAGAGGCGCGGGCTGAGGTGCGCAGCAGTCGCGTGGAGCCGGCGCTGTTCCAGTACATTGTGGAGATCGTGCGGCGCACGCGCGATTGGCCTGCGCTTTCGCTGGGGGCGAGCCCGCGCGCGGCCATCAGCCTGATGAATGTAGCCAAAGCCGTGGCTGCGCTGGAAGACCGCGACTACATCATCCCGGACGATGTGAAGCAGGCGGTGCTGCCGGTGCTGCGTCATCGCGTGATGATCAAGCCTGAGGCTGAACTGGAAGGCCTGCAAAGCGATCAGGTGTTGACGGAAGTGCTGAGTTCGGTGGAAGTGCCGAAGTAAAACCCTCACCGCGGATTCGCGCGGATGATCACGGATTTAAAGAGCCAATGAGTTCTCGCGAAGCAACGCTCGTTCCCAAGCCGGTAAAAAATCCAGCCTGGCCCAGCAAGAGACTCGGCTTTGGTTTTGGCCGGCGCTTCTTTCTCCTGGCCGGGCTGGGATTGCTGTGGACCATCCCGGCATTCTGGGACACGCGCTATCTGCTGTTGCTGGCCGCGTGGGATGCATGCGCGCTGCTGGCTTGGCTGCTGGACCTGCTTCGCCTGCCACGCACGAATCAATTGGTGGTGGAACGCTCATGGGGTGGGGCGCCCTCTCTCAGCAACAACGTCCAGGTCACACTCACGGTGGAGAACCTGAGCGGCGCCTACGTAGAGTGCCGCATCCTCGACGAGGTTCCGCGGGCACTGCGGCGCCGGCCACCGACGGTGGTTGTGCGGGCGGCGGCGCGCGACTCCGGCTCGGCCACCTACACAATGCGGCCGCTGGAACGCGGCGACGTGAAACTGGGAGCGGCCTACCTTCGCTACCAGAGCGGGGCGCGCTTTGCCGAGCGCTGGGCCAAAGCGGACTTGTCGCAAACCGTCCGCGTGTTTCCTGACCTGGAAGAGGCCAAGCGGCACAACATCTATCTTTCCCGCGCGCGCCAAATCGAGCTGGAAAAGCGCCTGATCCGGCAGCGCGGCACCGGGCGCGAATTTGAAAGCCTGCGCGAATACCAGCCGGGCGACGAGTTTCGCAACATCTGCTGGACCGCCACGGCGCGCCGCGGCAAGCACGTGACCAAGCTGTTCCAGGTGGAGCGGAGCCAGGCGGTGTGGATCGTGATGGACGCAGGCAGGCTGCTGCGCGCGCGCGTGGGCGAACTGACCAAGCTCGATCTTTCCGTGAACGCCGCGCTTTCCATCGCCCAGACCGCGCTCTACTCCGGCGATCGCGTGGGTGTTCTGGTCTATGGCCGTGACGTGCAGCAGCGCGTGGGCCTGGGACGCGGCCTGCCGCACATGCGCGCCATCGTGGAAGGACTCGCCGCGGCCAAGGAAGAACCTGCCGAAGCCGACCACTTGCGCGCCGCCGCTGCCCTGCTGCAAATGCAAAAACAGCGCGGTCTCATCATCTGGATGACTGACCTGGCGGACACCTCGATGACGCCGGAGGTGATTGAGAGCGCCTCGCAGGTGCTGCGTAAACATCTGCTGCTGTTTGCCGTGATCGCCCAGACCGACCTTACCGAGCTTGCGGGCAAGTATCCGGAAAACGCCCGGGAGATGTTCTCGGTGGTAGCGGCGCAGGAGTTGGTGCACCGCCGGGAGCAGTTGCTCAGCCGCGTCCGCAATAAGGGCGCCCTGGCACTGGAAATCGCCCCCAGCAAGCTGACCACGGCGCTGGTGAACCAGTACCTTGAAGTCAAGGAAAGAAACCTGATCTAATCTCTGCTTCCCGCCGACGTGTGGCGAGCAGGAGGAGCGGATGCCAGCCAAGCCCGAGAGGCCAAACCCAGGCGCAGCAGCCTCCTCGTTGCGATTGATCGAAAGTCTGGCTACAACAGCGGCGCTGGCTGAGGTTTTCTCTGACCGCTCCATCCTGCGGGTGATGCTCGACTTTGAAGCGGCCCTGGCCCGCGCGCAAGCCGCCGTACAAATGGTTCCTCAGTCCGCGGCCGATGCCATCGCCCGCGCCGCACGGGCTGAAGACTTGGACGCAGGGACGATGGCGGAAGCGGCCATGCGCGCCGGCACTCCTGCGATCCCCCTGGTAAAGCAGCTGACCGCGCGCGTGCACTCGCTGGACCGCGCTGCTGCCGGCTATGTCCATTGGGGCGCCACCAGCCAGGACGTTTGCGACACCGCGCTGGTCATGCTCCTGGGCCGTGCCAGGCACATACTCGCGTCCGATCTCACGCGGCTGGAGCAAGCGTTGGTCCGTTTATCTGAGCGGCACAGCAGGACGGTGATGCTGGGTCGCACGCTGATGCAACCAGCGCCGCCAGTAGCTTTCGGTTTGAAAGCTGCGGGCTGGCTGGGCGCGGTCCATCGTTCGCGCCTGCACCTGGAAAATGCATTTGAGCAAGCGCTGGTGTTGCAATTCGGCGGCGCCAGCGGAACGCTTGCAGCTCTAGGCGACCAGGGCCTTACCGTGGCAGAGGCGCTGGCTCGCGAATTGGATCTCGCTCTGCCCGAAGCGCCGTGGCATGCGCATCGCGATCGCTTGGGGATTCTCATCTGTGCCTGTGGGGTGCTCGCGGGCTCATTGGCCAAGATGGCGCGGGACATCGTCTTGCTCGCCCAGGCGGAAGTAAGCGAAGTGGCGGAAGGAAAGAGCGAAGGCCGCGGCAGTTCTTCGGCCATGCCGCACAAGCGCAATCCCGTTGGCTCGATCACAGCGCTGGCTGCCGCGGGACGCGTTCCTGCTCTGGTCTCCAGTTTTCTTTCCGGCATGGCCCAGGAACACGAACGCGCTGCCGGAGCGTGGCAGGCGGAATGGAGCATCGTGGCCGGAGTGATCGGCGGTACCGGGCTGGCGGCTGTTTCGATGGCGGAAGTCGCGGAAGGGCTCACGGTCGACTCTGCGCGCATGCGCGCCAACCTTGAAGCCACGCGAGGCGCGGTTTTCGCAGAACGCGCCGCCATTCTCCTGAGTCCAAAGCTTGGCCGCGATGCCGCACACAAACTGCTCAAGCACGCAACACGCCAGGCCGCCGAGCAGGGCCGCAGGCTCAGTGAAGTTCTGCGGGAAATGAAAGAGGTCACCGATGCTCTAGGCCCCGCGACGCTCGATAATCTCGAGCAGCCGGAACAATATCTTGGCTCGGCAGAGGAATTTCGCCGCCGTCTGCTGGCCGCAACCGCCAAAAAAGTCGGCGGCAAGGATTAAACGGTGCCTTTTCTCAACGTGAACAATACGCGGCTGTTCTATCGCCTGGAAGGCAGAGACGATCTGCCCACCCTGGCGCTTTCTCACTCGCTCGGCTGCGACCACGCCATGTGGGACCCGCAGATGCCTGACCTGCTGGCGCATTTCCGCGTCCTGCGCTATGACACGCGCGGGCACGGCGCATCCGCCGCTCCGGCGGGCGATTATTCCATCGAGCAGCTTGGGGGCGACCTGCTGGGACTGGCGGACGCGCTCAAGATCGAGAAATTTGCTTTCTGCGGCCTCTCCATGGGAGGCGCCGTGGGCCAGTGGCTCGCGCTGCACGCGCCGCAGCGGCTCACGGCGCTTGTCCTGGCCAACACCTCGCCGAAGTTTGGCACCGATGAAACCTGGAACGATCGCCGCAAACAGGTCAAAGAAGGCGGCATGGCGGCCGTGGCTGAAACCGTCTTGGAACGCTTTTTCTCTGCCCACAGACGCACAGGTCCTTATGAGCAATCTGTCCGCCGTGTCCTGCTGGGCACGGACCCAGCGGGTTACGTCGCCTGCTGCGCCGCTCTGCGCGACGTGAATTGCAAGAACGACCTCGTCCGCATCAGCCTGCCCACGCTCGTCATTGGCAGTGACGCTGATCCCTCGACTCCATGGGAGGCCAACGGAGAGATTCTTGCGCGCAACATCGCCGGTGCCAAGTCCGTTGTGCTGCGCGGCGCGCATCTCTCCAACCTGGAACAGCCCAGAGCTTTCACCACCGCGCTGCTTGAGTTCCTGCTGGACCATTCGGAGGGCACGCGCGATCCGCTGGACGCAGGATTGAAAGTCCGCCGCCAGGTGCTGGGCAGCGCGCATGTGGACCGCTCCATGTCTTCCGCCAACGAACTCAACCGCGACTTCCAGAATTTGATCACGCGCTATGCCTGGGGCGCCGTCTGGAGCCGTCCCGGCCTCGACCAGCGCACGCGCACTTTGCTGGTGCTTGCCATGATGCCGGCGCTCGGACGCTGGGAAGAATTTCGTCTGCACCTGGGTGCGGCGCTGGCCCGCGGCATGGAGCCGTGCGACGTAAAAGAAGTGCTGCTGCAGGTGGCCATTTATGCTGGGGTGCCCGCAGCCAACACGGCCTTCCAGATCTTTCGCGAGGAAGTGGAAAAGAACAGCGCCAGCACCAAGGAGAACCCATGAGCACCGTCAACCCAACCGTTCCTCCGCAACAGGCCCCCGCGCCTCTTTCTTCGCAGCGCGAATTTGGCCTGGTCGTGCTCTTGTTCTTCACCTGGGGTGCGGTCTTTCTGGACCGCATGAGCGTCCTGTACCTTGCGCCTTACATCGCCCCCGCGCTTCATTTGACGAACGCTCAGGTGGGCCTGATGGCCTCGTCGCTTGCTGTGGCCTGGGCCTTGTCATCGTTGTTGCTGGGCGCGGTGTCTGATCGCATTGGCCGCCGGCCCGTCCTGGTGCCGGCGGTGTTCACGTTTTCCCTTCTTTCCTGGCTGACCGGCGTCTGCCGGACGTTCGGCCAGATGTTGGCAGTCCGCACGCTGATGGGCGTGGCGGAAGGTCCAACGTGGTCCACCATTACCGCCACCATTGAAGAATCGTCCGCGCCGCAGCGGCGAGGAAGGAACGTGGGCGTGGTGGTAAGCGCAGCGGCCCTGGTGGGGCTGTTCATGGCCCCGATCCTGACCACGCAGATTGCCGCCCGCTGGGGCTGGCGCGCCGCGTGCTTTGTCGCCGGCGTACCGGGTGTGCTCCTGGGCATGCTCCTGTGGAAGCTGGTCCGCGAGTCCGCGGAATCGTCAGCCGCCGGCGGCCATGCCAAACCGTCGCTCGCCGGATACTTTTCCATTTTGCGCTATCGCAACATGTGGCTGTGTTGTCTGGGCAGTGCCGGCTTCATGACTTGGCTCTGGGTCATGCACGCCTTCGCTCCGTTGTATATCACCCAGGTAAACAAGAACTCAGCCACGTTCGCGGGCCTCATTCTCAGCGCCAGCGGGCTTGGATCTTTTCTCTGGGGTTTTATACTCCCTTGGATTTCCGACTACACCGGGCGCAAGCCCATGCTGCTGCTGGTAGCGCTGATCTCAGGTGTGGTGCCTTTAACCTATCAGGCGCCGTTCCTCATTCAACATCCCTGGCTCATGGCCGCTGCAGGCTTTATTGCCAACGGCGGCCAGTGCATCGCCGCCTTGACGCTGGTGGTGATCCCCTCGGAAACCGTGCCTTCGCAGTTCCGTGCCACGGCGATCGGCTTGGCCACGCTGGTGGGTGAGATCATCGGCGGCACCGTGGCGCCCGCCTTCTCCGGCGTCATCGCGGATCGTCTCGGGCTGGTGGCAACGCTCTGGATCGCCGCCGGCGGGGCCATCCTGGTGTTTCTGGCCGGGCTGTTCATGACGGAAACCGCGCCGGCCAGGACCCGCTTTTCTCAAAGCGCGTCGGCTTGACGTTACCTGCGGCCATCAGCCAATTGGCTGCTGCTGGCAGGTGTTTACCTGATTGTGGGCCGGTCCATGCCCGCAAAAAATGAGACTGCAACTTCGTCTCTATGCTCACACTGGACCTAAGTGTACAGCCCGCGCCGGTCGAAGCCGTTGCAGAGCTGCCCGCCGCGTGCGACGAACAACCTGCGGCGCATGTTCAGCCGCGGGTCAAGCGCTCGTTCTGGCGCACTTCTACCGGGCGTTTGATGGTCATGGCCACCGTCGTCTTTGGCGTCAGGGTCTTTGTTGGTGAAGCTTCCGTGGTTCCCACCGCCTCCATGGAGAAGACCATCCTGGTAGGCGACCATCTCTTCATGAACAAGCTCCTTTACGGTCCGGAGCTTCCGCTTGTGCATTGGCGGCTGCCCATGCTCAGAACCATACGGCGCGGTGAAATCGTGGTGTTTCGCTATCCCCGCGACCCAGAGGAAACCTATCTGAAGCGCGTGGCTGCCGTGGGCGGCGACGTGGTGGAAATCCACGACGGAGTCCTGTACGTGAATCATGAGCCGGTGCGCGAGCCTTACGCCGTGCACCGAGCGCCCTGGCATTCCACTCAGGAAGCTATGGAGCCTGTGGTGGTGCCTGCGGGCCAGTTGTTTGTCCTGGGAGACAACCGCGACAATTCCAGTGACAGCCGCGACTGGGGCTGTGTCCCGTTGCACAATGTCATCGGCGAACCCATCTTTGTCTACTGGTCCTATGACGCCCCAACCGCCCGCTGGCTCGATGAGAAGCCAAGCCACGTCTTTGCTTTTTACGCTTCCATCGCCGGCAACTTGTTCTCCCGCACTCGCTGGAGTCGCACCGGAACCTGGCTCTAAGCCGCTTTTCACCACAACAGCTACTGTCGCCCTCCGCGCCGGCTCACTCTTCTTTGAAGGCAGTGTTCTGGTCGATGCAGAAATTCACAAAATCCGCGCCGAAGCGCTGATCAGATGCTCGGTGAATTTCCTCTGGCTGGAGTTCTTGAAACTTGAAGTCGATGGCGCCATCTGCGTGGACGATTGCCAGCAGATAGCCATATACCTTGGTTCTCGCCCTGGCCGGGTCAGCGCCGTCTGGCAGCGAGTAACGCACAGCGCCCGCCGTGCCCACGATCCATCCGGGCAGAACGCCAAGTGCCTTCCATGTGTCTGTCTCGTAAATGTCGCTCATGTAGAAATGCGAATGGCTGGCCAGCACGTAGACTTTCTTGTGCGACTGTTGCCGGAATGCCAGCAAGTCCCTATAGACCTTCCGGCCGCTCGCTGTTCCCTCCGGCGACTCGTTCATGCTGTGGCTTGCGGAGAGGCTGTCCGGCAGGGCCTTGTGCATTCCCACAACAATGGAACGGACGCGCGGATTCTTCTTCGCCCGCCGTAGCACAGCTTCAAACCAGGCCACCTGGCCTGCATCAAACTGGTCCCTGGTGGCGTTGTCCATGTAAATGAAATCCACTCCGCCCTGGATCCAGTGATAGTACGTTCTGGGGTGCGTGTCATTGGGATCGTCGGCGAGCCGCTGCCGCCGCAGCACGGGCAAGTCAAGCCGCCGCGCAAACTGCCGGGCGAAATCCATCCGCGTCTTGGGCGGGATGGTTTCATGGTTTCCAATCCCGACGAAGAACGGCAATGGATCAAAGGGCGCGATCTGGCTCTCAATGAAATCAGGCCAGGCGTTTCTTAGATATTGGTCCTTGTCCACCGGCTGGCCGCGGTGTTCCGGCTCGGCTTTGTAGTCTTCGTCCGGCGCGTAAATAGCGCGCAGGTCTCCCAGATGCCAGTAGAACGCCGCCTGATCATTCTTTACATCTGCGGCGATGGCAGGCATCACAACGTTGCCACAGTTGCGCGAGTCGCCGGAAACAGCGAAGCTCCAAGGGGTCGCCGCGGCTGATGGCTGCGCTGTGGTCTTGGTCTGGGCTGCCACCAGGCAGCAGGCGAGCGAAAAGCAACAGAGCAAATGAAGTATTGTTTTCACTTCTGAAGGCCTCAGGAAGATTGTATGACGTGGCGCGGGGCATCGCACGCGGGAGACGCGAAAAGATGAGGCCCACTTTCGTGGGACGGATGGCCGTAGCTCGTCTTTTTCTTTCCAGCTCTTTACTGCTTGGCCGTTGTAGCGGGGGCGGTACTGTTTTCAAGGACCAGGTTCTGCGAAAGCACGCCGGTCCTGGGCACGATCACGGTTTTCTCCAGCATGCGCGAACGCTCATGCCACACCTTGAGCACGTATTTGCCGGGAGGCACGTCAGCGATGTTGAAGGGCTGGCCCGGCATGATGCTGGCAAAGTATCTGGTGGGTACAACGAACACGCGCGAGTGCATCTGGTGATGGATGGAGCAAAACACATCCACGATGCCGGCCTTGCCAAAGGTAAGGGAGCGGTAATCGCCTTTGGCACTTACGCCCAAATTGAACTGGTTCATACCGGTGAAGGAGTACACGTTGTGGGACACGTCATCGTAATTCGGCATCTCGATCTTCTGGCCTTGTACCGCGACCACGAAGCCGGGCGAGAACTGCAGGTTCTTTTGCGCGATCCGGACCGAGCCCTCGGGAGGCTTGGGTCTATCTTGTCCTTCCAGCCATACCACCACGGCTTCTTTAGCGCCGGCACCCGCAGGATTGGCCAAGCGGACCTTTCCCGACACGGTGCCGGCATGGGCCGAAGCCGCGCAAAGCAAACCCAGAGTTGCCAAACTGGACCAACACTTCTTCACAAGCTTCCTCCAAAAAGGTCTGGGATGACTCTCCTGGCCGGAATCTAGGAGGAACCATGGGGACCGCACTCAAACTTGCATAAGCGCCGTCCGGCCAGTTGCCGGAAGGACGAACGAAAGCAGAGAGTAATTTGACCTGCCTGAGAACAGCAACTTACCAAGGTAATGGCGGGCGAAGTTCCATTTTGGAACAGTCTCAAGTTCCACTCTTAGAACAGTGGACGAAGACAAAGTTCAGGGATGGATGACCGCGCCGGCGAAGAGACCGTGGCTGCCGTTTCGGACTACTTCCGGCTGCACGGGCTGGTACTCCAGGTCGCGCACCACCATGATGTACCTGCCTTTGAAGCGGATGTTGGCCGTGGCGTGCGTGAGGATGCGCAGCCACATCCCGTCTACTTCGGCGAAACTCATCAGAACATAAACGTCGTGGATCCACCACGAAGGACTCTTGACTGGAGCCCCTTCCACGCGGCGTATCTGGAAGGTTTCAGAATCCACCCAGGCTTTGCCCCGAATCAGCTCCTTCTCTTCGCGTTTGGGCAGGAGCGCCAGCACGTAGCATGAGCGGCCGTCCACCACGCCGGCGCCGGCCAGGCGGAAGTCGTAGTTCTCCGTCCCAATCTCCTTGTGCTTGGGTTCGCGTGAAGGCTCAGTCTCGCGGGCCAGAAAGTCGCGCAGCACCTTTTCACCCAAGCCTCCTTGCGCGCTCTCAATCTTGTACTCTCGTTGGTTGGGTGGAACAAACGTGATGCTGGCCACAACCTGGGCCCTGGACGCCATCTGCTTGTCCAGAATCTGGTAATCGCGTCGCACCGTGAAGGCATGGACGCGCGTGGCGTCTTCGCGCTGCACCGCAACCATCCTGCTCACAATCGTATCTAAATCAGGCGACTGGGCATGAGCAAGCGCCGCCAGAAGCACAATCAAGCCGCAACTTGCAGTCCTTTGCATCACAGAAACCACCGAACTAAGGAAGGCCCGGCTCTCAGTTTGGTTAGAAGCAGCTGCCCCCAAAAAGGAGGGCTGACGTGAGGAACCGGAAGTCGCTGTCCGAAAACCACAGCCAGAACAGGCCAGAGTTTCTGGTTCTGGACGGTTTGTGGCCTAAAATCGTAAGCTGGAGCAGGTAAGCGCGATGTGTAAGTGGCCCGTTCGCTATACGTTGGTGTTACTGGCAGGGACTCTGTTGCTTGCGGGTTGTGGCGGCAGTTCCAACCCTCCGGCGCAGATACAACTGCAGCCTCTGGTTTCCGGCTTGACTGCTCCGCTGGGGCTGGAACAGCCGGGCGATGGCTCCGGGCGGCTCTTCGCCGTGCAGCAGGGCGGCCTCATCAGGATCATTCAAAACGGCGCGGTGCTCGCCCCCTCGTTCCTGGACATCAGCAGCAAAGTTTTCGTGGGCGATGAAACCGGCCTGCTTGGCCTGACCTTCCATCCCGGCTTCGCGCAAAACGGCAAGTTCTACGTGAACTACGTTCGTTCCAACGCCGGACAATTGCAGTCCGTCATCGCGGAGTATCGGCTCTCCGCCGCCAACGCAAACCTGGCTGATCCTGCAAGCGAGCGCATTCTGCTCACCGTCAACCAGGTAGGAAACTTTCAGAACCACAAGGCCGGACAACTTGGCTTTGGCCCTGACGGATTTCTCTACTTCGGTCTGGGCGACGGCGGCAGCGGAGGCGACCCTTTCAACAACGGCCAGAACACGAACACGCTGCTGGGCAAAATGATGCGCATTGACGTGAACAACCTCGCGCCCGGCCTGCAGTACGCCATCCCCGCGGACAATCCCTTTGTCGTGGGCGGCGGACTGCCCGAGATTTACGCCGTTGGCTTCCGCAACCCGTGGCGCTTCTCCTTTGACCGGACTTCCAGCCGTTTGTTCGTCGCCGACGTTGGCCAGGATAACTTTGAAGAAATCGACATCGTGCAGAAAGGCCTGAACTACGGCTGGAGCATCATGGAAGGCATGCACTGCTTCAAGCCGGCCACGGGATGCAACACCGCAGGCCTCACCATGCCCATTGCCGAATACACCCACTCCGAAGGCGACGCCGTGATTGGCGGCTTTGTCTACCACGGTTCGGCGATCTCAGGCTTGCAAGGCGCTTATGTGTTTGGCGACCTCAGCACGGGCAAGATATGGAAGCTGGTAGAGAGTTCACCCAACAATTGGACGCGCACACTGCTGGCCGATACCACTTTGACCATCAGCTCATTCGGGCAAGACCAGAGCGGCGAGCTCTACGTGGTGGACATCGGTAGTGGCAGAGTGCTGAAGATGGTGCCGATGTAGAAAGATTAGTGGGTTGCGGCTGGGTCCTGATCGCGCCGCAGATGTCCGAGCGCCGCGCCGCGACCTACAGCCGCGCCGACTATCATATTTTGCCAAATGCGCAATCGTATACTTGTTCATCCATGACCGACAACGAAATTGAACAATACTTCAAGAACAGAATCCAAGAGCTTAAGCAAATTGCGACCCGCGGGGACCCGTGGATATTCTTGAACGCTTCATCTTTCATCGAATATCTTGCAAAGATGCGGCTGGGGAGGACAACCACTCGCCGCGATTACAAAGATTTTCTGAAGCAATATTTTTTTCAGGTTTGCCCGCGTTATGGAAATTTCAAGTACCGCTCGGCGAAGCTTGATTTAGCTGATCAGATGTATCACGTGCTCCGTTGTGGAGTTGTGCACAGTTTCAGCCTCTTCGCCGACCCACAGGCACGAGTCCACGGAGGGCAGGATAGGTCAATTGTCCTCGCACACAGGTTGGAAGGGAAAGCCCATCTGAGCCCTTTCGTTAATAACCGCCGGAAACCGAAAATAGACGCAGCGATCTTTGTGGCCGAAGATTTTGTGGAGGACATTGAAAGAGTGACCGAAACCCTGTTTAAGGAGTCGAAAAAAAGGACGCCTGACGGTCGTGAACTTAGGCAAAATATCCGGCGCTGGGTCAAACAATTTCCGCCAATTGGTGCAACAATTCTTTAGATCGACGTAAAACTCTGGGTTTGGCAGCTCCGGCTCGTTTTGCTCCCTCATTAGCTCAACGGTTCGCTGGAAATAGCCCAATTGTCTCAAAAACTTCACCATCAAACTCGCCGCGTTCATCAGGCGAATAGTACTCAAAGAAATCAGCGTAATATTGCGTGTGGTGCAGAGGCGACGGATTGCGCGCTAGGCGCACTGTGTATATCTCAGGCATGAATGTTGGCCCCAGAAATAACTGGACCCGCCCAATCAGATTGAAATAATCCATTTCTGCGGTCAGCAGATGCCCCCAGACCTTGATACGGGCACCCAGGTGAATTTCGTATACAATCGGTTTTCGGCTCCGGCTCACAAAACGGGCACACTCGTCGAGTGTGCACTCAAACGTAATAAACTTCCTGATTTCTGAAAAGCAATCCTCCGACCCATGGAATTGGGGGAATTTGGTTAGGAAATAGTGAAATGCAATTTTGGCAATGTCGCGTAAATATCGGTTAGTGAGTGTAACCTTTATTGTGGCACCGCTGAACTCGACCGGCTTGGCTAACTCCCACTCGGTGCGCGCGTCAATTTTTAGCGTTGAAATGAGCCGCTCGATTCGCGGAATATCTTCAGGAGCGGCTGATAAATATCCCTCTCTGAAATGCCTAATCCCTATCGCGTCAAATCGCCTCCGAAATTCTTGCGGAGTCATATCCTCCGAAATTGGGATGACGTAGTCAGAACCGTCATCCGCAATGAGCTTCAAGTGGCAAAGTTCCAAAACTTCCTTCTTATATCCGGGCAATACGACTTCGAGTTGCACGTCCTCCTTCGTCTCGGGGTGAACGGCTCGCATCTCCAGGCGGCCTCCGCCCGAACTACCTCGATAAAACGGATTGACCTTTTTGTGTGATGTCCTGCCCTGGATGCCAAGAAAGTGGCGGAAGAATGACTCTATGCCACTCTTGCACAATTGCTCATCAAGTTTTCCGAACGTGGCATTGCAAGCTTCGCAAACGCGATCATCGAGAGACACGTATCCCTTGAATTTGCCCAAGCATCGGGGCAAGTGGTGCTCCTGATTTAGATTGTCGGAGCCACAGTAGATGCACTTGGCTACCAATTTGAGAGTTACCCTCGAATCGTGATTTCAATTGCTTCGGGTGCTACATTGAACATCAACGCCAAACCTTGCTTTGCTTCTGCCATCGTCAGGGGCTGAATGCCAAGGTTGTCGTCCTTGGGAAATTGTCTATTCCTTTCTGGCTGACTCATTGATTCTGGCATTGGTTCCCATTTTAATGATGAGGGATTGATCCCAAGACTTTCCAAAGACGTGTACTTAACTGGATTTCGATCACCTTTCCAGATGCTTGGCAGCTTTACTCGCGCAAATTCGCTGAATTGAATTAGATAGCGTTTTTCGGGTGACTCATTATTTTCCGGCGTAGGGGTGCACGGCACAACTTCTTGAACTTTGCCGATCAAGAAAGCGGAATGGTGCTCCTCAGTGCCTTCAACCCAATCGGCGTTGCTGTTACGAGTGCACACTGCATAAGCACATCGCCTGGCGTGGTTGCGGTCTAAACGCCAGGACGACGTTCCACCTTCTCGAAGAATGCGTTCAACGCTCTTAGCCGTAAAAAGAACAATCGCATCGTTTTCCATAGATCCTCCTCTCTTGTAATCATAACAGTAATCAGTTAGTATTGTAATAATTTATATAAAATATTCCATCTGAGGCTGAGCCCTTTTGATCTCCGTGCGGAAACTTCGTTGCGGGCTCCGGACTTTTTTCACCGGGCCGAGCCGCGACGAACTTGCGCAGAACCCCTCCCGTGCTGCCGAGGGTGGACGAATGCGGCCCGGCGATCTAGGAACCTGCCGATTCTCATGCTTTTACCGGCTAGGTGATCAAACACGTGAAGGGCAAAGTCTGTTAGCGCTTGCTGCATGCGGTGATCCAGGCACACAGTTTCTCCAGGGACCGCAGCCAGAATCTTGTGATCAACTTCTCCGTCCTCGATCTGCTCCATCAGCCCCAGCACATGGCAGTCAACGATCGCACCGGTGCGAAGCGGAGTTTTCGTCAAGACAAAGCAGTCTACGTTGTCGCCATCTTCAGCACTGGTGTGCGGTACAAAGCCATAGGGAAAAGGATAAGCACGAGAGACGCGCATACTTGTCTTCAGTTCAAACGTCTTCTCGTTGTAGATGTGCTTGATGAACGATCCGGCTTCGTTCTCAATATAGACCTTCACGCCCGGGCCTCTTACGCCGCGCCCACCGTCTCGCGCAATTCCGGGTACAGCGGGAAAGCGTCTGCCATTTCCCTCACCTGGCGGCGGATGCGGCTCAAGACCTGCGCGTCATTGCGATTGTTCAACGCCTCGGCAATCCACGCACCCACCTGCGTCATTTCTTTTTCTTTCATGCCGCGCGTGGTGAGCGCAGGCGTGCCAATGCGGATGCCGCTGGGCTTGAGCGGCGGGTTGGCGTCGAAAGGAATCGCATTCTTGTTGACCGTGATTCCGGCCAGGCCCAGGGCCAGTTCCGCTTCGCTGCCCAGGATGCCTTTGGAGAAGACGTCCATCAGGAACAAATGCGTGTCCGTGCCGCCGGAGATCACGCGGAAGCCTTCGTCCACCATCTTCTGCGCCAGCGCCTGCGCGTTGGCCACCACCTGGCGGGCGTAGTCCCTGAAGGCGGGCTGCAAGGCCTCCTGAAAACACACGGCCTTCGCGGCAACAATGTGTACCAGCGGCCCGCCCTGGATGCCGGGAAAGATCGTCTTGTCTACCGCGGCCGCGAACTCGCGCGTGCACAGCACCAGCCCGGCACGAGGCCCGCGCAGGGTTTTGTGTGTAGTGGTGGTGACGATATGGCAGTGCGGCACCGGCGAAGGATGCACGCCGCCGGCCACCAACCCGGCGATGTGGGCCATGTCCACCATGTACTTGGCGCCAACTTTATCGGCAATCTGCCGCATGCGGGCAAAATCAATGATGCGCGAGTAAGCGCTGGCCCCGCCCACGATCAGCTTGGGACGTTCCCGCACCGCGATCTGCTCCAGTTCGTCATAGTCGATGGTCTCCGTGTCCTTGCGCACGCCGTACGGAATGATCTTGTACATCTTGCCGGAGAAGTTGAGCGGATGGCCGTGGGTGAGGTGTCCGCCGTGGGCCAGGTTCAGGCCGAGGATGGAGTCCCCCGGCTGCAGCAGCGACATGTATGCCGCCATGTTGGCCTGCGATCCTGAATGCGGCTGCACGTTGGCGTGCTCGGCGTTGAAGAGCTGTTTGGCGCGATCACGGGCCAGGTCCTCCACCACATCAGTGAACTCGCAGCCGCCGTAATAACGCTTGCCGGGATATCCCTCCGCGTACTTGTTGGTGAACACCGAGCCCGCCGCCTGCAACACTGCCAGGCTGACAAAATTCTCTGAAGCAATCAGCTCCAGTCCTTCATGCTGGCGCTGCGCTTCATGAGCGATGGCGCGGGCGATCTCAGGGTCGGCTTGCGAAAGAGGGAGGGACATCCAGGCACTTTTCATGATGCAAGAATCTTACTCGCACCTGGGGCAGGTTGTGGAGTCCCAAGGAAGAACAACGGACATGGCGCGTCAGGCAGTCGGGCCGCGCGTCGCAGCCTGTGCTTCCTCTTTTTCGATGGCTGCGATCTTTTCCACGCGGCGCTCATGCCTCCCGCCGGCAAAAGGAGTGGCGAGCCACTTTTCCACAATGGCCAGGGCCTGCTCCCGGTCCACGATGCGCGCGCCCAGCGTGAGCACGTTGGCGTTGTTGTGCTCGCGGCTCATCTGGGCCTCATACTCGCTGTCAACTTTGGCGGCGCGAATGCCGGCGACCTTGTTGGCCGCAATGGACATGCCGATGCCGCTGCCGCAGACCAGAATGCCCAGATCGGCGCGTTGCTCGGCAACGTCGTGCGCCACCAGACACGCGTAGTCGGGATAATCGACGGACTCGCCAGAGTTCGTGCCTTCATCGCGCACGGCGATGCCCTTCTGCTCCAGAGCTTGTTTGATCTGGTTCTTGAGTTCAAAGCCGGCGTGATCGGCGCCCAGTGCAATCTTCATGCCCACGATTGTACGCAAGGCGGGAAGGCCAAGTCAGCAGCGCAAGAACGCTCTGCCGGGCGCCAAGCGTCCGCCTGACCCAGAAGGCCTTGTCCTTTTGGAGTAACCCGCGTGGTCATACTTAAGGCTTTTGTTCCCTTGTGCCGGAGGCCAAGTCCGTCAGATAATCGCGCATTCCTCAAAAGGAAACCTTCGCAGAGGTGTTTATGGCCACAGGCGTAATGCCCGAACCGGACCTGACAGGGGACACAAGGGTCCCCGCGCAGCCGCTCAAGTACATTCAATTCGAAGTTTCCAACTTTATCGCGCGCCTCACCATGAACCACGCGCCGCACAACGTGCTCATCGTGCCGATGATGAAGGAGATGGCCGAGGCCATCGAGAGCCTGAATGGGCGCACGGACGTGAAGGCCATTCTGCTGCAGTCGTCGCAGAGCGCGTTCTCCGCCGGCATCTCGCTTGAAGATTCCCGCCCCGACCGCGTCTTCCAGACGCTGGACGCCTTCACCCGCGTCTTCCAGGCCATGGTGGACATCTCCAAGCCCGTGGTGGTTGTGGTGAACGGGCCCGCGATCGGCGCAGGGTCTGAGCTGGTCGGTTTCGGGGACGTGGTGATCGCCACACCCAAGGCCAAGTTCGCTCAGCCGGAAGTGAAGCTAGGCGTCTTCCCGCCGTTTGCCGCCGTCATGCTGCCGCAGATCATCGGCCAGAAGAAAACCTATGAATTGATCCTTACCGGTGAAGCGCTCAGCGCGGAAGAAGCTCTGCGCTTCGGCTTTGTCAACAAAGTGGTCCCGGAACCCGAGCTGCCCGGGTATGTGGACGGGCTGCTGGCCCGCATCTCAGAGTTCAGCGGGCCGGTTTTGGAAGTGACCAAGCGAGTGATCGGCAACTCCATCGGCCTCCCGCTCAAGGACGCGATGAAGACCTCACAAGACCTCTACCTCAACGAGCTGATGAGCCTGGAAGACGTGCAGGAAGGCCTGAGAGCGGTGATCGAAAAGAGAAAGCCAGTGTGGAAGAACAAGTAGTTTCCTTGTGAAATCCCGAACCCGCACTCATCGAACTCATTTGCCGCGATCAAGTGGCTAGCGGGTGAGGGATCCCTATCTCCGTGGCAACGCCGAGGCTCAACAAGACTACCTCCGTATGATTGGCTCTTTCGCAGCCCAAGAGCATGTTGCGGCGATAGCGATCCCTCGCTTTGTTCGGGATTTCAGAGAGAAACGCTTTACGCCGCTTTGTACGTAATCCTGTCCTTAATCGCCACATAGACCTCTTCCGGAACCACCATGCGCCCAAGCAGATCGATCTTGCTGGGATACGGCCGGTGCTCCACGATCTGTTCCGCCAGCTCCGCATTCAGGCCAAGCACGCTCATGATCTCCCGTTGGCTGGCCTGGTTGATGTTGAGCAGCCTTGAGCGCGGCGCACGCCGATGCTGCAGCTCCGCCAGCCAGACGCCGGCAAATATCCCAAAACCCATGGCGCCAAGAAAGGAAGCCACCTTCATTGCTCATCCTCCACCATGGTTGGAAGGTGAATTCAAGGGCAAGGTTTGATGGGAAGCATGCAGCATTTGCGCATGAGCTACCTCTGAAATCCCGAGCGCAGCGAGGAATCTCTATTCCCTTGTGTGCTTTTTCCCCTCACCTTCTGCATCAAGAGAGTGTTTGGCTGCGCCAGCCTTCCCATCGCAGCCAGAGCCGGCCACTCCTGCATGAATTTTCCCCCCGCAGTTGTTGACCTGGAATTCAACTTAGTTAGTAGGGATCCCTCGCTGCGCTCGGGATTTCAGAAGCAGACTGACTGCTGAATGCTGACTGCTCGCTTACAGATTCTTCACCACGAACCGCACCATCTGGTAGGCATCGATGTATTTGAATGGAGTTTCGCCGGTGGTGTAGTGACCGCAGGGCAGGACCACGGTCTTCAGGTCGGCGCCGCGGCGGTGGAACTCAGCAACCACCTGGCGGGAGAACTCGGGCAAAAACGTGAGATCGTACTTGGCGTAAATCATCAGGAGCTTGCGCGGCCAGCGCATGAATTTGTCGAAATACGCCCAAGGACTGATGGCCAGCCACGCCTGGCGCAGGCGGTCGAGCGTGAGCCCTTCGCGCTGCAGGCCTTCACGCACGTGGCGCGTGGACTGGCCGGTCCACACCACGTCAGCAAAA
>DASVFK010000252.1:0-7959 GCA_036380095.1 Candidatus Angelobacter sp. | reverse complement strand
GCCCCCGAGGCCGACTTTGCCACGCAGCGCGACGTGAACCGGCGCAAACGCGACATCAAGACCATCGCGCTGAAACTTTCCCTCGACAACAGCAAGAAAACGCTGGTTCCCGGCATGACGGCCGAAGTCCTGGTGCCCAAGGCGAAGCTCGGAGGCTCGTGATGGCGGAGAAGAAGGCCATCCAGGTCATCGACATCGTAAAACGCTTTGGAAACTTCACCGCCGTAGATGGTGTCTCTTTTGACGTGAAGGAAGGCGAGATATTCGGCCTGCTGGGCCCCAACGGCGCTGGTAAGTCCACGCTCATCCGCATGATGACCACGCTGCTGGAGATCACCAGCGGCAAAGCTATCATCGAGGACTATGACGTAAGCCGGCAGCCCAACCAGGCACGCCTTTGCATGGGCGTGATTCCCCAGGCCATGACCAGTGACGGCGATCTCACGGTGTGGGAGAACCTGAGTATCTACTCCAAGCTGTATGGCATTCCTGCTGCCGAGCGCGAGCGCTCCACCGGCGAACTACTGGAACTGGTGGATCTGACGCAGTGGCGCGATGCTCCGGCACGCAATCTTTCCGGCGGCATGCGGCGCAGGCTGGAAATCGCCCGCGGCCTGGTGCATCGGCCGCGGATCTTCTTCCTCGATGAACCTACGACGGGCCTTGATCCGGTTTCGCGCGTGGCGGTGTGGGAGATGATCACCAGCATCAAGCAGAAACGCAATCTCACCGTGCTCATCACCACGCACTACATGGACGAAGCCGACCGCCTGTGCGACCGCATCGCCATTGTGGACCACGGCAAACTTGTTGCCTTAGACACGCCGCGCGCGCTCAAGGCCAGCATCCCAGGCTCCAGCGTGATTGAAGCGCAATTCATCAACCTGCCGGACAACTGGGAGGAGACGTTGAGAAAGCTGGCCGGCGTGAACGCTGTGCAGCCGGAAGGGCGCGACATGTACCGCATTCTCACGGACGACGGTTCGCGCACCACCACGGAACTTGTCGAAACCTCGGTGCGCGCCGCCGTGCAGGTGAAATCGCTGACGGTGCAAACCACCACGCTGGACGACGTTTTCGTTCACTACACCGGGCGGCAGTTGCGCGACCATCTGGCCGATGCGCCGCTGTATCAATCGCCCGTAGCCTGGGGCAGGTAACCATGGCATTCTTTCAGGGCGAGCGCATGATGGCCATTGTGGAGCGCGACCTGCGCAAGTTCTTTCGCTCGCCCGCGCTCATGATGGCGGCCATGGTCTTTCCCCTGGTGCAACTCATCGTGCTGGGCAATGCCTTTGGCGGCAAGATTCGCGATGCCAAGCTCGGCATCGTAGACCACGACGGCGGCCCGCAAGCCCTCCGCGTGATCGAGGCCCTGCGCGCCGTGCAGAGCAACGCGCGCACCTTCGAACCCATCCTCTACCACGACGAGCGGACCATGGTCAGCGACGTGCGCAAAGGCGAACTCAACGCCGGGCTGGTCATCCCGCCGCAATTTTCCCGCGATGTCTACGCGCACGCTCGCCCGCGCATCGGCCTGGTGCTGGACAACAGCGATAACTTCATGACCTCCACCTTCGAGCAGAGCCTGACGGAGCTGGTGCAGGCGCTCAACCAGCCGGACGTACAGCCGCGGGTCGTGCAACAAACGGCGCTGGAAGTAGTGGAGCTTTATCCTTACATCGAGTACATGAAGTACCTGCTGCCGGGCTCGATCACACTGGCGATGTTTGTGAGCGTGATGATCGGCGGGGGCATCGTGTATATCGATGACAAGGCCCGCGGCGTACACGAAGGATACCTGGTTACGCCCATCACCAAAATGGAGCTGGTTGCAGGGCTGAACGTGGCCGGCGCCATGAAGGCCATGGGCGCGGGTATCGTGCTCACCGTGCTGGGGTCGCTGATCGCCGGCGTGGGCAGCGCGTTTTCACCCGTGAACCTGTTCTGGCTGTTTCTGCTCATCGGCTGCACGTCGTTCGCATTCATCGCCATGATGTTCCTGCTCATGGTGCGGGTGAACGATCCTCTGGTGCCGCGCGCCATGTTCGGCATCCTGAACACGCTGCTGTATTTTCCCAGCGGCGCCATTTATCCGATCCAGGCCTTTCCCAAATGGCTGCAGGCCATCGCCTTTGTCGATCCGTTTACCTACTCGGTCCACGGATTCAAGGCCGTGCTGCTCAAAGGCGTGGGGCTGGCTGCAATCTGGCCGGACCTGCTGTATCTTGGTGGGTTCGCTTTCGTGATGTTTGTGTTATCTACTCTGCTGTTCAAACGGACACTGTAAGGAAACCTTCTTATGGGATTGATGGACGCGAAGGAATACGATCCAAGACCGGCGCAGCGGCGCTGGCGATTGATTGGTCTTGCTCTTGTGGTGGTGGTTGCCGCGTTTCTGGTCTGGTGGAACTTCCGCTACTGGCCGGAAGAGCAGATCATCAACAAGTTCTTCACTGCCATCGAGCACAAGGACTTTGAAACCGCCTACGGGATCTACAACGCCGACCCCGACTGGAAACAGCATCCCCAAAAATACAACCAGTATCCTCTTCCCCAGTTCGTGCTGGATTGGGGTCCTTCCAGCGAATACGGACCCATCGCCAGCCATCGCATTGATTGCGCAACCCAGCCAAAGAAGAAAGGGTTCCAGTCGCCCAGCGGGGTGATCGTAGTGGTCACGCTCAATCAGCGTTCAGACTCCACCTCATTGTGGGTGGAAAAGAAATCCAAGACCATCACCATCTCGCCTTGGACCGTTCTTTGCCACGCTCCCAGATAAGCGCCGAATTCTGCATTCCTCAATTTCCGAGGGCCAAAAAACTAAAGGAATACCGTGTGCATGATTGCGCACGGTATTCCTTTTTTGAATTCCTCACTCCCCGCCGGTTCAGGCTGGAAGCCTGGATGAATCAGCGACAGACTACTTCTTGTCTGCGCTTTTGTCAGCGGCCGGCTTTGCTTCGGC
Organism: Candidatus Angelobacter sp.; assembly: GCA_036380095.1. Lineage (GTDB taxonomy): Bacteria > Acidobacteriota > Terriglobia > Terriglobales > Acidobacteriaceae > Angelobacter. The sequence goes on along the minus strand of DASVFK010000252.1, from coordinate 4,991 downwards.
AGCTTTTTTCTTGCTGGCTTTCTTTTTCTTTTCCTTGGCCGGCTTTTTGGTGTCAGCGGCCTTTGCGTCGGCTTTCTTGGTGTCGTCAGCCTTCTTTTCCTGCGCAAATGCCAGGCTGCCCAAGAGCACGGCCAGGGCCATCAACTTAGCAATCGTCTTCATTGTCTCCCAATCTCCTTTGTCTCTTTGTGTAGTGCCTTACTGGGGCCGGGGAGGCCCCGTTGATCGAATGCCGCTGCATTATAAAGACATATTGGAAAAAACGATAGCAAATAAGATAACTGGGTGAATTCAGGGCCAAAAAGCGAATTTTTCAGGTTAAACGGCTATTTCCGGTCCGGAGCCGTGGATATCCAGGGGGCCACGCAAAGGTTTTATTCGCTGGCTGCTGCCGCAAAGAGGTTCGCTACCTTCTGCAAGGAGGCTTCATCTTCAACGTTCATTGCCGCCTGGCCCCGGTCAATCTGCCGCATCAGGCCTGTAAGTACTTTGCCTGGGCCAACTTCCACAAAAGTGCCAGCCCCCATTTGGATCAGCCTGCGCACGCACGGCTCCCACTGCACGGCCCCCGTTACCTGGCGAACCAGCGCCTCACGGCAGGCTTCGGCCAGTATCTTGGGTTCGGCGTCGATGTTGGCAACCACCGGGACCTCTGGGTTACTAAATGCCACCGACTCAAGGTCCTTGGCCAGGCGGTCCTGGGCAGGCTGCATCATGGCGCAGTGGAAGGGGGCGCTCACGTCCAGCATGATGGCGCGCTTGGCCCCGCGCTCCTTGGCCAGCGCCGCGGCGCGCTCCACCGCCTTGGCTGCGCCTGAGATCACGATCTGCTCCGCCGAATTGATGTTCGCCGACGAGACCACCTCTCCCTGGGCTGCATCGGCACAGACCTGTTGCACCAAAGGCTGCGCCATTCCCAGGACCGCCGCCATGGCTCCCTGGCCCGCGGGCACGGCCTCCTGCATGTACTTGCCGCGATTGCGCACGGTTCGCACCGCGTCAGCGAAATCGAGCGTCCCGGCGGCCACGTGCGCGGAGTACTCGCCCAGGCTGTGGCCGGCCACGAATTGGGGAACCACGCCCTTTTCCTGGAGCACGCGGGCCGCAGCCACGCTTGCGGTAAGGATCGCCGGTTGGGTGTTCTCAGTCATGCGCAGCTGTTCCGCCGGCCCCTCAAAACAGAGCTTGGACAAGGCGAAACCCAGGGCATCGTCCGCCTCCTGGAACGTGTGCCGCGCCACGGGATACAGCGCCGCCAACTCGCGGCCCATCCCCGGCGACTGCGAGCCTTGGCCGGGGAAAAGAAACGCCATGGTGGGAAGCTTCACTCTTGCCCTCCGGCCGGTGTTTCCACGCGCAACGACGCCAGTTCCTGCTCGATGCGGGCGTTGATGCCGGTCTCGTAAAACTGCTTGGCCACGCGCACCGCGTTCTTGATCGCGTTGGCGTTGGAAGCCCCGTGGCCCACAATGGATACGCCCTTGATCCCCAGCAGCGGCGCTCCGCCATATTCTGAGTAGTCCAGGCGCCGTCCGAAATTAGCGAAAGCTTTGCGTGAAAGCAGATATCCCACTTGCGAGGTTACCGTGGAGCTGAGAGATTCCTTCAGCAAAAAGCGCACGGCATCCACCAGGCCTTCTGAGATCTTGAGCGCCACGTTGCCCACAAACCCGTCGCACACGATCACGTCCACGCGCCCGTTATAGAGATCGCGGCCTTCCACGTTGCCGATAAAGTTCACCGGCAGGTCTTTAAGCAGCGCGAAGGCCTGTTTGGTGAGTTCGTTGCCCTTGGTCTCTTCTTCCCCGATGGAGAGCAGCCCCACGGAAGGTCTGGCGTTGCCGAAGATGGTGCGGAAGTAAATCTCGCCCATGATGGCGAATTGCGCCAGGTTGTGCGGCTTGGAATCCACGTTGGCGCCTACGTCAATCAGGATGGAAGGCTTCTGCTTTCCCGCGGAAGTGGGAAAAACGTTGGCCAGCGCCGGACGGTCCACACCGGGCAGCGTGCCCAGGACCATTTTCGCGGCAGTCATGGCGGCGCCGGTATTGCCCGCCGTGACAAAGCCCACCGCCTGCTTGTCGCGCACCAGGCGCAGCCCCACGTGCATGCTGGAGTCTTTCTTGCTGCGCACCGCCTGCACCGGCTTATCGTGCATGGTGATGACCTGGCTGGCGTTCACCACGTCCACGGCCATGCGAGAAGCCGTAGGATGCCCGGCAAGCTCCTGCTTGAGCCGTTCTTCCGGGCCCACCAGCAGCACGCGGACGCCGGGGTAGTGCCGAGCCGCCAGCAAAGCCCCTTCGATCTCGGGCTTGGGGGCGCGGTCAGACCCCATTGCATCCACTGCTATTACAGTTTCTTCCACTTGTTGGTTGTGCGCTTTAGCTGGATTCCTTCACTTCAATTACGGCGCGGCCCTTATAGTATCCGCACTTGGGACAAGCGCGATGCGGCAGCTTGTTCTCGTGGCAGTTCGGACATTCCGAATTGGCCGAGGGCGTCAGCGAGTCGTGCGCGCGGCGCCGCGAGGTGCGTGCTTTGGAGTGCCGCCGTTTTGGATTTGGCATTTCGTCTACCTTCCTCATGCGCGAGGCCGCGGCCTCCGGCGCACATATGGTTCCTGTTATTGTTCGAGCTTCTTGCGGATGTCTTCGAGCGCCGCCCATCGCGGGTCAGGCATGGCCGCCGTGCAATCACAGCCTGCCGTATTCAGGTTCGTGCCGCACTGCGGGCACAGTCCTTTGCAACCCGGGCTGCACACCTGCTTGACCGGCAGCGCAAGCAGCACCTGCTCTTTCAGCACGTCTTCCAGCAGCAGGCCTTCGCCCTGGTAGTAGCCGATCTCAGTCTCCGCGGTGGAGATGGATTGCTCATCGCCAACCGCATCCACGCCCTGCGGACGGTAGATCAGGTCAAACGACTCGGCAACCTTGTTGGCGACAGGCTCCAGGCAGCGCGCGCACCGGACTTCGATTTCCGTGGCCAGCCTGCCTACCAGCCGTATGTCTTCCACGCTATGCCGCGCGCCGCGATGCTCCCGCACCAACTCCGCACGGCCCACAGCTTCAAGCGGCGCAGTCTGCGCAATGTCCGCTCCCAGGTCAATTATGCCGGGGCTGAGCTTCTCGTCAAATTCCAGTTTTCGGAGCTCAAGTTCCTTTACTTTGATGAACATACGAGAAGCTCCGGGAAACTGAATATGATCGGTACGGTACTTACTAGGATAAAGGTGCTTAAAACAGAGTGTCAAGAAGAAGGGCCGGCGGCTCGTGGGTTAGTTTTAGAAACTGATCCACTAGCAGCCAGCGTCTAGCGATTCCCCGCGGATCGCGGGCCCCAGCCCAGGACTTCAGTCGCGGTCCCCGACGCGCGCTTTTTGCGCGTGGACGGGGTGGAGTCCTGGGTGAGCGCAGCGAAATTGCAGACGTTCATAGCCTGGCCCCGCCTGACCGGCTGAAGTTAAAGGTTGCGTGAAATCTCCGTGCCGGTGGCTTCTTGCATTTCTCTGCCCATGCGCTCCGCTCTGCCTCGCATGGCGGAGACGGCGCTGCGCACGCGCTCGCGTCCTTGCCCTGCCAGGTCGCGGGCGGTGCCGGCCAGGTCTTCCGCGCGCCGCTGCAGGTTGCTCCGTGTTTCTTCTCCGCTCAACGGCGCGAAGAGAATTCCCAACCCAATGCCAATTCCCAATCCTGCGAAAAAGGATTTCATACGTATGCTCCTCTGGTCTTGGCTACAAAAGCTCCTCTGTCAGCCAATGTTGTAAAGATGCGGACCGTGGATGAAGGTTGGCCGCTCGCGCGTAAGCGGGTTGATTTCTTGCGATCAGAAGTTCGGGTTCGCGCCCGGCTTGCCGCCGGAAAGTTTTCCTGCCGCGATCTGCGCCGCCGCGCCTTGCGGGTTCTCTTTTTGGATCTGCTGGTAAATGTTCGCCGCCTGCTGCGGGTCGGTCGTTTCGTAAATGGACGCCAGTTCGAGCTGCGCCTCGGCCTTCGAAACCAGGTTCGTGGGACGCTCGGCCAGTTCCTTGAGCAATCTTATGGCGTCCGACTGCCGGTTGGTGGAGCGGTACAGCCTGGCCAGGGTGATCTGCGCCAGCGACGCAATGTCTTTATCGCGCCCGCTGGCCACGGCTTTCAGCTGCTGTTCCGCGGCAGCGTTGTCGCCCGCCTGCATCGTGGCCACGCCTTCCATGTAACGGGCGATCTTGCCCGGCCTGCTCCACGGAAACTTGTCCGCGACCGCCTTGAAATCCTTGGCAGCGGCTTTGCCCCGCTCGGCCAGGCTGGTAAAGCCGACGTTGGGATCCTTGGGCGCCGGCGCGCCCGCCGGAAGCAACGGCCTCTCATAGGTTCGCATGGCCCCGCCCAGCGCCACGTTCGCCTGCTCGTAGTAGCGGGCCTGCCATGCCATAAAGCCGACCACGGCAAGAATAATCACCACTGCGGCAACGATGCTCCAGAGCACCGAGCGCTGGTGGCTTTGCGTCCATTCCGCCGCGCCTTGCGCGGTGGAAACCAGTTTATCTTCCTTCAATTGACGGCGGGTGTAACCTTGCACGTGAATCCTTCTTTGCGGGACAAGTGGCGTTAATCCTTGAGTTTAGCAAGCCAGGGAAGCGAGGGTCAAACCGCCGATAGTGGGTCAGCGAAACTGCAACCGCTTGCATTGGGCGCGGACCATGCACGCCAGTTGAGGGACCGAATATTCAAGGTAGAGACGCGACACTGTCGCGTCTCTACGCCTTAGGTTTTCGTGCCTTCGGTGCCCTGAGATGCCGCGATTCATACTGGCAGCCCCACACAATAAAGCGCTGCGCAGCATCTGTTCTTCTGAAGGGCGTCAATACCTTATCCCCATCGCCACCGTCACAAACTGTGTTCTGATGCCCTCCGTTGGCGCGTAGTGGTAGCGGGCCTCTCCATAAAGCCGGTAGGGCGCGTTGCCCACCCTGAAAGTCACGCCTCCTCCGGCATTTCCTCCCAGGACAT